>JACDQM010000121.1 GCA_015657635.1 Roseateles sp.
GGGGCAAACTGCGCCGGCCGGGCCGGCTGTGGCGCCGGGCTGACAGCATTCACCCCTACGGGGGGCGGGGGCCAAGTTTCGCCCCACTACAATCGCCGTTTCGCATTTCCGCAATGACCAAATCCTCCGCCAGTGCCAAGAACGCGTCCCAGAAGGATGCCGTTTCACCCAGTTACGAGCAGGCGCTCGATGAGCTGGAGCGTCTGGTAGCGTCCATGGAGGCCGGTCAACTGCCTCTCGATCAACTGCTGGCCAGCTACAAGCGCGGGGCCGAGTTGCTCGGCTTCTGCCGTGAGCGACTGCAAGCGGTTGAACAGCAGGTCAAGGTGCTGGAGGGTGGGGACTTGAAGCCATGGGGAGATTCCTGAGCGATGGACGCTGGCGTTTTTGAACAATGGGTGCAGCGCTCTCTGCGTGGTGTCGAACTGGCGCTGGAGCAGTGGGTGCCCGCATCCGCTCCGGCCGGCCTGGGTGAGGCCATGCGCTACGCCGTCCTCGACGGCGGCAAGCGGCTGCGCCCGCTGCTGGTGATGGCGGCCTGCGAAGCAGTGCAGGGCGAGGCCGAGGCAGCGATGCGCGCCGCTTGTGCGGTCGAGCTGATCCATGCCTATTCCCTGGTGCATGACGACATGCCCTGCATGGACAACGACGTGCTGCGCCGTGGCAAGCCGACCGTCCATGTGGCCTTCGGTGAAGCGCAGGCCATGCTGGCGGGCGACGCCATGCAGGCCCTGGCCTTCGAGGTGTTGACGCCGGACAGCGGTGTCGAGCCGGCTCTGCAGGCCAAGCTGTGTGCCTTGCTGGCGCGCTCGGCCGGCCACGCCGGCATGGCCGGCGGCCAGGCGATCGATCTGGCGAGCGTCGGCCTGCAACTGGACGAGCAATCGCTGCGCGATATGCACCGCCGCAAGACCGGTGTCTTGCTGCAGGCCAGTGTGCTGATGGGCGCGGCCTGCGGCGCCAGCACGCCCAAGTCCTGGCAGGCGCTGTCGGACTATGGCGCGGCGATCGGTCTGGCCTTCCAGGTGGTCGACGATGTCCTGGACGTGACGCAGGACTCGGAGGTGCTGGGCAAGACGGCCGGCAAGGATCAGGATGCCAACAAGCCCACTTATGTGAGCGTGCTGGGGCTGGAAGAAGCCAAGGCCTATGCCTGCCGGCTGCGCGATGAGGCTCACCGTGCCCTGAACGCCAGCGGGCTGGCCAACACGGCCTGGTTGAGCCTGCTGGCTGACAAGGTTGTCGAGCGCGAGAATTGAGCTGAGACCTCGGGTGATGAACTATCCCTTGCTGAAAACCATTGCGAGTCCGGCGGACCTGCGGCGCTTGCCGCGCTCCGATCTCAAGCAAGTGGCGGACGAGCTGCGCAACTACGTGCTGGAGTCGGTCTCCAAGACCGGCGGCCACCTGGGCTCAAACCTGGGCACGGTGGAGCTGACCGTCGCGTTGCACTACGTCTTCAACACGCCGGAGGACCGGCTGGTGTGGGACGTCGGCCACCAGACTTATCCGCACAAGGTGCTGACCGGCCGGCGCGAGCAGATGTCCGGCCTGCGCCAGCTGGGCGGCATCAGCGGCTTCCCGCGCCGCGACGAGAGCGAGTACGACACCTTCGGCACCGGCCACTCCAGCACCTCGATCTCGGCCGCCCATGGCATGGCGATGGCCGCCAAGATCAAGGGCGAGAACCGCAAGGCCGTGGCCATCATCGGCGACGGTTCGATGACGGCTGGCATGGCCTTCGAGGCGCTGAACAACGCGGGCATCGCGCATGGCGGCCTGATGGGCGACGTGCTGGTGATCCTGAACGACAACGACATGTCGATCAGCCCGCCAGTGGGCGCGCTGAACAAATATCTGGCGCGGCTGATGAGCGGCAAGTTCTACGCCGCGGCGCGTGAGGGCGCCAAGTCGGTGCTGAAGAACACGCCGCTGTATGAGTTTGCGCGCCGCTTCGAGGAGCACACCAAGGGCATGGTCGTGCCCGGCACCATCTTCGAGGAGTTCGGCTTCAACTACGTCGGCCCCATCGATGGGCACGATCTCGAATCGCTGATCCCGACGCTGGAGAACCTGCGCGACAAGCGGGGACCGCAGTTCCTGCATGTGGTCACCAAGAAGGGCCAGGGCTACAAGCTGGCCGAGGCTGATCCGGTCAAGTACCACGCGGCTTCGGGCAAATTCGATCCCAGCATCGGCTTCGTCAAGCCCGCCACGCCGCCCAAGACGACTTTCACCCAGGTGTTCGGCGATTGGTTGTGCGATATGGCCGAACAAGACCCGCGTCTGGTCGGCATCACGCCGGCGATGCGCGAGGGCTCGGGCATGGTCGAGTTTCACAAACGCTTCCCGACCCGTTATCACGATGTCGGCATCGCCGAACAGCACTCGGTCACCTTCGCCGCCGGCCTGGCTTGCGAGGGGCTGAAGCCGGTGGTGGCGATCTATTCGACCTTTTTGCAGCGCGCCTACGATCAGCTGATCCATGACGTGGCCTTGCAGCACCTGCCGGTGCTGTTCGCGCTGGATCGCGCCGGGCTGGTGGGCGCCGATGGGGCGACCCATGCGGGCAACTACGACATCGCCTTCACGCGCTGCATCCCGGGCATGGCCGTGCTGACCCCGGCTGACGAGAACGAGTGCCGCCAGGCCTTGTTCACCGGCTTTCAGCACGCAGGCCCGGTGACGGTGCGCTATCCGCGAGGCGCCGGCGTGGGCACCGAGATCCAGAAGCAGATGCAGGCGCTGCCCTGGGGCAAGGGCGAGATCCGGCGCCAGTCGACGCGCGGCGCGGCCCGCCCGGGCGACACGCCGCGCATTGCCATCCTGGCCTTCGGCACCTTGCTCTATCCGGCGCTGAAGGCGGCCGAGTCGCTGGATGCGACGGTGGCGAACATGCGCTTTGCCAAGCCGCTGGACCATGAGCTGGTGGCCGAACTGGCGCGCAGCCATGACGCACTGGTGACGCTGGAGGACGGCTGCATCATGGGCGGCGCCGGCAGTGCCGTGCTGGAGAGCCTGCAAGCCGCCGGGCTCAGCCTGCCGGTGCTGCAGCTCGGGCTGCCCGATGAGTTCATCGAACATGGCGATCCGGCCAAGCTGATGTCGCTGTGCGGCCTGGATGCCGCTGGCATCGAGCAGAGCATCCTGAAGCGTTTCGGCGCGCGGCCCTCGCTGCTGCGCCCTGCGGCCAACAGCTGAGTTCAAGCCTTGATGACAAAGCCGGGCCTCTGCCCGGCTTTGTCGCTTCTGCACAGGCTCACGGCAGCAGTTGGCCCAGGCGCTGCTGCAGGTCCAGGGCTTCGGCCCGCAGCGCCGCCTGCATCGCATCGCTCAAGCCATGCCGGGCGCGCAGCAGCGGGCGGGCCAGCCAGACCTCGTAGGGCACCGAAACCGAGAAGCGCCGTAGCGTGACGCCTTGCCCTTCGCAGGCGAGGGCGGTCAAGGGGTTGACGATGGCCACGCCCAGGCCGTGACGCACCATCTCGCACAGGGCCACCGCGCTGTGGGTCTGTAGATGCAGCTGGCGGCGCACACCATGTGCGGCGAAGACGGCGTCGACCTGCTGGCGGTAAGGATCGGCGCTGCCCAGGCTCAGGAAGGGCAGGCCCTCGAAATCTTGCGGGGTGAGAACGGGCTTGGACAGCAAGGCATGGGCACTGGGCAGCACACAGACCTCGTCGGCACTCATCAGTTGCTCCATGGCCAGCCCGGCGGCGGGCAGCGCCTTTTCGGTCAGGCCGAGATCGAAGCGCTGAGCCTGCAGCCACTCGTCCAGCAGCGGCGGCTCCTGTGGGGTGATGCTCACTGCGGCGCCAGCATGCTGCTGCTGCAGCCGTGCGCAGGCGGCTGGCAGCAGGGCGTGGCTGAGCGCCGGCAGGCACAGCAGGTCCAGCGTGCCCAGATCGTCTTGGGCGAGTTCCAGCGCGCGGGCGCTGACCTGCTCCAGGCCCTGGTAGGCGCGCTGCACCTCCTCGAAAAGCGCCAAGGCGCGGCGGCTGGGGCGCAGGCGACCACCCTGCCGCTCGAACAGGGCATAGCCCAGCAGCTGCTCCATGCGCGCCAGTTCGCGGCTGACCGTCGGCTGCGAGGTGTGCAGCAAGGTGGCTGCGGATGTGACGCTGCCGGCCGTCATCACGGCGCGAAAGACTTCGATGTGGCGGTGGCTGAGCATGGTTGAACATATCAGATATGAATGCGTGATGGAAACAAAAGCATTTGAATGAATCGCGAGGCGCAGGCATGCTGCCGGCTTCATCTCCCCGCTGCCCAACACCATGCCGCATCCCGTCTCTGCCCCCTTGCTGTGGTCGCTCGCCGAGCGCTTTGGCACCCCGCTGTGGGTCTATGACGCGCAGATCATCCGCGAGCGCATCGCCGCGCTGAAGTCCTTCGACACCATCCGCTTTGCGCAGAAGGCCTGCTCGAACACCCACATCCTGCGGCTGATGCGCGAGCAGGGCGTCAAGGTGGATGCGGTCTCCCGGGGCGAGATCCTGCGGGCGCTGGCGGCAGGCTATCGCGCTGGCGGCCTGGATTCGGAGATCGTCTTCACGGCCGACCTGCTGGACCGGCAGACGCTGGCCACCGTGGTCGAGCATGGCGTGCCGGTGAATGCCGGCTCCATCGACATGCTGGGCCAGCTCGGCGCGGCCTCACCGGGGCACAAGGTCTGGCTGCGCATCAACCCGGGTTTCGGCCACGGCCACAGCAACAAGACCAATACCGGTGGCGAACACAGCAAGCATGGCATCTGGCATACCGAGCTGGGTGCCGCGCTGGACGCGGTGCGCCAGCATGGCCTGCAACTGGTGGGCCTGCACATGCACATCGGCTCAGGCGTGGATTACGGGCATCTGGCCGAGGTCTGTGGCGCCATGGTCGAGCTGGTGCGTCAGGCCCATGCCGCAGGGCATGAGCTGCATGCCATCTCGGCCGGCGGCGGGCTGTCGATTCCCTACCGGGGCGGTGATGCGGTGATCGACACTGCCCACTACTTCGGCCTCTGGGACGCCGCGCGCCGCCAGGCCGAAGGCGTGCTGGGCCACCCGCTGGCGCTGGAGATCGAGCCGGGCCGCTATCTGGTGGCCGAATCCGGCCTGCTGCTGGCCGAGGTACGCGCCACCAAGAATGCCGGCAGCAACCATTTCGTGCTGGTCGACGCCGGCTTCAACGAGCTGATGCGCCCGGCCATGTATGGCAGCTTCCACGCGATGACCGTGCTGCCGCGCGACGGCGTTCAGCGCCCGAGCCGGCCCAGCGTGGTGGCTGGCCCGCTGTGCGAGTCGGGCGATGTGTTCACGCAGGAAGACGGCGGCGTGGTGGCGCCGCGCGAGCTGGCCGAAGCCTGTGTCGGCGACCTGCTGGTGATCCACGACACCGGGGCCTATGGCGCGTCGATGTCCAGCAACTACAACAGCCGGCCACTGATCGCCGAGGTGCTGGTCGAGGGCGCCGATGCCGCCACGGCTCGCCTGATCCGCCGCCGCCAGACGGTTGAAGAGCTGCTGGCGCTGGAAGTTTGACGGTCTAAGTTATTGCTATCGCACAACTTTTCTGCGATAGCTGAGATTAATAGGCTTGGGCAATGGTGGCGATTTGATTAATCAAAACTAAGAGTTCAGTTGCGGCAATATGATTCGATCCAGTCCTTAACCCGCAACCACAACGGAACTCACCATGTCCCTGATTAACACCCAAGTCCAACCGTTCAAGGCCCAGGCTTTCCACAACGGCAAGTTCATCGAAGTGACCGAGGCTTCGCTGAAGGGCAAGTGGTCCGTGCTGATCTTCATGCCGGCCGCTTTCACCTTCAACTGCCCGACCGAAATCGAAGACGCTGCTGAGCACTATGGCGAGTTCCAGAAGGCTGGCGCCGAGGTCTACATCGTCACCACCGACACCCACTTCTCGCACAAGGTGTGGCACGAGACGTCGCCGGCTGTCGGCAAGGCCAAGTTCCCGCTGGTGGGCGACCCCACCCACGCCCTGACCAACGCTTTCGGCGTGCACATCCCTGAAGAAGGTCTGGCCCTGCGCGGCACCTTCGTGATCAACCCGGACGGCGTGATCAAGACCATGGAAGTGCATTCGAACGAAATCGCACGTGACGTCAAGGAAACCGTGCGCAAGCTGAAGGCCGCCCAGTACACCGCCGCCAACCCCGGCCAGGTCTGCCCGGCCAAGTGGAACGAAGGCGCCAAGACGCTGACCCCGTCGCTGGACCTGGTCGGCAAGATCTAAACCCGATCTGCCCACCCCGTGTTGAGGTTCCTCCTCACCACACTGCAATTGCATGCCCCGCGAGCCCTGTCGGCTCGCCGGGGATGCCCCTGGCCGACTCATTTTTCGCAATGGAGGCCAGCTCTCAAAGTCGCTTGATCGAATCAGTAAAGGATGCACACCATGTTGGACGACAACCTCAAGGCACAGCTCAAGGCCTATCTGGAGCGCGTGACCCTGCCGTTCGAGATCGAGGCATCGCTGAGCGACTCTGAGAGCTCCCGCGAATTGCAGCTGCTGCTGCAGGACATCGCCGCGATGTCCGACAAGATCACGCTGAAGACCGACGGCCAGGATGCGCGCCGTCCCTCTTTCACGCTGAAGCGCAGCGGCACCGAGCAAAGCCTGCGCTTTGCCGCCATCCCGCTGGGCCATGAGTTCACCTCGCTGGTGCTGGCCCTGCTGTGGACCGGCGGCCACCCGCCCAAGGTCGAGGCGGACGTGATCGAGCAGATCAAGGCCCTGGACGGCAACTTCAGCTTCGAGGTCTATATGTCCCTGAGCTGCCACAACTGCCCGGACGTGGTGCAGGCGCTGTCGCTGATGAGCGTGCTGAATCCCAAGGTCAAGACCGTCATCGTTGACGGCGCGCTGTTCCAGGACGAGGTCAATGCCCGCGAAATCATGGCCGTGCCGAGCATCTACCTGAACGGTGCGCCCTTCGGTTCGGGCCGCATGACGGTGGAAGAGATCGTGGCCAAGCTCGATACCGGCGCCGCGGCGCGTGATGCCGCCAAGCTGTCCGCCAAGGATGCGTTCGATGTGCTGATCGTCGGCGGCGGCCCGGCTGGTGCTGCGGCTGCGGTCTACGCCGCCCGCAAGGGCATCCGCACCGGCGTGGCGGCCGAGCGTTTCGGCGGCCAGGTCAACGACACGCTGGCGATCGAGAACTACATCTCGGTGCTGGAGACCGACGGCCCGAAGTTCGCCGCAGCGCTGGAGCAGCACGTCAAGCACTACGACGTGGACATCATGAACCTGCAGCGCGCCGACAAGCTGATCCCGGCCTCCGAGCCCGGCGGCCTGATCGAGGTGCAACTGGCCAATGGCGGCGTGCTCAAGAGCAAGACGGTGATCCTGTCCACCGGCGCGCGTTGGAGAAACGTCAACGTGCCTGGCGAGCAGGAATACAAGAACAAGGGCGTGGCCTACTGCCCGCATTGCGACGGGCCGCTGTTCAAGGGCAAGCGCGTGGCAGTGATCGGCGGCGGCAACTCAGGCGTTGAGGCTGCGATCGATCTGGCCGGCATCGTCGCCCATGTCAGCCTGCTGGAATTCGGCGATGCGCTGCGTGCCGACGCGGTGCTGGTGAAGAAGCTGCAGAGCCTGCCCAATGTGTCGATCCACACCCAGGCACAGACCACCGAGTTCACCGGCGAGGGCGGCAAGCTCAATGGCCTGAACTACACCGACCGCGCCACTGGCGAGGCCAAGCGCATCGAGCTGGAAGGCGTGTTCGTGCAGATCGGCCTGGTGCCCAATACCGAATGGTTGCGCGGCACGGTGGAACTGAGCAAGTTCGGCGAGATCATCGTCGACGCCAAGGGCCACACCTCGGTGCCGGGCGTGTTCGCCGCCGGTGATGTGACGACCGTGCCCTACAAGCAGATCGTCATCGCCGCTGGCGACGGTGCCAAGGCCGCGCTGTCCGCCTTCGATCACCTGATCCGCAGCTGAGCGGCTTTCAGGCCGGGGGGCGGCGGCTGCGCCACAGACCCTCGGCGCTGTAGACCGCCAGCGCAGTCCAGATCAGCCCAAAGCCCAGCACGCGCGCGCCGCCGAAGGGCTCGTTATACAGCCAGACGCCCAGCCCGAACTGCAGGCTGGGCGAGATGTATTGCAGCAGCCCCAGCGTGGCCAGCGGAATGCGGCGCGCACCAGCAGCAAATAGCAGCAAGGGCAGGGCGGTCAGCGGGCCGGCAAACATCAGCAGCCCCAGGTCCGCCATATCCGCTTGCGCAAAGGCGCTGCTGCCCTGGTGGGTCCACCAGGCCAGCGCTGCAGCGGCCACCGGCGTCAGCAGCATGGTCTCCAGCGCCAGGCCCTCCAGCGCACCCAGCTTGGCGATCTTGCGCAGCAGGCCGTAGACACCGAAGCTGGCTGCCAGCACCAGGGCGACCCAGGGCAGGCGGCCGGTCAGCACGGTGAGCCACAGCACGCCAGCTGCCGCCAGCCCCACCGCCAGCCACTGCATCGGGCGCGGGCGCTCACGCAGGAACACGAAGCCCAGCGCCACATTGACCAGCGGGTTGATGAAGTAGCCCAGGCTGGCGTCCAGCACATGGTCGTTCTGCACCGCCCAGACATAGACCAGCCAGTTCAGCGACAGCAGCAGCGCCGACACCGCAAAGGCAGCCAGCACGCGCGGCTGCTTCAGCACCTCGCCCAGCCAGGCCCAGCGCCGCAGCAGGGCCAGCAGGCCCAGCACGAAGACCATGCACCACAGCGTGCGGTGCGCCACCACCTCCAGCGCCGGCACATCGGCCACCTGCTTGAAATAGAGCGGAAACAGACCCCAGGCCGCATAGGCGAGGGCGGCGCTCAGCACGCCTTTGGAAGCATCGGATGTCATCAAGGTCGCAGTGCCCGTGCGGGCCGTTCAGTCCGTGCATTGTCGCGACTTGCCGGGCGGAGGCTGCGTCACAATCGGGACATGAGCGAAAACCGCTTCCCTGACCTGCAGACTGAGCGTCTGCGCCTGCGCGAGATTGTGCCGACCGATGCGCCGGCGCTGCTGGCCATCCACTCCGACCGCGAGGCCATGCGCTGGTTCGGCACCGACCCCCTGCAGGACCTGGCGCAGGCTGAACAGCTCGTCAGCACCTTTGCCAGCTGGCGGCTGCTGCCGGCGCCCGGCACCCGTTGGGGCCTGGAGCGCAAGTCGGATGGGCAGCTGATCGGCAGCTGTGGCCTGTTCAACTGGAACCGCAGCTGGCGGCGCTGCATCCTGGGCTATGAATTGGCCCGCCCGGCCTGGGGCCAGGGCCTGATGAGCGAAGCACTGCGTGCGGTGCTGGCCTGGGGCTACAACCCGCAGGGCATGGCGCTGAACCGGGTGGAAGCGATGATCCATGCCGAGAACACGCCGTCGCTCAAACTGGCGCAACAACTGGGCTTCCAGCTCGAAGGGTGCTTGCGCGAAGTGGCTTTCTGGGGCGGCCGCCATCACGACCTGCTGCTGCACGCCCGGCTGGCCAGCGATCAGCCGTTGGGCTGATCCGCGTCCGACGCAGCGTCCCACAGCCACTCACCACACTCGCGCAAGCGCTGCCATTCCGGCCCGAGCGGCGCCTGCAAGCGCAGCATCTCGCCGCTGGCCGGATGCCGCAACTCCAGCGCGCAGGCATGCAGCCACAGCCGCTGCAGACCGAGAAAACCGGCCACCGCGCGGTTCAGCGGACCCTTGCCATGGGTGGCATCGCCGATGATGGGATGGGCCAGGTGCTTGAAGTGGCGGCGGATCTGGTGCCGGCGCCCGGTCTGGGGCCGTGCTTCGAGCAGGGCGTAGCGGCTGGTCTCAAAGCGCGGGTCCACCGCCAGCGGCCACTCGACGCGGCCGAGCCGCTTCCAGGCCGTGCGTGAAGGCAGCAGTTCCTGCCCGGCCGACGCGCGCTCCGGGTCGCGTGCCAAGGGGTGTTCGATCAGGCCCGCGTGCTCGGCCGGCCAGCCGCGCACCAGTGCGACATAGCGCTTCGCCATGGCGCCCGTCTCGAAAAGCTGGCCCAGCAGCGAAGCCATCTCGGCCGACAGCGCGAACAGCAGCACCCCGGACGTGCCCTTGTCGAGCCGGTGCACCGGCCAGACCGGGCGGCCCAGCTGGTCGCGCAGCATCTGCAGCGCGAATTGCTGTTCGTGCGCATCCAGCGCGCTGCGATGCACCAGCAGCCCGGCCGGCTTGTCGATGGCCGCGAGCTGCTCGTCGAGGTGAAGAATGTTCAGCATCCCGTGAATAAGTGGTCTGGGGCCAGGTTTTGCCCCACAAAGGGGGAAAGACGACAGGCACTGTCAACCGAAACAATGCTGTCACACGTTGCATTCATCATCGCAACGCGAAATGCAGAAATTCTGGAGTACCCACCATGCCTGAAATCGTGACTGTCGGACGTCGTTCGCCGCTGGCTGCGGTGCTGAACTGGTTTTTGTCCGTGTTCGGGCGCGATCCGCTGAGCTGGCCGCCGCGCCAGCAGCGCCTGGGCCGCTGACCCGCCGGGCGGCGCGCGAGCTACTTCAGCTCGCCGTCTAGGTAGTACCAGACGCCATCCTCGCGCACGAAGCGGCTGATCTCATGCAGCCGGTGCGCCCGCCCGCCAAGCTTGCTGCGGGCCACGAACTCCACTGTTGCATGCTCGGCATCTTGTGAAAGATGCTGCCGCACTTTCAGCCCCAGCCATTTCAAGCCCGCCTCATCAGGCGCCAGCTCGGCCGGACGGGTGCTGGCATGCCAGCTGGCCTGCAGATAGGCCGGATCGCCCCGCACGAAGGCGCTGTAGCGCGAGCGCATCAAGGCTTCGGCGCTGGGAGCAGTCAGCCGGCCATCGTCAGCGAAGCGTCGATGCAGCGCGCCGCAGCAGCTTGAAAAAGCGCGGCCACTGCCGCAGGGGCAAGGCGTGATGTCGGTGTCAGTGCGCATCCAGATCCAGTTCCCAGATTTCGCCGACCTGATCGTGCCCAAAGCTGTGGTGCGTCTCGCTCGTGATCAGGCGATAGCCCTGGGCGGCATAGATGCCACGCGCCGCACTCAGAAGGCTGTTGGTCCACAGCCGGATGCGGCGGTAGCCGGCCTGGCGCGCAAAGTCCTCGCAGCACCTGACCAGCTGTTTGCCTAGGCCCAGACCGCGCGCCGCCGGCTCCACCAGCAGCATGCGCAACTGGGCCACGCCGTCCAGCGCGGCGCCCGTCGCTTCGTCGCGGGCCTGGACCAGAAAGGCGCAACCCAGGCGCTCCGGGGTGGTGCCATCGCCGCGAACCGCGATCCAGCCCGCCTCGCACGCCGGATCGAAGCGCTCGACGAACTGCGCGGCAATATGCGCCACCATCGCTTCGAAGCTCAGGTCCCAGCCGTATTCCTGCGCATAGAGCGCGCCATGGCGGCTGATCACCCAGCCGAGATCGCCGGGCACGAGCGGGCGCAGATCAATGCCGGCGGCGTGGGCGGGGCTCATTGCAAAAGGTCGAGGGCAGGCATGCCGCCATTATCTGGCTGACGCCTTCCTACAATGCAGCAATGACTCCCACCGATAGCGAAGCGGTATTCGCATCGGCGCCCACGGCGCTGCTGAAGAACCTCAATCCCGAACAGTACGCCGCCGTCACGGCGCCCGCCGAGCCCTGCCTGATCCTGGCCGGCGCCGGCTCGGGCAAGACCCGCGTGCTGACCACACGCATCGCCTGGCTGCTGCAGACCGGCCAGGCCTCGCCGGCCGGCATCATGGCGGTAACCTTCACGAACAAGGCCGCCAAGGAAATGGTGACGCGCCTGACCACCATGCTGCCGGTGAATGTGCGCGGCATGTGGATCGGCACTTTCCACGGCCTGTGCAACCGCTTCCTGCGCGCGCACTGGAAGCTGGCCGGCCTGCCGCAAGGCTTTCAGATCCTGGACGCCAGCGACACCGTCTCGGCCATTAAGCGTGTCATCAAGGCGATGAAGCTGGACGAAGAACGCTTCGTCCCCAAGCAGGTGGGCTGGTTCATCGCTGGCGCCAAGGAAGACGGCCTGCGCCCCAAGGACATCGAGCAACGCGACGAGCAGACCAAGACCCTGGTGCAGATCTACCAGGCCTACGAAGACCAATGCCAGCGCGAGGGCGTGGTGGACTTCGCCGAGCTGATGCTGCGCTCGTTCGAGCTGATGCGCGACAACGCTGCCGTGCGTGAGCACTACCAGCGCCGCTTTCAGCACCTGCTGGTGGACGAGTTCCAGGACACCAACAAGCTGCAGTACGCCTGGCTGAAGATGTTCGCGCCACCCGGGCGCGGCCAAGGCGTGTTCGCGGTGGGCGACGACGACCAGAGCATCTATGCCTTCCGCGGCGCGCGCGTCGGCAATATGGCCGACTTCGAGCGCGAGTACCGGGTCAAGCAGGTGGTGAAGCTGGAACACAACTACCGCAGCTTCGGCAACATCCTGGATACCGCCAACGAGCTGATCAGCCGCAACACCCGTCGCCTGGGCAAGAACCTGCGCACCGAGGCCGGCCCCGGCGAGCCGGTGCGCGTGCACGAGTCCGCCAGCGATTTTGCTGATGCGCAGTGGCTGATCGAGGAAGCCCAGGCCCTGCACCGCCAAGGCATGCCGCGCCAGGAGATTGCGGTGCTCTACCGCAGCAATGCGCAGTCGCGGGTGATCGAGTCGGCGCTGTTCAATGCCGGCATCCCGTATCGCGTCTATGGCGGCCTGCGCTTCTTCGAGCGTGCCGAAGTCAAGCACGCGCTGGCCTATCTGCGCCTGATCGAGAACGCCAACGACGACACCAGCTTTCTGCGCGTGGTGAACTTCCCCACCCGCGGCATCGGCGCGCGCACCATCGAGCAGTTGCAGGACGCCGCACGCGCCAGCGGGCGCAGCCTCTACCAGAGCGTCGGCGCAGTAGCCGGCAAGGGCGGCAGCAATCTGGCCGCCTTCGTGAATCTGGTCGAGTCCATGCGCAACCTGACCGTGGGCCTGACGCTGCGCGAGATCATCGAGCAGGTGCTGGAGACCTCGGGCCTGGCGGACTTCTACCGCACCGAAAAGGAAGGCGCCGAGCGGCTGGAGAACCTGGCCGAACTGGTCAACGCGGCCGAGGCCTTCGTCACGCAGGAGGGCTTTGGCAAGGATGCCGTCGCGCTGCCGGTGGATGAGCTCTCGCCCGGCGCGATTGCCGAAGGCCTGCCCAATGCGGTGGCCGCCGCCGCCGCGGCAACGCCGGATGCCGAGACCGGCGAGATCATGTCGCCGCTGGCCGCCTTTCTGACGCATGCCTCGCTGGAAGCTGGCGACAACCAGGCCCAGGCCGGCCAGGACGCGATCCAGCTGATGACGGTGCACTCGGCCAAGGGCCTGGAGTTCGACGCGGTCTTCATCACCGGGCTCGAAGAAGGCCTGTTCCCGCACGAGAACTCGCTGTCCGATGCCGACGGTCTGGAGGAAGAGCGCCGGCTGATGTATGTGGCCATCACGCGCGCCCGCCAGCGCCTGTACATGAGCTTCTGCCAGACGCGCATGCTGCACGGCCAGACCCGCTACAACATCAAGAGCCGCTTCTTCGACGAGCTGCCCGAGGCCTGTCTGAAGTGGCTGACGCCGCGCAACCAGGGCTTTGGCTCCGGCTTTGCGAAGGACTACCAGAGTGCCTGGCAGCGCGGCTCGGGCCTGAAGTCGGTGGTCGGCGCCGGCCGCGTCGATAACGCCAAGGCGACCTGGGTCGAGCCGCCCGTTCCGCCTTCGATGAAGAAGAAAGAAGACAAGGAACACGGTGGCCTCAAGGTCGGCAAGGGCGTGTTCCACACCAAGTTCGGCGAAGGGGTGCTGGTCACGCTGGAAGGCGCGGGCGCCGATGCCCGCGCCCAGGTGAACTTCGGCCGCCACGGCATGAAGTGGCTGGCGCTGAGTGTGGCGAAGCTGACGCCGATTGATTGATTGATTGATTGATTGATTGATTGAAGGCGCGCATCCGTGACGGTAGTCGCGGTGCAGCGGCCCTCGTCGGGCGCTTCGCCCGGCATGGCCGTTTGATCCCTCCCTTGGGTGCTTGCGTGGGCTCACTCCTGAAGTGACGATGCGCGGATCAGGGTCAATCAACACATCAAGAACGGAATCCGTCGAATGAGGCCTCAACAACCGCCTTTGCCGCTCCAGAGCAAGGGCAAGCTGACCGCGCTGCTGCTGGCGCTTGTCGCCGCTGTGGTTCTGGGGTCAAGCGGCATCGCGCGAGCCCAGGGGGAGCGGGGCGCCGCCGGCGCTCAACGCCTGCTCAGCGATGCCGAGGTTCAGGCGCGCTACCGCAACTGTCCGCGCGGCTACTACAGCGGCCCGCAGCCGGGCAAGGCGCGCTTCACGCAAGACCGTTTCGTATGGGCGGTGACGCCGGCCTTCGCGGCGGCCTTCTGCCTGCCCAAGGAATTCATCAGCCCCGAACTCAAGGGGGCGGAGGCGATCGCCTACCGCATGGTGGAGGACCTCAACGAAGAGAGCTGCGGCTGGGGCGGCCGTCCAGAGGTCTGCCGCCGGCCGCGGGTGCATCGCTTCGACGTGTATTACCCGAACGGCCTCTTGGCGAAGCTGCGAGAGGTGCCGTACTTCCATGCGGCCAACCTGGCATCAAAGATGTTGATTTCCAGCACTCAGCGGGAGATGAGCGCCAAGTCGATCTCGCTGCGCGACAAGCCGCGTGTCGGTGCGTTGGGGCCGTTTGAGAGCGGCAAGTTTGCGGTGCTCTCGTTTGGAGCCAAGGGCCAACTGCCGCTCGGCACCGTGACACAGGAGATCTACTACGAAGAGGTGTTCCAGGGCATCGACTATGTCGCCTTGGAGATGGATACCGGCTTCAGTCATGCATCGAATTGGAAGACTGAAGGCACAAAGGACATCGCAATTGCGACGTTCAAGCCAGGGAAGAAAGTTGCGGGTTGGCAAGTTCCCCGCAGCGACTATGAAACTGAAATGCGCTTGCCAGCACGCATGGTCGAAGCGCTGATCCGCAACGACAGCCTGCCAGTGAACAGCGAGCGGCGCTTGTTCGAAGAAGCGATGGGTACCTCGCCAACATCGAACAAATAGCGCCGTCGCGACAACTTAGCTCGGCGCAGCTGCGCAAGCGACCGGGCCGGGCAGCGCCCAGTGCGCATTGCGCGCGCTGGCAACGCGGCGTCAACCAGCCAGCCAGTCAATCAATCACTGCGCACGCTTGGGCTGGCCCGCCAGCAGCTCCGACTGGGCAGCCGGCTGGTGATGCCCCAATAGGTGGTGTAAGTCTTTGAGGTCGGCGGCCCGTAGAGGGTGGCCATCGTGAGTCCGGATAAGGTTGAGGTGCGACCCAACAACCCGAATCCACAAGGAATACACGATGACCGCCTCAACTATCGCA
>JACDQM010000122.1 GCA_015657635.1 Roseateles sp.
CCGACGTCGGGGATAGCGCGGCGCTGCTGGTTGATGGGCTGGCCGATGACCTGCTGGCGATGCATGCTGGGCAGCCACTGCAGGCGTTGGGCGAGGGCGCGGCCTGCGACTATTGCGAAATGCGTGGGCTGTGCCGGCGCGATGACTGGACGGGAAGCCTGCTGTGAGCATGACCGAGACAGGTGTGGCCGCCTACACCGCCGATGGCCAGACCGTGGCGCGCGAGCGCTTCTATGCGATTGCCTGCGATCCCCAGCGCAGTGTGGTGGTCGAGGCCTGTGCGGGGGCGGGCAAGACCTGGATGCTGGTGTCGCGCATCCTTCGCGCGCTGCTCGAAGGTGCTGCGCCGCAGGAAATCGTGGCGATCACCTTCACCCGCAAGGCCGCTGGCGAGATGCGTGAGCGCCTGGGGCAATGGCTGGAGGAATTCTCAAGGGCCAGCGATGAGGCGCGTGTCGACGCGCTGCAGCAGCGCGGCATGTCTGCCGCGCAGGCGCAGGCACTTGCGCCGACGCTGGCCGCGCTGCGCCAGCACCTGCTGCAGGGCGGGCGCGGCGTGGAGATCAGGACCTTCCATGCCTGGTTTTCCCAGCTGCTGCGTGCCGCACCATTTGAGTTGCTCGAGGCGCAGGGCTTGTCGCCCGAGCTTCAGTTGGTGGAGGACGACGCCGAACTGGCGCCGGAGCTCTGGCCGCGCTTCCATGCGGCCGTGCTGGCCGAGCCGGAGCTGCTCACGGCCTATCGTGAGCTGACTTCAAGCTACGGGCGGCGGCGCTTGCAAAGCTGGCTGGAGGCGGCGTTCGACAAGCGAGTCGAGCTGCGACTGGCGCAGCAGGCTGGCCATCTGCTGGACAGCGTTCCTGATGCTGTCAGCGTGTCGCCGCGCTTTGCAGGGCTCGCACATCCCGTGCAGGCTTTCGATGCGCTGCGGCCGGCGCTGTGGGCGCTGGCTGCTGCATTGGGTTCAGCCAAGGGCGTCACGCCGCGCAAGGCCGCCGCGGCCATGGAGGCGGCGCTGGGGCAGGACGATGCCGAGACGGCCTTTCGGGGTGTCTTTGCGGCGCTTTTCACCGCGACCGGAACACCTCGCAAGAACCTGGGCGAGGCGGCAGATCTGGAGGCAGTGCTGGTCGAGCTGGAGTTGCTGTCGCGCGCGCTGGCTCAGCATCAGGCCTGCCGCTCCCATCGCCTGATGTGCGGCCTGGCCGCGTGCCTGATCGAGCAGTATGAGCAGCTCAAGCGCAGCCGGGGCCTGGTCGACATGAACGACCTGGAGCGTGGCGCTCTGGCCCTGCTGGGCGATCCGGGCTTGTCGGGCTGGGTGCAACAGCGGCTGGACGCGCAGGTCCGCCATCTGCTGATCGATGAATTCCAGGACACCAGTCCGCTGCAATGGCATGCACTGTATGCCTGGCTGGCGAGTTACGGTGGCGCGGGTGGCGGAGGGCAGCGCGCGCCCTCGGTCTTCATCGTGGGCGACCCCAAGCAGAGCATCTATCGCTTTCGCCGTGCCGAGCCGCGTGTCTTCGCCGCAGCCAGTGATTTCGTCCGCGAAGGACTGGGCGGCAGCTTGCTGGCCTGCGATCACACGCGCCGCAATGCTCCGCCGGTGCTGGCCGCCGTCAATGCTGCCTTTGAGAGCGCGAGTCGGGCGGGCGAGTACAGCGGCTTTCGCCCCCATACGACCGAGGCGAGCGCCGCGTCCGCAGATGACCCGCTGTCCGGCGTGTTCTGGCTGGAGGATGCCGGCGTCGAGCCCAAGACCGCTGCTGAGGACGCTGACGAGGCGGCACAGGCCTGGCGGCCGAGCCTGACACAGGCGCGGCACGAGCCTGAGCTGCAACGCCGTGCTGCGGAGGCGGCGCGGATCGCAGCCTGCATTGCCGCTTTGGTTCGTGAGGGTCAGGCCTTGCCGGGCGAGATCTTCGTGCTGGCACGCAAGCGCGATGGACTGCGGGTGCTGGCGCAGACGCTGAAGAGCCTGGGCATTGCGCATGCGGCGCCCGAGGACACGCCCTTGCTCGATTCACCCGATGTGCGTGACTTGCTGGCGCTGCTCGATGTGCTGGCCTCGCCGGGCCACAACCTGTCGCTGGCTCACGCCTTGCGCAGCCCGCTCTTTGGCGCGGGGGAGGGCGACCTGCTGCTGCTGGCTGAATACGCAGGTTCCGTGCAGTGGCTGGGGCAGCCGCAGGCCGAAAGCAGCCAGAGTTGGTGGGCTGCGCTGATGCTGGTGGACGCAGCGCAGCTGAGCCCGGCCTTGCAGCGCGCGCGCGGCCTGCTGGCGCGCTGGCAAGACCTGGCACGCCTGCGCAGTCCGCATGACCTGCTGGATGCGATCGTCTTCGAGGGAGAGCTGCTGCAGCGCCTGGCGGCGGCCGTGCCGCCCAGCGAGCGGCGCTCGCGCCTGCACGCGGTCGAGGCCTTGCTGGCCCTTTCGCTCGACCTGGATGGTGGCCGCCATGCCGGTGTCTACAGCTTTGTGCGTGCGCTGAAGACCCGGGCCCTCAAGCTGGCGTGGCCCAACCAGGGCGAGGCCGTGCAGCTGTTGACCGTTCATGGGGCCAAGGGGCTTGAGGCCCGGGTGGTGTTCCTGATGGACTGCGAGGCTGGGCCGGCGCGCGCTGAAAGCAACAGCCTTGCCGTGGCTTGGGCGGTACAGGACGCAAGCCCGGGCACGGTGGCGTTCCTGGCCTCGGAGAGCCGTCCGCCGCCCTCACTACAGGCCTTGCTGGATGAGGAGCGGGAGCAGCGCCAGCGTGAAGAGCTCAATGCGCTCTACGTGGCGATGACACGTGCCCGTTCGCGGCTGGTGATCAGCCGGACCCCGGCGCGCAGCAAATCGGCTTCAAGCACGTGGTGGACGCGCTTGCAGCCTCTGGGGCAGTCCTTGGCCGTACCGGAGCTGGCTGAACTGCTCCGCGTTGACGGGACCTTCGCCTTGCGCAGCCTGCCTGCCGCACCGCGAGCTGAGAGTCCGATCGCCGAGATCGGCTGTGCGCCCGAACCGGTGGACGACAGTGCGGCACTCGGCGAAGCGCTGCACCGCGTGCTGGAATGGGCCTGCGGGCCCCGGGGTCAGGACTTGCCCCAGCTGCTGGCATCTGCGGCCCAGATGTATGGGCTTGACGCTGCGCGCTCCGAACGGCTTGAGCGCAGCGCAGCAGCGATCCTGGGCAGCGCTGAATGCGCCCCCTTCTTTGAATCGCATCGATTGCAGTGGGCCGGCAACGAGGTTGCCATCAGCTTGGGTGGGCAAGAGTTGCGCATCGACCGCTTGGTCTGCATGAAGGGATCGAAGGCGGGGGAGGCATCAGTCTGGTGGGTGCTGGATTACAAGCTTCATGCGGCGCCACAGCAGCAGTCTGAGTATCTGGAGCAGCTGAGCCGCTACCGCCAAGCTGTGCTTGCCTTGCAGCCGGGCGAGCTCGTGCGCACGGCATTCATCACCGGGCAAGGTCGCCTGATTGACTGCAGCGAGCAGGTTGAACGCATCTTTGCGTCAGACTTGTCCGGAAAGGCCTGAAGCTCAGGTTAGAATGCGAAGCTCAGTCGGGGCGTAGCGCAGCCTGGTAGCGCATCTGCTTTGGGAGCAGAGGGTCGCGAGTTCGAATCCCGCCGCCCCGACCATCTAATGCATCGAGCCGCCTTGGTTTAACCGCCCTGGCGGCTCTTTCCTTTTCAGGGCACAGCGCTCCGGGGCAAGTAAGCTGTTGCGCGTGGCAGAATGGCCGCCCTGCATGCCGACCGTAGCTCAACCGGATAGAGCACCCGCCTTCTAAGCGGGCGGTTGGGGGTTCGATTCCCTCCGGTCGGGCCAGTCGGCTCAGTGCAGCATGGCGCCGGTTCAACGGCGTTTGTACTGATCCTTGCCAAACAGCACCTCGCGCGCCTTGTCATCGACCAAGGGCCGGCGCTGTTGGGCCAGCACCTCGACGCCGCGCTGCACCGCTGGCCGGGCGGCGATCTCGTCGAACCAACCCCGCAGGTGCGGATAGTCCTGCAACTCGACGCCCTGGTTCTTCCATGAGCGCAGCCACGGAAAGATGGCCATGTCGGCGATCGAGTACTCAGGCCCACCGATGTACTTGCTGGCGGCCAGCCGCTTGTTGATCACACCGTAGAGCCGTTTGGCCTCGTTCGTGTAGCGCTCAATCGCGTAGGCGATCTTCTCGGGTGCGTAGATTCGGAAGTGGTGCGCCTGGCCCAGCATCGGGCCGACGCCGCCGACCTGGAACATCAGCCATTGCAGCACCTCGTATTTGGCAGCCGTACCGCTGGGCAGGAACTTGCCGGTCTTGCCGGCCAGATAGAGCAGGATCGCGCCCGACTCGAACAGCGAGATCGGCTGTCCCTCGGGGCCGTCCGGATCAACGATGGCCGGAATCTTGTTGTTGGGGCTGATGGCGAGGAATTTCTGCTCGAATTGCGCACCGCTGCCGATGTCCACGGGGATCACCCGATAGGGGAGCTCACATTCTTCCAACATGATGTGAACCTTATGGCCGTTTGGTGTTGGCCATGAATATGCTTCAATCATCGAATGCTTCTCCATACAAGCCCTCGCTGCTCCGGCGGCGCAGCATCAGCGGCGCTCGCTGGCATTCTCTTCGCTCATGGTAATTAAGCAAGTCAAACGCTGGTTCGTGGTGCGAGCCAATGCAGCGCGCTGGCGCTCCCTGTCCGATTGGGCTGACGCTCGCGGCGCGGTGTTCCGTCAGGCGCGTGATGGACGTGGCTTCCAGATCGAGCAGCCCAAGGCCTTGCCAGGCCCGTTGCGCATCGAGTGGGGGCCTTCGCAGCGTGCCTATATCGCTGGCACGGAGTTGCGCATACGAGTCGAACTCGGTTTGCACAGCGATCTGCAGATGATGGTGATCGCGCGCGATCTGATGGAGCGACTCGAGAAGGCGGTGTTCGAGGCTTACACCGACACGCTTAAGACCCGGGTCGATACCGACACGCCCGAGGAAATGCGCTGGCTGGTGATGTTCCCCAAGCTGAAGACCTTCAACTCCAAGCCGGTGCGCGAGCGCTTCGGCGCGCTCGGCGTGAACCGCGATCTGATCGGTGCCTGGCTGGATGGGCCCTTGTCGGACGCGCTCGCACTGGCCAGCCAGGATCTATTGCCGGAGGACCGGCCCTTTGTGCTGATGAGCATGCGGGGCAACGTCTACCTGCGCGTGGGGATGGCGGATCCGGGGCTTGAGGAGGTGCAGGGCCTGGTCAGGCTGTTGGAAACCGCCTGCCGCGAGGCGCTGCGCGTCAATGGCCGCCTGAGCGACGGCGGCCCCTGGCCCACCACCACCTCGGTGGCCTGGCAGAGTTCAACGCCCGAATAGCCTGGCTCCAGGCGCTGAAGCTGGCCGGCATCAAGGCCGTTGAGCGAACTGCCAGGCGAGCTCGGCCAAGGGGCGTGCTCCTGCGCCTGCCTCGCGCGCCTGTGCGCTTGAGGCGGTGCCGGCCTCGACCCGCTTGGCAATGCCTTGCAGGATCGCCGCGATGCGGAACAGGTTGTAGGCCAGATAGAAGTTCCAGTCGCGCATCACCGCCGACACGTCAGTCCGACCGGTGCGCTCGCAATAGAGCTTCACGTAGCTGAGTTCGTCCGGGATGCCCAGCGCCGCCAGATCCTTGCCGGCGATGCCGCGAGCCACGCCCGAGTTGACGATGTGCCAGGACATGCAGTGGTAGCTGAAGTCTGCCAGCGGATGCCCCAGCGTCGACAACTCCCAGTCCAGCACCGCCAGCACAAGCGGCTCGGTGGGGTGGAAGACGAGGTTGTCGAGACGGAAATCGCCATGCACGATCGACACTTCGCGCGGGTCGCGCGCGGACTCGGGGATGTGCTGCGGCAGCCATTCGATCAGACGCTCCATGGCCTCGATAGGCTGGGTGATGGAGGCTTGGTATTGTTTGCTCCAGCGGCCGATCTGGCGCTCGAAGTAGTTGCCCGGCTTGCCGTAATCCGCCAGGCCGACGGCAGTGAAATCGACGCTGTGCAGTGCGGCGATCACACGGTTCATCTCCTGGTAGATCGCGCCGCGCTCGGCCTGACTCATGCCGGGCAGGGACTGGTCCCACAGCACGCGACCTTCGATGAACTCCATGATGTAGAAGGCGCGGCCGATGACGGACTCGTCTTCGCACAGGGCCAGCATCTTGGGCACCGGCACTGCTGAGCCTGCCAGCGCCTGCATCACCGTGAACTCGCGCTCAATGGCATGCGCCGAGGGCAGCAGCTTGGCCACGGGGCCAGGCTTGCTGCGCATCACATAGCTGCGCTGCGGTGTCAGCAGCTTGTAGGTGGGATTGGACTGCCCACCCTTGAATTGCTCGATGCTCAGCGGGCCGGCGAAGCCGGGTATCGCTTCTTCAAGCCAGCGGCTGAGCGCAGCACTGTCCAGCGCCTGGCTGGGCGCGCGGGTGCCGGTGAATGCATCGTCCATGGGTCTCCTCGATGATGTATGTGCTTCAAAGGACCCGAGACGGCGCAGACGGCCTCCCGGGCTAGCGGCTGGCGATGCTCATCAGCTTGTCCTTGCTGAGAACCACCAGCCGGGTGGGTTCGACACGCACCGCGCCCTCGCGCTCGAAGCCCTTGAGCTCCTGATTGACGCGTTGGCGCGAGGCGCCGAGCAGTTGGGCCAGATCCTCCTGCGCGAGTTGCAGGCCGATGCGGACTTCCTCGCCTTGCGGAATACCGTAGGAGCGGGCGAGCAGCAGAATCTGCTTGGCCAGGCGCGCTGCCAGCGGGCGTGTGTTGAGATCTTCGACCGCATCGAACATCAGCCGCAGCCGCCGGCAGTTCAGGCGCAGCAGGGCCTCGTAGAGCTCGGAGTGCTGTTGCAGCAAGGCCTTGAAATCGGGCTTGCGTACCGACAGCAGGGTGGTCTCGCCATGGGCTGATGCATCGTGCGTGCGTGGCATGCCATCGAACAGGGCGATATCGCCGAACCAGGTGCCGGGCTCGACATAGGTCAAGGTGACCTGCTTGCCCGCCAGCGACACCGTGCTGACGCGCACCGCGCCCTTGGCGACGCCAATCCACTCCTCGGCGGGCTCGCCACGGCAAGACAGCAGGGCCCCGTCGCCGATACGGCGCACG
Source organism: Roseateles sp. (assembly GCA_015657635.1). Classification (GTDB taxonomy): domain Bacteria; phylum Pseudomonadota; class Gammaproteobacteria; order Burkholderiales; family Burkholderiaceae_C; genus JACDQM01. The sequence continues at coordinate 7,109 of JACDQM010000122.1, forward strand.
CTGGCACGCGAAAGAATGTCGCTGCGCAGAGGCGCAGACAGTTTGGAGAACCACGAACCCGATTCGATATTGTTACGTTCGGGGAGTGTAAGAACCGAGCTATTCATGCTGAGTCGCTGATGTGACAGCAAGGGATTGCTGCGGGAAGCCATTGTCCATGAGACGGGCCGTGCTCACCGGGCACGCGTGACGAAGCCCCACCACCCGGCCGCGAAAACATTGGATGCGGGCACGTTGCGGGACGATGCAAGGCGTCGCGCAAGCGCCTGGATAGGTGTCATCGCCGGCTGTGACGAGGTGTTACCTCATGCTAGAGTCGTCAGCAAACAACAGCGGCCCCCGGCATGTCCAGAGCGTCCTTCGAGTCTCGAAAGTTTCTGAACTCCCGCGCCGTCCCTGGTGCCGCGCTTCGAGCCTTGGCGCTGGGCGTGGCGGTGATCGGCGTTCATTCGTCGGTGCTGGCCATCGGTGTCGGCCGGCCGCAGACCTTGTCTGCGCTGGGGCAGCCACTGCACCTGGTTTTTCCGGTCAGCCTTGCCCCCGGCGAGAGCCTCAGCCCGGACTGCGTCAGTGCCGAGGTGCTGGCAGGTGATGTGCGGGTGCCGGCCACCGGTGTGATGGTGCAGCTCGAGGGTGAGAGCGAGCTCAAGGTGCGCGCGGTCCGCTTGCGCTCAGTGCCGCAGATCGACGAGCCGCTGGTGACGGTGAGCCTGTCGCTCGGCTGTCCGGCACGGCTGGTGCGGCAGTACACCGCCTTCATCGATCCGCCCGGAGCTAATTCCAGCCTGACGATGCAGGCCCAGCCCCCCGTCGTCGTGCGAAGTTACTCGCCGCAGATGCAGGCTGCCCTGAATACTGCGGACGCGCGTCTGGCCAGTCTGCTGGCGCCGTTGCAGTCTTCCGGCGACGTGCCGAGTTTGGTGCCTGCTGAGGGCGCTGCGTCAGCCGCAAGCCGCGCCGGCCAAGCCGCGGCGGCGGATACTCGCCCCGCAGCGAATGCGGTGGACCGTGCCGCGAGCCCAGCCGCGCCATCGCCGGCGGCCTCATCTGCCGAGTTCAAGCCCAAACCCAAGCCCCAACCCAAGCCAGCACGGCGTATCGCAGCTGCGAACCAAGACAAGCCTGCGGCCAAAGCCGAGTTGGGGCGCCCCGCGGCACGCTTGCAGCTTGAACCGGCCGAGCTGATTCAGGCCGCAGCGCCTGCTGCCGCTCTGGCAGCCGGCGATCCTGCCTCAGCGCCCGCCAGCAGTGTGGCGGCGACTGACGCCGCGGCGGAACGCCTGGTCAAGCTGGAGCAAGGCATGCTGACGATGCAGGCCGAGCAGCGCCTGTCGCAGCAGCAGTTGCAGACCTTGCGGGCTGAACTTGAACGAGCGCAGTCTCAGCGCTTTCTGAATCCGCTGACACTGTTGTTGAGCGGCCTCTGCCTGGGCTTGGCGGCCGTCAGCTTCCAGCTGTGGCGCAGCCGCCGGCAGGAACGCGAGTTGCGTGAATCGGCCTGGTGGTCGGATGTGAAGGCCGATGCACGCTCTGATGTTGAGCCAGCGCTTGCGCAGCCGCTCACGTCGGTACTGGCGCCCGTTGCAAGCGACACCGAAGCAGACGAAGGCCGCAGCGTGGTTGCTGGCCTGGACGAGCGTCCGGCGCAGGCGCCGGCAGCCGCTGAGGCGCTCATCAGCCTGGCAGCGAAGGAGCCGGACGACGAGCCTGTCACCGTGCAACTGCTCGAGCCGATGGCGATGCCTGCATCCATAGCGGCAGCGCCAGCCCAGGCTGATGTTGCGCCGATACGGGTGAACGTTGAAGACCTGATCGACCTTGAACAGCAGGTTGATTTCTTCTTGGTGCTGGGTCAGGACGATGCCGCGATCGAGCTGCTGTCCGCCCGGCTTGACGGCGCCGCGTCAGACGTAGCGCTGCCTTATTTGAAGTTGCTGCATCTGTTCCAGCGCGCGGGTCGGGAGCAGGACTTCAGCAGCTTGGCGACGCGGTACCACGATCGTTTCGATCTACCGGCGCCGGATTGGCAGTCCGACATGACGGCCGGCGCAGGGCTGGAGGATCACGCCGAGGTGCTGGCCATGCTGCAGAGGCGCTGGCCCGAGAGCGCCGCCAGCATGGCCTTGCTGCAGTCTTTGCTGGTTGGCCATGCCGAGGACGGTTCGCTGCCCGGTCCGCTGCCGCAGGAATCGCTGGATTTGCCGACGCAGGCGGATCTGCTGATGCTCTACGGCGTGGCTCGAGACAAGTCCGAGCATGAGGTTCGAGGCGAAGACATCGATCTGTTCCTGCCGCTGGAAGTGCCCGGCAAGCTGGCGTCGACCGATCTGATGGCGACGATGCGCTGGCAGGCACCGGCAGGCGCCTTGACGGCGCCGAATGCGCTGGAAGTGGACATTTCGCTCGACGAGCCCGAAGACACGCCAACCCGGCCAGGCTCTTTCGATCCCCGAGGCTAGAGCTTGGCGAGCTTGGCCAGCGCGGCTGTCAGCGTCTCGTCCTGCTTGGCAAAGCAGAAGCGGATCACTCGGGCTGGACTGCCTGCGGCATGGAAGGCCGACAAGGGGATGGCCGCGACCCCGACTTCGCGGGTCAGCCACTGACAGAACTCGGCATCGTCCAGTGCCGCGAGTTCGGCGCTCAACCCTGAGTAATCGACGCACTGGAAATAGCTGCCCTCAGAGGGCAGCAGCTTCAAGCGCGAACTCGCCAGCCCGGCGCGGAACAGGTCGCGCTTGCGTTGATAGAACGCAGGCAGCTCAATATACGGTGCGGGGTCAGCCATGTAGGCGGCCAGCCCATGCTGCATCGGCGTGTTGACGGTGAACACATTGAACTGATGCACCTTGCGGAACTCGGCCATCAGCGATGCCGGCGCGGCGACATAGCCGACCTTCCAGCCGGTGACGTGATAGGTCTTTCCGAAGCTGGAGATGATGAAGCTGCGCGCTGAGAGCTGCGGGAAACGAGCCACGCTCTGATGCAGCCGGCCATCGAACACCATGTGCTCGTAGACCTCGTCGCTGATCAGCAGGATGCCGGTGCCTTCCAGCAGGGCGGACAGGCTTTGCATCTCGGCCTCGGTCCACACCGTCGCGCTGGGGTTGTGTGGCGTGTTGACGATGATGGCCCGGGTGCGGGGCGTGAGTGCCGCAGCGATGCGCGCGAAGTCGGGGCGGTAGCTGCCGGGCGTCAATGGCACGCGCACCACGGTGCCGCCACAGAGTTCGATGTTCGGCGCGTAGCTGTCGTAGCAGGGCTCCAGCACGATGACTTCGTCACCCGGTTGAACGATGGCCAGCAGCGCGGTGAAGATGGCCTGGGTGGCGCCGGCCGTGATGGTGATTTCGCTGCCGGCGTCATAGCGGGAGCCGTACAGTGCGGCCAGCTTGGCTGCAACCGCCTCGCGCAGCGCCGGCACGCCTGGCATCGGCGGGTACTGGTTGTGGCCGCTTCGCATCGCTTGGTGGACGGCTTCGATCAGACGCGGATCGGCATCGAAGTCCGGAAAGCCCTGGCCGAGGTTGACCGCGCCATGTTGCTGGGCCAAGGCGGACATGGTGCTGAAGATGGTGGTGCCGACATGGGGCAGCCGGCTCTGTAGCGTGGGAGTCGCGTGCATGACGGGGGTCAGAGTTCGTAGTCGCTGGCTTCGCCGCTGAGCGCACGCTCCAGCAATGGCCGGTTGAGACGGCTCGAAAGGAGCTCGGCAAAGGTGTACACGTAGTTGCGCAGGTAGGTGCCGCGCTTGAAGGCGATGCGGGCGACGTTCTGCCCGAACAGATGGCCCAGCGGACGCCAGACCAGGCCGGCGCCCGGCGGGTCTTCCTGCATGGCCATCTCGGCCACGATGCCAACGCCCATGCCCAGCTTCACATAGGTCTTGATGACGTCCGAGTCGATCGCCTCGAGCACCACCTCGGGGGTCAGGCGGCGAGCCGCGAAGGCGCGGTCGATGCGCGTGCGGCCAGTGAAGCTGGGATGGTAGGAAATCAGCGGACAGGCAGCCAGTTGCTCCAGGCTGACGCGCTCAACCTGGGCCAAGGGATGTTCGGCTGGCACCACCATGACGTGCTGCCATTCATAGCAGGGCAGGCTGATCAATGCTTCATGCTCGGCCAGCGATTCGGTAGCCAGACCCACATCGGCGCTCTCGTCCAGCAGCATGCTCGCGACCTGCTCCGGGTTGCCTTGATGCAGGCTCACATTGACTTGCGGAAACTGCCGGCGCAGCTTGGCGACAGGCGCGGGCAGCACATAGCGCGCCTGGGTGTGGGTGGTGGCAATGGACAGGGTGCCGCTGTCCTGGCGCGAATACTCGGCGCCGATACGCTTCAGGTTGCCGACCTCGCGCATGATGATCTCGATGGCCTTCAGCACCTGCTGGCCGGGTTCGGTGATGTGACGCAGGCGCTTGCCGTGGCGCGAGAAGATGTCGACGCCCAGTTCTTCTTCGAACTCGAGGATGGCCTTGGACACACCGGGTTGCGAGGTGTGCAGCGCCTTGGCGGTTTCTGTCAGATTCAGATTGCGGCGCGCAGCTTCCTGCACGAAGCGGAACTGGTGCAGATTCATGGCTGCACGGCTCCGGCTGCATCTGCCATGGCCAGGCTGGCGGCAGCCATGGCGTTGATCACGCCGTCCTGCTCGCCGATGGCGGGGTGCAAAAGCCATTCGATACGGCTGCCATGCCGTTCGCGCAGGCGCTCGATCAAGGGTGGAATGTCGCGCCGAACATGGCCGCTGGCACCCAGGAAGAGCGGCACGATATGGATGCGGCTGCAGCCCTGAGCGGCCAGGCTGTCCGCTGCGGCCTCGATGCCGGGCTCCATCAGCTCCAGGAAGGCCAGCGTCAGTGGCATGTCCGGCCGCGTGCGCGAGAGGCGGGCGGCTAGTTCCTTGAAGGGGCTGGCCCACGCGGGATCGCGGGCGCCGTGGGCGAAGAGAAGCATGCCGTCCATAGGGATTCGTTCCTGTTTCAGCGATAGCGCACCAGCCAGCCGAAGGCGGCGAGTGACAAGGCGAGGTAGATCAGGCTGGGCGTGGCGGCGACAGCCCAGGGCGTCCAGCCCTTGAGCAGGCCAAGATGGCCGGCGAGGTTGTTCATCAGCACGAAGCTGATGCCGAGCATGATGCCGCCAAAGACTTTCAGGCTGATGCCGCCGGCACGCCCGTGCAGATAGGCGAAGGGCAGTGCCAGCGCGACCATCACGAAGCAGGCAAAGGGGTAGAGCGCCTTGCGCCAGAACTGGATGTCATGCTGCTGGGCGGACTGTTCATGGGCCGAGAGATGCGCGGTGTAGCGGTACAGCTCGACCGTTGACATGGTCTTGGCCGGGCGCAGCGCGGCACTGATGACGCTGGCGCTCAGGCCACTGCTCCAGTCCAGGCTGGGCAGGCGCTGCTCGCTGACGCGTTCGGCGCGCCACTCCGTGCGTTGCACATCGCGCAGCTTCCACAGACCGTCCGCGTCGACACTGGCCCCTGCAGCCTGCGTGCGTGTGCGCAAGGCTCCCAGCTGATCGAATTCGAAAATGCGCACGCCTTCCAAGTCGCCGCTGGCCTTGACTCGCGCGATGTGGACCGAGAAGCTGCGTTCGCCGGCCGAGGTCAACTGCTTGTCCTTGAGCCAGGCGCCGCGACCAGCGGCCAAGCCACCGGTATAGGCGGCCCTCTGCGACTCGGCACTGCGCTCGAAGTAGGGCGCTACATAGTCGCCGACGACGAACGTGAGAGTCGCAAAGCCGAGGGCCAGTGTGCTCAGCAAGGCCAGCGCGCGGCCGGGTCCGAGCCCACCGGTGCGCAGGATCGTGAACTCGCTGGATTGCGCCATGCGCGCCAGCGAGAAGATGCTGCCGATCAGGACGGCGATCGGGAACAGTTCATAAAAATGGCCCGGCAGTTCCAGCAGCGCCAGCCAGGCTGCCGCTGCAGCGCCGACATCGCGTCGGCCCAGGCTGTCGAGCTCGTCGACAAAGTCGATGAAATAGAAGAGCGAGAGAAAGGCGAGGGAAACGAAGCTGACCGCGCCGATCAGATCGCGATACAGCAAGCGACGCACGGTCTTCATGCCGGCTGCTCCTTGCGCGCTCGCGGGCGCCAGATGGACAGGCTCAGACGGTTGCCCTGGTCGCGCAGCCACATCAGGCCGAGGGCGATCACGAAGGCCCCGCCGTGCACCGACAGCATGGCTTGGAGCAGGCTGGTGCGCCCATTGCTGATCCAGGCCTGGGTGAGATTGATGAGGTTGAAGTAGACGACGAATCCGAGCAGCGCGAACAGCAGGTTCCAGTTGTTGGCCCGACGTGGATTGGTGGCCGACATGCCGATGCCCAGCAGCACCATATTGACCGCGGCCACGGCGAGCCCAAAGCGCCAGGCCAGCTGGCCCTGGTGTTGTGGCTGCTTGCTGGCGATCAGGTCCAGCGTGTTCATGGCGCGGGGTGGCAAGGCGTCGACCGAACGCACCGATTGTTCGTCCACCTGCAGTTGATAGCGCGCAAATCGCGCCATCGTCTTGCTGCCGTTGCTGGCGCTGGTTTCGTTGCGCTGGCCGTTCTCAAGGACCAGGTAGCGCTCGCCGTCAATCCATTCGATCTGTCCCTGGTGGGCGCTGGTGACAGCTTCGCTCTTGCCGTTCTGGCTGAGGATGAACACATTGCGTCCGGTGCGGCTGTCCTCACTGTCGCGATCGATGAAGAACACCCGGCTGCCGTCTCTCGAACTCTGAAACTGGCCCGGCGCAACGCGCGACAGGTCGGAGCGCTTCTCGTAGCGCTCCTTGAGTTGCGCGCTGCTGCGGTTGCCCCAAGGCTGCACCAGCAGCACCAGAATCACGATGACGGTCAGCACAGGCCACGCGAAACGCAGCACGGGCTTGACGAAGCGGGACAGGCCGATGCCACTGGCGAACCAGATCTGCATTTCAGATTCGCGGTACATGCGGCTGAGGCTGGCGACCACCGCTACGAACAGCGACAGACTGAGCATGGTCGGCAGTTGTGCCAGGGTCAGGTAACCCATCAGCAGCACGACATCCTGCGGTGCAATATTTCCGCCAGCGGCCTGGCCGAGTGTGCGGATCAGCATCATCGTCACCACGATGGTGAGGATGACCACCAGGGTCACGCCGAAGCTGCGCGCCAGCTCAGCTCGAACAGAGGAATCGAATAACATCCGGCCACTTTATCTATTTCTCACATTATGGACTTCCGTACTCAGTCTGCGTCCCTGGATGCATTGGCCGGCGTGAGCGCCGACGCCCTAGTGCTGGTGTTGGCCGGCGATAGCCTGCCAGCAGGTCTCGATCCGGTGTTGGCGGCTGCCGTCAAGGACGCGATCAAGCTTGGCGATTTCGAGCTCAAGGCTGGCAAGACCCTGGTGTTGCAGCGCGTGGCCGGCGTCAAGGCGCCGCGTCTCGTGTTGGCCGCCGCGGGAGCTGCGACCTTGAAGGCGGGCCGCAATGCGGCGCAGGCAGCGTTGCTGCAACTCAAGACCCGCGGCGCGGTGCATGCAGCCCTGGCTTATGCCGGGTTTGCCGCTCTGGATGAGCCGATGGCCGAGCAGACGGTGCTGGCGGCAGCTGAGGCAGTCTATGTCTATCGCCACACCAAGCCTAGCGCCGCGCCTGTGCCGATGCTCAGCAAGCTGACCTTGCTGGCGGGCAAGGACGAGGGCAAGGCTGTCAAGGCCGGTTTGGTGCGGGGTCAGGCCATCGCCGCCGGTATCGAGTTGGCCCGAGAGGCAGCCAACCGGCCTGGCAACTATGCGACGCCGACCTACCTGGCCGAGCAAGTCAAGCAACTCGGCCGCAGCCACGGGCTCAAGGTCGAAGTGCTCGACAAGAAGGCCGTCGAGAAGCTGGGCATGGGCTCCTTCCTGGCAGTGGCCGAAGGTTCGGATGAGCCTCTGCGCTTCATCGTGGCGCGCTACGACGGTGCGGCCAAGACACAGGCTCCCGTGGTCCTGGTCGGCAAGGGCATCACCTTCGACTCCGGCGGCATTTCGTTGAAGCCGGGCGCCGAAATGGACGAGATGAAGTTCGACATGGGGGGCGCAGCCAGCGTTCTCGGCACGCTGCGCGCCGTTGTTGAACTCAAGCCCAAGGTCAATCTGGTCTGCATCATCGCTGCCTGCGAGAACATGCCCAGTGGCCGAGCCTTGAAGCCGGGCGATGTCATCACCTCGATGTCGGGCCAGACCATCGAGGTCTTGAACACCGATGCCGAAGGGCGCCTGATTCTGTGTGATGCGCTGACCTATGCCGAGCGCTTCAAGCCGGCCGTCGTGGTCGACGTGGCCACATTGACCGGCGCCTGCGTGATCGCCCTGGGCGGCGTTCGCAGTGGCATGTATGCCAGCGATGATGCGCTTGCCGCTGCGCTCACCAATGCGGGTGAGGCTGCCTTGGATCCTTGCTGGCGTATGCCCCTGGATGAGGAGTACGACGAGGGACTGAAGAGCAACTTTGCGGATGTGGCCAATGTGGGCTCGCGCGCAGGGGGCTCGATCACCGCAGCCAAGTTTCTGCAGCGCTTTGCAGGCAAGTACCGTTGGGGTCACCTGGATATCGCCGGCACGGCCTGGAAGGGCGGTGCCGCCAAGGGTGGAACCGGCCGGCCGGTCGGCCTGCTGACGCACTTCGTGCTGTCCCAGGTGCGTTGACCCTGGGTGACTGCAGGTGCCTGCTTTGCCCCCTGAGGCTGCGCTATGACGGAAGTGAGCTTCTACACCGGGGTTGCTGAGCGATTGAGCTACGTGTGCCGGCTTCTGCGCAAGGCGCAGCAATCCGGCGCACGTGTCACCGTGGTCGGCCCGGCCGCTGCACTGGATCGGCTTGACGCTGCGCTGTGGACCTTCGAGGCGACGGAGTTTGTTCCGCATGTGCGTCTGCGCGGTGCTGCCGACGCCGCGGTCGTCGCGCGTGCCCCCGTCGTGTTGGCAGACTCGCTAGCGCATGCGCCGAGCGATGGCGTGCTGCTGAACCTCGGTGCGGAACTGGTGCCGGGGTTCGAGCGTTTCACGCGGGTGCTCGAAGTGGTGTCTCTGGACACGCAGCAAGTGCAGGCCGGTCGGGACCGCTTCCGGCAGTACAAGGCCTTGGGCCATCCGGTCGTTCATCATGAGGTGGCGGGATGAGCCGGCCCGGTGATCGCGTTGTTCCCACGTTGACCGAGGTGCTGGACGAGCAGTATTGGCAAGCAGCCGACCTCCCTGAGGTCCGAGCGGCGGCTCCGGCTCCTTTGCCGGAATTACCCCTCTCGGCCGAGTCCCCTATCGACCTCATCGATCTCAGCGAACTCGCTGTGCTGGGTGTTGGTGTGTCGCAAGCAGCTTCGGAGCCAGCGGGTCTTGAGCCCCAGGATGAGTCCGCCGATTCCCACTTTCCAAGCCACCACATCGCGGCCGAGTTGCCGCAGGAATCGCTTGAGTCGGAACTGGATCCCATCCTGCGGCAAGCGCTTTCAAATGCCTTGATCGAGGCCATCCCGGACATGGTGGATCTGTTGTTGCCGCTCATGCGCAGACAACTTTCTGACGATCTGCTGCGCTTGACGGCCGGGCGTGCGGTGTCAGCGGAATCGCAGCGCTAATCGGTACTGTGAACAGAAGAGCGGCAGGATGGGGCCACGCGCCTCCTGCGCCACAGGCTTTGGCCGCACAAGTTCCATGCTTTCCCCATGGAGGAACGGGTGGTTTTGGGGTATGGTCTTTGCGGTTGATGAATCAACAGCAAACGCTTTTCTTCTCCCTTTCTGGAGGTCATACATGCAAGTGAAACTGAACCTGATCGTTGGCGCCGTGGCCGCCGTGCTGAGTGGCACGGCGATGTCGCAGGAACTGGTGGTGAAGATTGGCCACGTGGGGCCGACGAGCGGCGCGATTGCGCACCTGGGCAAGGACAACGAGCTGGGCGCGCGCATGGCGATTGAAGATCTGAACGCCAAGGGCGTGATGATC
>JACDQM010000123.1 GCA_015657635.1 Roseateles sp.
CGCTGGCCTCGATGGGCCGCAGCCGGCGCATCGTGCTGACCGTCAATCAGTTCTTCACGGCCGGGCGTGTGGTGGCCCAATCGGATCTGCTGACGGTCTTGCCGGTGTCATTCATCGAGGCCACCGGTTACAAGCTTCAGTTGGAGGAACGGCTGCTGCCCATGCCGCTGGGGCGTGTCCATGTGGACATGCTCTGGCATCTGCGCAACGACGGCCGCAGCGCCCAGCGCTGGCTGCGTGCCTGCCTGATCGACGCGGCCAGGCAGGCCAATCTGGGCACGAACGAGGCGACAATCGCGACATGACTACCGTTGCCGACCTGACCGACGCCGAGTTCGCTGAACTCGACGAATTGCTTGCCACCACGCCCGAGCCCCTGGAGGCGCTGGACGCGTCGATGCTGGACGGCTATCTGTGCGGCGTGATCGTGCAGCCGCGGCTGATCGACATCGAGGAATGGCTGCCCAACATCTTCGACTACGACGGCGGCGTGCTGCCCGAAAGCACCGATCCGAAATGGCTGGAACGCATCCGCGAACTGGTGGAGCGCCGCCACGCCGCGCTGAATCGCGCGCTGGTCGAGGATGGCTGGTTCGACCCGGTCGTGCTGGATCTGGACGCCGAGCCTGCGGACGCGGAAGAAGGCGCAGCAAGCGATGCCGAGCCCGCTGAGGATGCAGGCTACGCGGCGCTGAACCCGATCTCGCGCAGCCTGATGCCCTGGGTGGCCGGTTTCCAGCACGCCTGCCTGTGCTTCCCTGAACTCAGCGAGATGCCGGACGATGCGGTGATGGCGGCGCTGGCCCGTCTGTATCGCCACCTGCCGGCCGAAACGCCCGAAGAGATCGAGATCGTCAGCACGCTGGACCGCGAGCATCCGCTCAAGGATCTGGACGATGCGATCGAAGAAATGGTCGTCACGGTGGCCGATCTCTGCGACCTGACCGAGGCGCATCGCTACAAGGTCGAGACGCTGCGCCGCGAAGGCCCCAAGGTCGGCCGCAACGACCCCTGCCCCTGCGGCTCGGGGCGCAAGTACAAGCAATGCCATGGCGCGAACTGAGCGCCGCTTGAGCACGCACTGATGCGGCTGCAACTGCTGTCGGATCTCCACCTCGAGACCGAAGCCTACGAGGCAAGCCCGGCGCCACAGGCCGAGGCGCTGGTGCTGGCCGGTGATGTGGACAGCCACTGGCGGGGCCTGGAACAGTTTCGCGACTGGCCGGTGCCGGTACTGTTCGTGCCCGGCAATCACGAGTTCGATGGCCGGGATATCGACCAGGCCCGTGGCGAACTGCATCAGTACGCACGCGAGCTGGGCTTCATCATGCTCGACGATGCAGAGCACATCCTCAGCGATGCACAAGGGCGCCGGGTGCGCTTCGTCGGCAGCACGCGCTGGAGCGACTTTGATCTCTTCGGTGCCAGTCAGCGCGAGCGCGCCATGCGCGCAGCCGCCTACTTTCAGCGGGTGATGGGCGCGCGGCGCCACGGCCAGCCCTTCGACGCGGCGGCCGTGCGTGAGCTGGGCCTGCACTGCCGCGACTGGCTGGAGCGCGCACTGACCAAGAGCGAGCAGAGTCCAGACTGGGACGCCACCGTCGTGGTGACGCATTTCGGCCCGAGCATCCGCAGTGCCGATCCACGCTACGGCGGCCAACCGGGCACGGCCAGCTTCTGCAATAACGACGAGGCCCTGATGCCGGGGGCTCGCCTGTGGCTGCATGGCCATCTGCATTGCCGCCATGAGTACGCGCTGCAGGGCTGTCGGGTGCTCTGCAATGCGCGCGGGCATGTCCGCAAGGGCGAAGCCGATGGGCATGACGGCCAGCGCCTGATCGAGGTCTTCGACGCCGCGATTTGACACGTCTCAAGAACAGCCTTTGTTCCTGTGTGAAACTAGCGTCAGACAAAACAAGCGAAGGAGCGCGACCATGAAGATTCTTGTACCCGTTGACGGCAGCCCTTACACCAAGCGCATGCTGGCTTATCTGGCGGCTCACGATGAATGGCTGGGTGGCCTGCACCAGTACACGGTGCTGCACTCGGTGCCGGCCGTGCCGCCGCGCGCAGCCGCCGTGCTCGACAAGGATGTGCTGAAGAGCTACTACGACGACGAGGCCGAGAAGGTGCTGAAGACGGTGCGCACCTTCTTTGGCAAGCAGAAGATCGCCGCCGAGTTCGTCGCCAAGGTCGGGCCTGCGGCCGACACCATCTCAGCCGTGCTGAAGAAGGGCAAGTACGACCTGGTCATCATGGGCTCGCACGGCCACAGCTCGCTGGGCAATCTGGTGCTGGGCTCGGTGGCCACCAAGGTGATGGCCCACAGCGACACGCCGGTGTTGCTGGTTCGCTAAGGCGGCCTCTGCCGCAAGAGAAACGGGCGCCTCGGCGCCCGTTTTGCATTGTTGCTGGCGACGGCCTCAGGTGCCGCGACGGCTCAGCCAAGCCAACGGTGACTCCAGCGATTTGCGTGCGGCACGCTGCGTCGATTCAAGCTCATAGGAGTCTGCCTGGCTGGGCCGGAAATCACCGCCGTCTTCAAGACAGGCCTCCATACCGAAGGCAGTGCCCAGATCGGCCGGATCGGGCTCGATAACGGCCGCCGGACTCTTGCGGAAGAAGCGCAGGGCTGGAGCGAATCGCATGGCGGACCTCGTCTTGAGACAGATATGACGCGACTGGTGCTTGCTTTCAAGTGTGCGCTTCGAAGGTGCAAGTTGAATCCCCAAAGTGGGTGGGAATGCCCGCACAGTTGGAAAAATCTCACGTTGCTGGCGTTGACACATTTGCTCACAGCATCAGTGGGCCGCGCGGTGCTTACTTCTCTTCCGCCACACCGGCGCGGCCGGCGTCACCTCCCTGCACTCAGCATGAACTGCACCCACCTGACCTGGCTTGCCCGCGCCCTCATTGCAGCGCTGGTGCTGGCCGCCTTGTGGCTGGCGCAAGCGACCGAACACCGGCAGCAACAGCGCCCGCTGGCCCTGCGCGACGGGCATGCGCTGCAAGCTGCGGCTGCCGCAGCGTCGGACAGCGCGCTGGCGCCCGAGTAACGCCGGCCGGCCGTTCAGCCAGGTGCCGCCAAGACCCGCCTGCTGCCCTGCGCCAAGGCCTGACCGATACGGTCCAGCAAGGCCACGCGGCCCGGCGCCGGTGCATGCTCGGACTGCAGCTTCCATTGATGCCAGTAGAGGTTCACGTCAACACTGATTTCCGGACGGATGCACAGCAACTCGCCCGAATCGATCAGCGGCCGCAGCTGCAATTCAGGCGCGACGCCCACGCCCCAGCCCGCCTGCACGGCACGCACATAGGCTTCGCTTGACGGCACATAGCGCTCCAGCAAGCGTGGTGAGCGCAGACCGAAAGCCTTGGCCACCCACTGCACCTGGGTGTCGTCCTTGCGATTGAAGACCAGGAACGGCGTCTGGGCGAAGTTGCCGGCCGATAGGCCCGACGGCAAGTGCTCGCGCATGAAGGCCGGGCTGGCCACCGCCACATAGCGCATCAGGCCCAAGGGCTGCACCAGGCAGCCGCGCAAGGCCTGCTTCACGGTGCTGACGCAGCCCAGCACCTCGCCCTGGCGCAGCCAATCGTGTGTGAAGTCCTGGTCGTCGACCACCAGTTCCAGGCCGAAGCCCTCGCGCAGCCCCTGCTGCGCCACGCCGTCCAGGGCCGGCAGCACCCAGGTCGCCAGGCTGTCGGCGTTCACCGCAATGGCGATGCACTCATTGACAGCGGCTCCCGCGCCCAACTCGCGGCCTACCTCGGCGCGCAAGGCCTGCAACTGCCGCGCAAAACGCAGCAGCACCTTGCCAGGCTCGGTCAGGCGCAAGGGCCGCGAGCGCACCACCAGCAGCTGCCCCACCTGGGACTCCAGGCTGCGCAGGCGCTGCGACACCGCGCTCTGCGTGATCGACAGGCGCTGCGCAGCGCGCTCAAAGCTGCGCTCATCGGCCAAGGCGGCCAGGCAATCGAGTCCGGCGGAGTCCAGGTCTTTCATAAGCACGACTAATGTAGCGCGAGAAATATGAATGGATCTTCATGTTTGCCCGAGCCCTGCCGACAATCCGCCACCACCCTGACCTGCCCATGAACACCCCCGCCTTCAGCGCCCTCAGCCAAGGCTGGCTCACCGGAGCCAGCCTGATCATGGCCATCGGCGCGCAGAACGCGTTGGTGCTGCGCCAGGGCTTGCTGCGCCAGCATGTCGGGCCGGTGGTGGCGCTATGCGCCGTCTCGGACATGCTGCTGATCGTGCTGGGCGTCTTTGGTCTGGGCGCGGTGATCGCCGGCAGCCCGCTGCTGCTGGAGCTGTTCCGCTGGGGCGGTGCCGCCTTCCTGCTGATCTACGCCCTGAAGGCCGGGCTGCGCGCCTGGCATGGCCAGGCTGCATTGCAGGCCGATGGCGGCAGTGCCAACCTGGGCGCGGTGCTGGGCAGCACGCTGGCCATGACTTATCTGAACCCCCATGTCTATCTGGACACCGTCGTGCTGCTGGGCACGGTGAGCCTGCAGCAGCCCGAAGCGCTGCGCAGCCTGTTCGCGGCTGGCGCCTCGCTGGCCTCGCTGATGTGGTTTGCGGCCCTGGGCTTCGGTGCCGCGGCCATGTCCGATCTGCTGCGCCGCCCCTGGGTCTGGCGCGGCATCGATGCCGGTGTCGCCCTGCTGATGGGCGTGCTGGGCCTGCAACTGTTGCTGAACCCCCTGTCGGGGTCGTCTTCCTGAAGGAGCTGTCATGCGCGTCGTCGTTCTGGGTGCGGGAATCATTGGCGTCAGCACCGCCTGGTATCTGCTGGAGCAGGGCCATGAAGTCACCGTGGTCGACCGCCAGGACGACGCAGCACTGGAGACCAGCTTCGCCAATGGCGCGCAGATCTCGGTCAGCTTCTGCGAACCCTGGGCCAATGCCGGCGCGCCCTTCAAGGTCGCCAAATGGCTGCTGCGCGACGACTCGCCGCTGCTGTTCCGCCCGCGCCTGGACCCGGCCCAATGGCGCTGGGGCCTGTCCTTCTTGACGCAATGCACCAGCGCCGCCTTCGAGCGCAACGTCCAGCAGCTGGTCGCCTTGGGGGCTTACAGCCATGCCTCGCTGAAGAGCCTGGTGGCGCAGACCGGCATCGAGTACGAGCGCCTGGAGCGCGGCATCCTGCATTTCTTCTCCAGCCAGGCCGATTTCGATGCCGGCGCTGCCGGTGCCGAGCTGATGCGCCGCCACGGCGTGGACCGCCGCGTGCTGGGCCGCGAGGAGGTGCTGAAGGTCGAGCCGGCACTGGCCAGCTTCGGCAGCAACATCTTCGGTGGCACCTTCACGCCCAGCGACGAGTCCGGCGATGCCCAGGTGTTCACGCAAAAGCTGGCGCGCCTGTGCGCCGAGCGCGGCGCCACCTTCCTGTATGGGCATGACGTGCTGTCGCTGCAACAAGGCGGCGGCCGCATCGATGGCGTCACCGTCGCGCCGCACAGCCCCGCGGTCAACGGCGGCCGCAGCTACACGCTGCAGGCCGATGCCTTCGTCGCCGCGATGGCCTCCTACACGCCGGCGCTGCTCAAGCCGCTGGGCGAGACGCTGAACATCTATCCCGCCAAGGGCTACTCGGCCACGCTGCGCCTGACGAAGCCTGAGGCTGCCAGCGTCGTCAGCCTGCTCGACGACACCCGCAAGATCGCCATCTCGCGTTTGGGCGACCGCATCCGCATTGCCGGCACCGCCGAGTTGAGCGGCATCGACACCCGCCTGGACACGCCCACCGCCCGCGTGCGCTGCGAGGCGCTGGTGCGCCGCTACGAAGAACTGTTCCCCGGCGTGGCCGACACCAGCGAGCCCAACTACTGGACCGGCCTGCGCCCCAGCACACCGACCAACATCCCCTACATCGGCCGCAGCACCAAGGCCGCCAATCTGTGGATCAACGCCGGCCATGGCACGCTGGGCTGGACGCATGGCGCCGGCTCCGGACGCGCGCTGGCCGAGCTGATCGCGGGCCGCCGCCCGGAGCTGGAATTCGGCTTCTACGGCGCCGCGCTGCCGGCCAAGCGCATCCAGCAGATGGCAGTCGCCTGAGGAGCGCCAGCGCGGGGCTGGCTACAATCCGCGCCCCTCTTCCGGTGCGCATTCCATGCCAGCTTCGTCCTTCTGCGCCATTGACTTCGGCACCTCCAACTCGGCCATCGCCATCCCCTCGGCCGACGGCGCCGGCATGCGCCTGGTGGAGCTGGAACCCGGCTACCGCACCATGCCCACCGCGGTGTTCTATTTCAGCGAAGGCCGGCATGACGCCGATGGCCCGCCGCGCGCCTTCGGCCGCGCCGCGGTGGCCGCCTATGTGGAAGGCAGCGACGGGCGCCTGATGCGCTCGATGAAGAGCATCCTCGGCTCCGGCCTGATCGAGCAGACCACGGATGTCGGCGGCGGCCATGGCGTGAAGTACTTCGACATCCTGGCCGGCTACCTCAAGCGCCTGCGCAACCAGGCCCTGGCGGCAGGCGCCGCTGCACCGCTGGACCAGTTGGTGCTCGGCCGTCCGGTCTTCTTCGTCGACGACGAGCCGGCGCGTGACGCCGAGGCGCAAGCGTCCTTGAAGGCCGCTGCGCAAGCTGTGGGCTTTCGCCAGGTCGAGTTCCAGTTCGAGCCCATCGCCGCGGCCTTCGATTACGAAAGCAAGATCAGCGAAGAGCGCATCGTGCTGGTGGCCGACATCGGCGGCGGCACCTCGGACTTCTCGGTCGTGCGTGTTGGCCCGCAGCGCATGCAGCGCCTGGACCGGCGCGACGACATCCTGGCCAACCACGGCGTGCACATCGCCGGCACCGACTTCGACCGCCACATCGAGCTGGCCTCCATCCTGCGCGAGTTCGGCTACCGCTCGCTCGGCCCGGCGCGCGGTGACTCGCCGCCGCGCGAAGTGCCCAGCGGCGTCTACTTCGACCTCGCCACCTGGCATCTGATCAACACCGTCTACAGCCCCGGCCGCGTCGCCGAGCTGCGCAGCATGAAGAGCTTCTACGGCAACCCGCTGCACCACCAGCGCCTGATGACGGTGGTGGAAGACCGGCTGGGCCATGAGCTGGCCGGCCGCGCCGAGGACGCCAAGATCGCGGTCTCGGGCGGTGGTGACACCGAGATCGACCTCGGCCTGGTGGAGAACGGGCTGCGCGTGCCACTGAGCGAGCGCGTCGCGGTCGATTCGCTGCAGGCCGACATCGGCCGCATCGTGCAGGCCGGGCGCGAGACCGTGGCGCAGGCCGGCCTGCGTCCAGACCAGATCGACGCGCTGTATTTCACCGGCGGCTCCACCGGCCTGCGCCTGCTGGCCGACCGCATCGCAGCCGAATTCCCGACTGCCCAGGCCGTGCGCGGCGACGCTTTTGCCTCGGTCGCCACCGGCCTGGGTCTGCACGCGGCCCGGCTGTTTGCTCAGTAGCGTCCGCGCTGCGGCGGGCCGCGGCGCGCCGGCGGCTTGCCACGGGCAGCGCTGGCCTCGGCCTGCTGCGGCCGCGTGACGTCGGCCAGCATCAGGCAGGCCGCCACCAGGCTTTCCACCGCCTCCTCCAGATCGGCTGGCGGCTCCAGCGTCTCGATCTCTTCCAGCAGTTCGTCGGCGTCTTCCAGATCATCCGGATCCAGGTGGCGGTAGATCGCTGCCAGCGGCTCCAGCAAAGACGCGGCGTCCTGGCGCATCAGCTCCGGGAACTCTTCAGCAGCCAGCGCAAAGCCGGCCACCCAGGGCAGCAGGGCTTCGGACAGTTCCGCCTCGTCTTCCAGTTCGAACACCCAGGGGTCGAACCACTGCCGGCCGGTGATGGCGCGGTTGAGTTCCTGATGCCGGCGCTTGACCAGCTCGGTCAGCTCGCGGCTGTCGAAACCCGCCGGCGGCTTGCGCCCCTCGCTGTCCAGCACGAAGGGCATCCACTGGAAGGCCTGGATCAGCTTGGGCTGCAGCAGCACGCCCACCAGATAGCCGTCCAGCATGCCCAGGTCCAGCGGCTCCAGCGGCGCCGGTACGCTGTCCAGCAAGGCCTCCAGGCGCTCCATCTCGGCTTCGCTCAAGGGCTTGGCCGGGGGCTTGGCGGCAGGCTGCGGCGCGGACTTCGGTGCTGCGGCACGCAGGGTCGACGGACCGCCGCGGCGGGCAGGGGGGCGCGGGTGTTGGCTCATGCCCCTATTGTCGGCGTTCCCGCCGCGGCGCGGGCGGCGGCCGCAGCGGACGCCGCCGATGCCGGACATGCGAAAGGTCATCCCCTATGGGTGGGATAGCTGCACACCCGGGCCGGGCCTAGAGTGCAGGGCATGCGTGGCAGCGGCCATGCGAACGTCCCAACGACGTCCTTGTTTCTTCAAGGACTTGCAACGCCCGACCGGTCCGCCGGCCGGGCGTCTTTTTTTGGGCTCAGGCTCAGGCTCAGAAACCGGCGCCCAGCGCCTGCTTCAGGTGCTCGATGAACAGGCGCACCGGCCTCGGCGTGCTGGAGCTCCAGGGGTGCAGCGCATAGATTGCATCGCCGAAAAACCCCACCGGCCGCCAGTCGGGCAGCAGCTCCTTGAGCCGGCCGGCGCGCACTGCCGGCGCCGCGCTGAAATCGGGCAGCAAGGCGATGCCCAGGCCGGCCAGCGCCGCCTCACGCAGCACCTCGCTATTGGCGGCACGCAGCGGGCCTTGCACCGGCACTTTCAGGCGTTCAGGCCCGGCATGGCCGCGCTGCTCGAACAGCCACACCGCCGGCCCGGGCCGCAGATAGGGCAGGCAGGCGTGGGCGGCCAGCTCGGCGGGATGCGTCGGCGTGCCGTGCTTCTTCAGATAGGCGCTGCTGGCCAGCAACAGCGCGCGCGAGTCGCAGAGCTTGACCGCCACATGCGTGTCTGGCGGCGCGCTGGTGTGGCGGATTGCCAGGTCGAAGCCCTCCTGCGCCAGCGGCACCAGACGGTCCGACAGGTCCAGCTCGATGCGAATCTCCGGATAACGCCTCAGGAACGCGTCCAGCTGTGGCGCCACATGCTGACGTCCCAGCGCCACCGGCGCGGTGATGCGCAAGAGGCCGCGCGGCTGGCCCGCGGCATCGCGCAGCTCGGCCAGGCTGCGGGTGATCTGCGCGAATGAAGCCTCGGTGTCCTCGACCAGGCGCTGGCCGGCCTCGGTCAGGCGCACCGAGCGCGTCGTGCGGGCCACCAGTTGCGCACCCATCGCGCGCTCGAGATCGGCAATGCGCTGGCTGATCGCCGCCTTGGACAAGGACAGGCGCTGCGCCGCCTTGGTGAAGCTGCCCAGCTGGGCCACCACGGTCAGCGCGTGCAGCTGGCCCCACAGCAGGTCGTTGCGAAGCTCGGGCTGGCGTTCGGTTGTGGCGCTCATGATTGTTCAGATTATCGAACAATCAAATCGCCGAAAGCGGATTGGCAGCGCTGGGGTGCCGCCCTAGACTGGCCGCATCCCTTTCGATCCCGGAGACCGCCATGGCCCTCGCCAGCACGCCTGCCTACACCAGCACCCAGGACCTGATGCACTACATCGGCGGTGCCGCGGTGCCGGCCAGCTCGGGCCGCACGCAGGCGGTCTACAACCCGACCACCGGTGCGGTCGCCCGCCAGCTGCAGCTCGGCAGCGCCGAAGACGTGGACAAGGCGGTGGCCAATGCGCAGGCCGCCTTCCCGGCTTGGGCCGATGCGCCGCCGCTGCGCCGTGCGCGCGTGATGTTCAAGTTCCTGGAGCTGCTCAACAAGCACCGCGACGACATCGCCGCGATGATCACCGCCGAGCATGGCAAGGTCTTCACCGATGCGCAGGGCGAGGTGACGCGCGGCATCGACATCGTCGAGTTCGCCTGCGGCGTGCCGCAGCTGCTCAAGGGCGACTACACCGAGCAGGTCTCCACCGGCATCGACAACTGGACCATGCGCCAGCCGCTGGGCGTGGTGGCCGGCATCACGCCCTTCAACTTCCCCTTCATGGTGCCGATGTGGATGGCGCCGGTTGCCATCGCCACCGGCAATGCCTTCATCCTGAAGCCCAGCGAGCGCGACCCCTCGCCCAGCCTCTTCATGGCCGAGCTGTTCAAGCAGGCCGGTCTGCCGGACGGCATCTTCAATGTGGTGCAGGGCGACAAGGTGGTGGTCGATGCGCTGCTGAACCACCCGGACGTAAAGGCGATCTCTTTCGTCGGCTCGACGCCGATCGCGCAGTACATCTACGAGACCGGCGCCCGCAACGGCAAGCGCGTCCAGGCCCTGGGCGGCGCCAAGAACCATATGGTGGTGATGCCCGACGCCGACATCGATCAGGCCGTGGATGCGCTGATCGGCGCGGCCTATGGCTCGGCCGGCGAGCGCTGCATGGCGATCTCGGTGGCGGTGCTGGTCGGCGACGTGGCCGACAAGATCATTCCGAAGCTGGCCGAGCGCGCCAAGCAGCTGAAGATCAAGAACGGCATGGAACTGGATGCCGAGATGGGGCCCATCGTCACGGCGCAGGCACGCGATCGCATCGAGGGCTATGTGGCCCTGGGCGTCGAGGAAGGCGCCAAGCTGGTGGTCGATGGCCGCGGGCTGAAGGTGGCCGGCTGCGAGGGTGGTTTCTTCACCGGCGGCACGCTGTTCGACCATGTGACGCCCACGATGCGCATCTACAAGGAAGAGATCTTCGGCCCGGTGCTGGCCTGCGTGCGCGTGGCTGATTTCGCGCAGGCGGTGGACCTGGTCAACGCACATGAATACGGCAACGGCGTGGCCTGCTTCACCAGCGACGGCAATGTGGCACGCGAATTCGCCCGCCGCATCCAGGTCGGCATGGTGGGCATCAATGTGCCCATCCCGGTGCCGATGGCCTGGCACGGCTTCGGCGGCTGGAAGAAGAGCCTGTTCGGCGATATGCATGCCTATGGCGAGGAAGGCGTGCGCTTCTACACCAAGCAAAAGAGCGTGATGCAGCGCTGGCCGGCCAGCATCGGCAAGGGCGCCGAGTTCGTGATGCCGACGAGCCGGTAAAACCAAACGCAAGAAGCCCCGGCTCAGGCCACAGCGCTGTGCGCTGTGCGCCAGCGCCGGCTGGCAGATCAGCTACCCTTGGCTTGTTGTAGCCAAACGTAGCCCACTCCATGCAAGATGCCGTCGACAGCGAGGCCTCGCACGACGCCCTGACCCAGGCGCTGGCCGGTGCGCGCGCGCCCAGCTCGAATCCCAACTCGACGATGGCCTGACGCTGGCGCAACAGGCCTGGGAGCTGGCCCTGGCGCAAGGTTTTGTGGCCGAGCAGGTCGAGGCCGGCCGGCTGCGCACTTTCTTCCTCTATCGCCGCGGCGCGCTGGCCGCGATGATCCGGGCCGGCGATGCCGTGCTGCCGCTGCTGCGCGCGCAGAGCCAGGGCGAATCGCTGTGCGAGCTGCTGCGCTGGATGACGCTGGGCGGTTTCGAGACCGGCGACTTCGACACCGCCATCCGCTGCGCCAACGAAGGCTATGCCGTGGCCCAGGAACTCGGCGATATGCGCCAGATCGCGCTCTCGCTGAACGCGCTGGGCGCCACCTTCGAGCGCATGGGCGATCCCTGGCAGGCCGAGCGCCTGATGGGCGAGGCGGCGGTGCTGGTGCGCGAGCACGCCACACCCTTCGAGCGCATGGTCACGCTCAACAACCTCAGCGGCGTCGCGCTGGGCGCCTATTACCTGCTGCGCGACAGCGGCAACGATGCCGAATGCGCCAGCGCCCTGGAGCGTGCCTTGCGCTATGCCCGCGAGGCGCGGCCCTATGCCCAGGAGTACGGCGACCCATTTCCGCTGGTGATGACCGAGGGCAATCTGGGCGAGGCCTTGCTGCACTCCGGCGCGCTCGACGAGGCCGAAGCTCTGCTCACCCACACGCTGGACGAGGCGCGACTGCGCGGCTACCAGGCGCAGGCCTGGCGCGTGCGCTGCTCGCTGGCCGAGCTGATGTTGATCCGCCAGCAGGCCGACGAGGCCTATGAGGATCTGCGCCTGCTGCTGCAGGAAGCCGGCGGCAGCGCCCCAGCCGCCACCGCACTGCGCCTGCAGCATGCGCTGTACCGCGCCGCCAAGACGCTGGGCCGGCACGAGGAAGCCTTGCAGGCGCATGAGGCCTTCCAGGCCATCGAGCGCCGCCGCTCGATCGCACAACTGATGGCGCAATCGCGCTTCTTCGTCACCCGCCTGGAAGCCGAGCAGGCCCGTGCCCAGGCCGACAGCGCGCGCCGCGAGGCCCATGTCGAACGCGAACGCGCCGAGCTGCTGCGAGGGCATGCGGAACGCGACCCGCTGACCGGGCTGGGCAACCGCCGCCTGCTCGAAAGCCGCATGCCGGCGCTGGTGCGCGAGGCCGAGCGCAGCGGCCAGCCCTTCACGCTGGCCCTGATCGACGCTGACAACTTCAAAAGTGTCAACGACGTGCATGGCCATGAGGTCGGCGACCGCGTGCTGAAGGCGCTGGCCACCATGCTGCAGGAGAACACCCGCGGCAGCGATCTGCTACTGCGCTACGGCGGGGAGGAATTCCTGGTGCTGTTCCCCGACACGGTGGCCGACCGCGCCTTCGAAGTCTGCGAGCGGCTGCGCGAGCGCGTCGAGCAATTCCCCTGGCAAGACCTGGCCCCCGGGCTGGAAGTGACGCTCAGCATCGGTTTGGCCAGCACACCGCCGCACGCCTGCGATCTGCTGATCGCCAAGGCGGACAGCGCGATGTACCGCGCCAAGCATCTGGGCCGCAACCGCGTGGCGCTGGCCTGATGGGCGGGCGGGTGCCGCTCACGCTGATCACCGGCGCCAGCCGCGGCATCGGTGCCGCCACCGCCAGGCTGCTGGCCACGCAAGGTCATGATCTGGTGCTGAACTACGCGCGCGACCGCGCGACTGCCGAGGCCCTGGCCGATGAATTGCGCGCTGATGGCCAGCGCCGCATCTGGTGCATCCAGGCCGATGTGGCCGATGAAGCCCAGGTGCTGGCGATGTTTGCCCGCATAGATGCCGAGGCGGCCGCGCCTCAGCGGCCTGGTCAACAACGCCGGCATCGTGGCGCCGGCGGCGCGTCTGGAGACCATGGACA
>JACDQM010000124.1 GCA_015657635.1 Roseateles sp.
ACTCCCACGGCACTTGGCGGCTGGCCCTTGCCAGAGCAGGCGGCACCTTCGCCAATCGAGCGGCCGTGGCATTGAACACAGCAGAAAGACGAGCAAGCAATGAGCTACAGCATTGACCTGTCGGGCCGCGTGGCCCTGGTGACCGGCGCTTCCAGCGGTCTGGGCGCGCAATTTGCCAAGACCCTCTCCCAGGCGGCGCCGGCGTGGTGCTGGCCGGGCGGCGCATCGAGCGCCTGAAGACCTTGCGGGCCGAGATCGAAGCCGGCGGCGGCGATGCCCATGTGGTGACGCTGGACGTGACCGATCTGGACAGCATCAAGTCCGCCGTGGCGCATGCCGAGACCGAGATGGGCACGATCGACATCCTGATCAACAACTCCGGTGTCAGCACCACGCAGAAGCTCACCGACGTCACCGAGAACGACTACGACTTCGTGATGGACACCAATCTGCGCGGCGCCTTTTTTGTGGCGCAGGAAGTGGGCAAGCGCATGCTGGCCCGTTCGCGCGGCGCCGCGCCCGGCACCTTCACCGGCGGGCGCATCGTCAACATCGCCTCGATGGCCGGCCTGCGGGTGCTCAGCCAGATCGGCGTCTACAGCATGAGCAAGGCGGCCGTGATCCACATGACCCGCGCGATGGCGCTGGAGTGGGGCAAATTCGGCATCAACGTCAACGCCATCTGCCCGGCTATATCGACACCGAGATCAACCATCACCACTGGAGCACCGAAGGCGGCAAGAAGCTGGTCGACCTTCTGCCGCGCAAGCGTGTGGGTCAGCCGCAGGATCTCGACACGGCGCTGCTGATGTTGTGCGCCAACGAGAGCCACTTCATCAATGGCGCGGTAATCCAGGCCGATGATGGCTTTGGCGTCTGACCGAGAGGCCCCATGCCACTGAGGAACCTCACCCCCGTTGAAGCCCGCGTGCTGGCCGTGCTGGTCGAGAAGCAGCACACGGTGCCTGACAGCTACCCCATGTCGCTCAACAGCCTGACGCTGGGCTGCAACCAGAAGACCGCGCGCGATCCGGTGATGAATCTGGCCGAATCCGAAGTGCTGCAGGCGCTGGATGAACTCAAGGCCATGAGCCTGGTGTTTGAAGTCAGCGGCAGCCGCGTGGTGCGCTTCGAGCACAACGGCGCGCGTGCGCTGGGCGTGCCGGGCGCGGCGCTGGCACTGCTGACGCTGTTGATGCTGCGCGGCCCGCAAACCCCGGCTGAGTTGCGCCTGCACACCGAGCGCCTGCACCGCTTTGCCGACATCTCCTCGGTCGAAGGCTTTCTAGACGAACTGGCCGAGCGCGAGCCGCCGATGGCCGCCAAGCTGCCGCGCGCGCCTGGTGCGCGCGAAGCCCGCTGGGCGCATCTGCTGTGCGGCGAGGCGGGCTTGCCCACGCCGGGCGCCGCAGCGCCTGCGGCTGCTTCGGCACGAGACGAGGACGTGGCCTTGCTGCGCGCTGAAGTCGATCAACTCAAGTCCCAGGTGGCCCGGCTGATGAGGGAGCTGGGGCTGGACGAGCAAGCCCCCGCATCATGAAGCTTGAAATCCCTGAGCAGAAGAAGCTGGTCCATGAGATGCGAATCCCCATCCGCTGGGGCGATATGGATGCGATGGGCCATGTCAACAACACGATCTACTTCCGCTACATGGAGATCGTGCGGGTGGACTGGCTGGACAGCCTGAAAGCGGCGCCCAACCCGCAGGGCCAGGGCCCGGTGATCGTCAACGCCTTCTGCAACTTCTACCGGCAGCTGGAATACCCGGGCGAGGTGCTGACCCGCCACTACGTCTCCAACCCGGGCCGCACCAGCTTCGACACCTGGATCACGATGGCCCGCGCCGACGACCCGCAGACCATCTACGCGCCGCGGCGCCACCACGGTGTGGATGGATTCCCCGGCGCAGAAATCGACACCGCTGCCGGACTGGCTGCGAAGCATCGTCGAAGGCTGAGCCGCCGCAGCGCCTTGCGGGCGCATCAGATAAAGAAAGAGGGCCGATCCCCCCACGGAGATCGGCCCTGCGCTGATGCACGCAACACGGGCGTTCAGTCTGTTGATTAGCGGAAGCTGTAGTTCACGCTGGCGAACACGCTGCGACCACGCGGGTCGGTGTAGGTCGGGTCGTAGCCCGCCAGGAAGTAGTAGGCCTGGTTCGAGAAGGGCGGGGCGGTATTCAGCAGGTTCAGCACGCCGGCGCGCAGCTTCAGCTGCTTGTTGATGTTCCAGCTGCCCGTCAGATCCCACAGCGAGTAGGCCGCCACCTTGCGCGCCGCGAGCAGGGCATTGCTGCTCGGGTCATAGGTGGTGTTCTGGTCGGTGTAAGCGGACGAGTACTGGTTGGCCAGTGTCAGGCCGAACGGGCCCTGATCCCAGCTGATGCTGATGCGGTGGCGCCATTTCTGGATCACCTGGTCGTTCAGGAACACGCCCAGATTGCTTCGATAGCCTTCCAGCGGGCCGAACTGGCGGTCGTAGTTTAGCACCCAGGTGCCGCTGAAGCTGCTGCTGAAGCGGCCAAGCGCCGTCGCCGCACCGCGCCACTCGTAGCCCAGATCGATGCCCGAGGTCTTCAGGCGGCCCTGGTTCTCCTTCTGCAGCAGGATGTTGGTGATGAAGCCGCTGGAGTCGCGCTGGATGTACTTGCCGTTGTACTTCTCGGGGCTGTCGATGATGATCTGCTCGCCCAGCGTCGAGATCACGTCCTTCTTCTGGATGTTCCAGTAGTCGATGCTGAAGTTCCACTGGCGGCTGGCCTCGAACACCGCGCCCAGCGAGAACTGCTGCGACTTCTCGGGCTTCAGGTCCGGGTTGCTGCGGCGCTCCACCGGCCACTGGTCGGTGCACAGATCGATCGAGCCTTCCTTCTTCACGCATTGCGGGTCCGTCAGGAAGCTGGCGGCCGTGCCATAGGTGACAGGGCGCTTCAGATCGGCCAGCGAAGGCGCACGGAAGCCGGTGCCGGCCGAGCCGCGCAGCACCAGGTTCTTCTCGGGCTGCCAGCGCACGCCCAGCTTGGGGTTGGTGGTGGCGCCCACCTCGCTGTAATGGTCGTGGCGCAGGGCCAGCTGCACTTCCAGTTGCTTGCTCAGCGGCGCGTTCAACTCGGCGAAGACCGAGCGCACATCGCGGCTGTCGTCGGTGGCCTTCAGATCGGCCACCCCCAGGCCGCTGCTGCTGCGGTCGCCGGCGATATTGTTGGACAGCAGCAGCGCCGACGGCGTGAAGCTGGTGTTCTCATGCCGCAGTTCGCCGCCCAGCGCGAGCGCCAGCTCGCCGCCGTCCAGCTTCATCAGCGGACGCGAGATCTTGGCGTCCAGCGAGGTGCTGACGCCCTTGCTCTTGCGCGCCTCATCGTTGACCTTGATGCTGCTGATCAGATCGCGGCCGGCTTGCGTTGACGGCCCCCAGGGGTTGATCGTGCCGGCGCGCACGGCGGCGTCGAACTTGTCGAACAGCACATAACCGTCCACATACTTGTCCACTGCGCGGTTCTCGGCGCGCGCCAGGCCCATGTCGTAGTCCCAGCCGGCGAACGTGCCGTTGGCGCCCAGCACCAGGCGCTGCGCGCTGCTGTTGACTTCGTTGGTGCGGTTGCCGGCCTCCATCATGCGGTAGCGGATGCCGCTGAAGGTGCTGGCCAGGCCGGGCTTGTCCAGCACGGCGCGATAGGGCGCCGGCAGCAGTGACACAGGCAGGTTGCGGATGCGGATCGGGTTGGGGCTCAGCACATAGCGGCTTTCCGACTCAGCCTGCACCAGCTCGGCGAAGACCTGATGGTCGTCATTGAGTTGCAGCGTCGCGCGGCCGACGAAGCCGACCTTGCTGGACTCCGGATAGATCTCGGTGTCCTTCATGTAGTCGTAGCTGCAGGCCAGCGGGCCGCCGGGGCCGGCGGCGGCAAAAACGGTGGCTTCGGTCAGCGTGTTGCAGGCTGGGTTCGCCGGGTTGATGCGGGTGCGGGTGGCGCCGGCGGGCAGCACGCCGGCCGTGATCAGTGCGTTGCGCTGCGTGCTGCTGATGTCGATATTGGCCGGGTAGGTGTTGCTGGACATCAGCGCCGGCAGATTGCTGGCCAGCGGGCGATCCTGGATGAACTGGCGCTGGCTGGAGCGCAGCGCGTCCAGCTTCTGCACATCGAGCACACCGAACACATTGAAACGGTCACGCAGCAGGTCGCCGGCGCCGCCGCTGATGCTGGCGGTGCGCTTGCCCGCGCCGCCTTCCTCGGTGGCCGAGACATAGGCGTTCAGGTCCACGCCGCGGTAGTCCTTGCGGGTGATGAAGTTGATCACGCCGCCGATCGCGTCGGTGCCGTAGATGGCCGAGGCGCCGTCCTTCAGCACCTCGACGCGCTGAATCGCGCGGCCGGGATGTTGTTCAGGTCCACGCCGGCGTTGTCGCCGGGTGAGGCGAAGTTGGCCAGGCGGCGGCCGTTCAGCAGCACCAGCGTCGACGAGACGCCGATGCCGCGCAGATTGGCGCCATTGAAGCCGCGCTGGCCCGAGGTGCCATCGGTGATGCTCATGCCGTCCGACAGCGGCGCGGTGTTGGCGCTGATGCTCTTCAGGATTTCGGCCGCGGTGGTGACGCCGCTTTTGTCGATGTCCTCGCGCTTGATCGTCTGCACCGGCAGCGCCGTCTCACCGTCGATGCGCTTGATGCTGGAGCCGGTGATCTCGATGCGTTCGAGCTTGGTCTCCTGCGCCAGCGCGGCACCGCTGGCGAGTGCGGCCAGCAGGGCGGCCTGGCCGACTTGGCTGAGGGTGTGCAGGGTGAGCGCAGCGGCGCGGCGGCTCGGGTGACGGGGCTTGGACATCGTGAGAAGCCTTTGGCGATGAGGGGTGGATGAGGAGGAGCAGGTATCGAACCGAAGGCCACTCTAGGTTTCAGCGCTTTGACTTGCCTATGGGGTTTGGGCGCGGTGGTCGCTTGCACGCAAGTGCGCGTCGCTTGCAGGCAAGCAGCGGCAGCAGCGCGCGTGCATGGCTTGCTTGAATGCGACATGCACTTGCATGGCGCGGCCTGATCGGCATGCGCCTGGGTCCATCCCGCTGGCGGCCGGCTGCCTCGGCTGACAAGATGGCGGCCATTGCCCAAGCTCTCATCACCCATGTCACGCTCCCTCTTGCCCATTTCCATCACGCCTCGGCTGCTGGCCCTTGTCCTGAGCCTGGCAGCCGCCGGTGCTGGTGCACAGACCGCCATTCCCATCGGCGGCGCGCTGAAGTTCGACAACGACGCGGTCTGGAAGCGCATCGTTGAAGAAGCCGGCGGCCCGGGTGTGCGCTTTGCGGTGTTCGCCACCGCGGCGGGCAATCCGCAACGCAGCGCCGGCCAGATCATCGAGGCCTTGAGCCGGCAGGGTGCGGTGGCCGAGCACATCCCGGTGGCGCCGCGCCTGAAGGATGTGGACCTGGCCAAGACCCTCAACGACCCGGCGCTGATCGAGCGCGTGCGCACGGCGCGCGCCGTGTACTTCTCCGGCGGCGCGCAGGAGCTGATCGTTGACACGCTGCAGCCCGGAGGCCAGCCCACCGAGATGCTGAAGGCCATCTGGGAGGTCTACCGCAAAGGCGGTGTGGTGGCCGGCACCAGCGCCGGTGCGGCCATCATGAGCACGGTGATGTTCCGGGACGCTCAGGATTCGATGCAGGTGCTCAAGGGTCGGCTGCGCGAGGGCAAGGAGATCGACCGTGGCCTGGGCTTTGTCGGCCCCGATCTCTTCATCGACCAGCACTTCCTCAAGCGCGGCCGTTTCGGACGCATGCTGCCGCTGATGCAGGCCAAGGGCTACAAGCTGGGCTTGGGCGTCGAGGAGAACAGTGCCGCCATCATCAAGGGCGACTCGGTCGAGGTGATCGGCGCCAAGGGCGCGCTGCTGGTGGATCTGGGCGCTGCCAGCCATGACGCCAAGCTGCCGGCCTTCAATGTGCGCGGCGCGCAGCTGACCTATCTGGACCGCGGCGACAAGCACGACCTGAAGACCGGCCAGACCACGCCAGCGCCGCAGAAGGCGCGCGATCTGCGCATCAACCGCATGCGGCCGACTTCAAGCCCTACTTCAAGAACAAGCCTTTCTATCCGGACATGCTGGGCGACACCACCATCGTCAACGCGATGGGCCAGTTGCTGGACAGCCCGCATGCCGAAGTCACCGGGCTGGCCTTCACCGGCCAGCCGGTGGAGGGCGATGACAAGCCCGATCTGGGCTTCGAGTTCCGCCTGCACAAGCTGCCTGCCACGATGGGCTGGTTCACCGGCGGTTTCGGCGGCGAGGACTACACCGTGGTCCGCATGGGCCTGGACGTGACGCCAGTGCGCATGCAGCGCCCCTTGTACGAGCGCCTGTCTGACAAGCGCTGATCGACAGCAGCCCGCCAGAAAAACAAGACGGAGACTTCACCATGCTGCACGGCTATGGCGCCAGCCTGCTGGAGGGCGCCCTGATGACGCTCGTCCTGTCACTGGCTTCGGTGGCGGTGGCGATGAGCCTGGGCCTGCTGGGCGCGCTCGCCAAGCTCTCGCGCAGCCGCCTGCTGCGCGGCCTGGCGCAGACCTACACCACGCTGATCCGCGCGGTGCCTGATCTGGTACTGATGCTGCTGGTGTTCTTCGGCGGCCAGGCGCTGATCAATGAACTGGCGCTGCAGCTCGGCCACGAGGACTACATCGACATCAACCCCTTCGTGGCCGGTGTCGCCACCATCGGCTTCATCTTCGGCGCC
Organism: Roseateles sp.; assembly: GCA_015657635.1. Taxonomy (GTDB): domain Bacteria; phylum Pseudomonadota; class Gammaproteobacteria; order Burkholderiales; family Burkholderiaceae_C; genus JACDQM01. The sequence continues at coordinate 6,732 of JACDQM010000124.1, forward strand.
TACCTGACCGAGACCTTCCGCGGCGCCTTCCTGGCTGTGCCCCCCGGGCAGCGCGAGGCCGCGCAGGCCTTCGGCATGGGGCGCTGGCTGGTGTTCGCGCGCATCGTCGCGCCGCAGATGCTGCGCCACGCCTTGCCGGCGCTGGCCAACAACTGGCTGGTGCTGGTCAAGAGCACCGCCATCGTCTCGGTGATCGGCCTCACCGATCTGATGCACCGCGCCGGTCTGGCGGCCGGCGCCACGCGCGAGCCCTTCGTCTTTTACGGCGCGGCCGCGCTGATGTACCTGCTGTTCACCAGCGTGTCGGAGTGGGGCTTCGCGCGCCTGCAGCAGCACCTGGCCATTGGCAGCAGAAAGGGGCAGCTGTGAATTGGGAACTTGTCATCGAGAGCCTGCCGCAGTTCTTCAAGGGCGCGTTGGTCACGGCTGAACTGCTGCTGCTGGCGCTGCTGATCGGCCTGCTGGCGGCGGTGCCGCTGGCGGTGCTGCGCGTGCTGCCGTCGCCCTGGTGCAGCCGGCCGGTCTGGGCCTTCACCTATGCGATCCGCGGCACGCCGCTGCTGGTGCAGCTGTTCCTGCTGTACTACGGCCTGGCGCAGTTCGAGGCGGTGCGCGCCAGCTTTGCCTGGGCCTGGCTGAGCTCGGCCTGGTTCTGTGCGGTGGCGGCCTTCGCGATCAACACCTGCGCCTACACCACCGAGATCCTGGCTGGCGCGATGCGCGCCTTGCCGGCGGGCGAGATCGAGGCGGCCCGCGCGATGGGCATGAGCCGCCTGGTGATGCTGCGCCGCATCGTGCTGCCAGGCGCCTTGCGCCGTGCCTTGCCGGCCTATGGCAATGAGATCGTGATGATGCTGCACGGCACCTCGCTGGCCAGCATCGTGACGCTGATGGACCTCACCGGGGCGGCCCGCTACCTCAACTCCACCCACTACCAGCCGATGGAGGCATTTGCCACCGCGGCGGTCTTCTATCTTGTGATCACCCTGGCCCTGGTGGCCCTGCTGCGCGCCGCCGAAGCGCGCTGGCTGCAACCGATGATGGCGCGCTGAATGCAAGTCAAACACCACCCGCTGGCGCAAGGCACACCAGGCACCCGCCGCGAGATCCTGAGCCTGCACTTCGGCCCGATCGGCACCCGCAAGGCCTTGCTGCAGGCCGCACTGCATGCCGATGAAGTGCCCGGCATGTTGGTCGTCCAGCATCTGCGCGAGGCGCTGGTGCAGCTGGAGCAGCAGGGCCGCCTGCGCGGCGAGATCGTGCTGCTGCCAGCCTGCAACCCGATCGGCCTGTCGCAATGGCAGCTGCTGGCGCATCAGGGCCGCTTTGAGGCCAACAGCGGCGAGAACTTCAACCGCCACTATGCCGAGCTCAGCGCGGCCGCCGCGCAGCGCGCCGCGCCGCTGCTGGGGCTGGACGCGCAGGCCAATGTGGCCATCCTGCGCCGCTGCCTGCGTGAGTGCCTGGCTGAACAGACCCCGCAGACCGAGCTGGAAAGCCTGCGCCAGTGCCTGCTGGACCTGGCCCTGGACGCCGATGTGGTGCTGGACCTGCACTGCGACTGCGAGTCGGTGCTGCACCTCTACAGCGCGACGCCGCTGCGCGCCGATGCCGAACGCCTGGCGCGCCACCTCGGCGCCGAGCTCTGCCTGCTGGCCGAGGAGTCGGGCGACCACCCCTTCGATGAAGCCTGCTCGCAGGTCTGGTGGCGGCTGGCACGCCATTTCGACGGCCGGCATCCGGTGCCGCAAGCCTGCTTTGCCGCCACGGTGGAGCTGCGCGGCTATGCCGATGTCAGCCATGCGCTGGCGGCACGCGATGCGCAAGGGCTGCTAGCCTTTCTGACCGAGCAGGGCTTCATCACTCAGCAGGCGGCTGAGCCTGCGCCGCTGCGCCGTGCGGCCCGTCCGCTGCAGGGCTCGATGCCGCTGCATGCGCCGCATGCAGGCCTTGTGGTGTTTGCGCGCCAGCCCGGCGATGAGGTGCGCGCCGGCGACTTGATCGTCGAGGTGATCGATCCGCTCAGCGGCCAGAAGACGGCCTTGCTGAGCCCGGTCGACGGCCTGCTGTATGCCCGCGAGCAACGCCGCTATGCCAATGCCGGCCTGCGCCTGGCCAAGATCGCCGGGGAACAGGCCTTGCGCAGCGGCAAGCTGCTGAGTGCCTGAACCTGCCCCTGCATTCAGAACAAGAGAGATCCGATGGAAAGCCTGATCGTTGACAACCTGCACAAGCGCTTTGGTGAGCGCGAGGTGCTGCGCGGCGTGTCGCTGGCCGCCAAACCGGGCGAAGTGATCACGCTGATCGGCTCCTCAGGCTCGGGCAAGAGCACCTTCTTGCGTTGCCTGAATCTGCTTGAGCAGCCCAATGAAGGCAGCCTCAGGCTGGGAGCCGAGAGCCTGAAGCTGGAGCGCGACCGCGACGGCAGCCTGCGCGCCAGCTCGGCCCGGCAACTGCAGCAGTGGCGGGCGCGCCTGGCGATGGTGTTCCAGAACTTCAACCTCTGGGCCCACCGCACCGTGCTGGAGAACGTCATCGAGACGCCGGTGCATGTGCTGGGCGTGCCCAAGGCCGAGGCCGTCGAGAAGGCCGAAGCCCTGCTGGCCCGCGTCGGCGTGGCGCATCGCAAGAGCGTCTACCCGGCCCAGCTGAGCGGCGGCGAGCAGCAGCGCGTGGCGATTGCCCGCGCGCTGGCGGTCGAGCCCGAGGTGATGCTGTTCGACGAACCCACTTCGGCGCTCGACCCCGAGCTGGTGGGCGAGGTGCTGAAGGTGATGCGCGATCTGGCTGCCGAGGGCCGCACCATGATCGTGGTCACGCACGAGATGGGATTCGCCCGCGAGGTGTCCAGCCACACGATGTTCCTGCACCAGGGGCGGGTCGAGGAGCAGGGCGATCCGCGCCAGGTGCTGACGCGGCCGCAAAGCGAGCGGCTGAAGGCCTTCCTCTCAAGCGGGCTAAAGTGATGAGGCCGTGAACCTGATCGACCCGCCCGTGCTGCGCTGTGCCGTCCTGCTGTTGCCGGGCTGCTCGCTGCTGGCCGCGTCGGGGGTGATCGAGTCGTTGCAGCTGGCCAACAACCTGCAGGACGAGGCCGAGTATCTGGCCAAGCCGGTGTCGCTGAATGGCGGCCTGCTGGCCTGCAGCGAGGGCCTGCAGCTGCACACCGAGCCCTTCGACGAGCAGCTCGACTGGCATGCCGTCTTCGTCATCGCTGGCCAGCGCGTCACACCGCCGCCGGAAGGGCTGCTCGCTGCGTTGCGAACGCTGGGCCAGGGCGCTTGTGTACTGGCCGGCATCGATGGCGGGGCCGCTGTGCTGGCTGCGGCCGGGCTGCTGGATGGCGAGCGTGCCAGCGTCTGCTGGCCCTTGGCCGAAGCGATGGGCGATGCCTGGCCGGCCGTGCTGTGGAGCACGCGGGTGTGGGACATCAGCGCGGCCAATGGCCAGCGCCTGAGCTGCGGCGGCGGCACGGCGGTGCTGGACCTGATGCCTGCCTGGCTGGCGCGCCGGCACGGTGAGCGCCTGGCGCAAGACCTGACCCTGGCGCTGGGGCAGGAGCGCGCCCGGGCCCGCGATGAACGCCAGCGCCAGCCGCTGGCCGAGCGCATGGGCGCGGCCAGCCCCAAGCTGGCCGAGGCGCTGAGCCTGATGGAGGCCAATCTGGCCGAGCCCCTGCCCACCGAGGAAGTGGCGCGCCTGGTCGGCGTGTCGCGGCGCCAGCTGGAGCGGCTGTTCAAGCAGCATCTGGACGCGCTTCCTTCGCGTTATTACCTGGAGCTGCGGCTGAGCCGGGCGCGCCGCCTGCTGCAGCAGGGCAGTCAGTCCATCCTGCAGATCGGCCTGAGCTGCGGCTTCTCGTCGGGGCCGCATTTCTCCAATGCCTACAAGACGGCCTTCGGCCACACGCCCCGCGATGAGCGCAGCCAGCGCGCAGCGGCCTGGCGCCGTCCGGACGGTGAATCCTGATGACCAAGAGGACCGAGATGAATCCGCTAGACCTGCTGCTGCGCCCGGTGGCGCCGGGCGATCTGCCGGCGCTGGAGCGCATCGCCGCCGCCAGCGCGCATGGCATCAGCTCGCTGCCCGAGGACCGGGCGCAGCTGCGCCTGCGCATCGAACGCTCGCTGGAGGCCTTTGCCAGCCCCGACGATGCCAGCGGCGAGGAAACCTACCTCTTCGTGCTGGAAGACCGCGCCCGGCGCGAAGTGGTGGGCACCAGCGGCATTGCCGCCAGCGCCGGTTTCCACGACCGTTTCTACAGCTACCGCAACGAATTCGTCGTGCATGCCTCGGCGGCCTTGGGTGTGAGCCAGCGCATGCACACCCTGCATCTGTGCCACGACCTGACCGGCTATACGCTGCTGACCTCCTTCTACATCGACCCGGCCTACGAGCACACGCTGGCGCCGCAGCTGCTGTCGCGCGCGCGCCTGCTGTTCATCCACGAGTTCATCGAGCGCTTCAGCGAGCGCATCGCTGCCGAGAGCCCGGGACTGTGCGACGAGCAAGGCCAGAGCCCCTTCTGGGACGCGGTCGGGCGGCGCTTCTTCAATATGGACTACGCGCAGGCCGAGCGGGTGGTGGGCGGCCGCAGCAAGGCGCTGATCGCCGACCTGATGCCGCATTCGCCGGTCTATGTGCCACTGTTGCCGGCCGAGGCCCAGTGGGCCATCGGCCAGCTCCATCCGGTGGCCGAGCTGCCGTTTGCCATCCTGCAGGACGAGGGCTTCGATGCCGACAGCTATGTGGACATCTTCGACGGCGGCCCCACGGTGGAGAGCAGCCTGCCGATGCTGCGCAGCGTGCGCCACTCGCGCCGCCTGGCCCTGAATGCCGGCGCGCTGAACCTAGGCCTGCCCAGCTGGCATATCGCCTGCAGCCTGGAGCGCGAGGGCTTCATGGCCGTGCTGGCCGAATTGCCGGTGGCGGCGCAAGAACTGGCTCCCGGCCATGAACTGGCGCAGCGCCTGGGTCTGGTGGAAGGCCAGCGCCTGCGCGTCACGCCGCTCGATCCGCTGCCACGCGAAGGAGAGGGCGCATGAGCAGCCTGACGCTTGAGACGATGCTGCACAGCGAGGCCCTGCCGGCCGAGCTGCTTGCGCGCCTGCAGGGCTGGGCCGACTCATTGGGTTGGCAGCCCGACTGGACGCTGCAGCCCGGCGAAACCTGGCTGTTCGTGCGGGACGCCTCTAGCGGCAGCGCGCTGGCCGGCTTGCGCCTGCGCGCCCGCCTGGGCCTGCAACTGCCGCGGTACAGCTACCACGTGGGTTGCGCGGTTCATGCGGCGCCCGAGCTGGGCCTGTTCCAGAGCCAGGCCACGCTGCTGCTGGGCAATGACCATACCGGCCAGAGCGAGCTGGCGGATTTCTGCGCCGCCCCCGGCGTTGACAGCACCGAGCTCTGGCCGGTACTGATCACCGCCGCGCTGGCCGAAATCGCGCGCTGCCCGCAAGACTTCGGCCGTCGCCTGATCGCCGAGCTGGCCGGGCCGCGCGATGCGGCCGGGCGCTCGGCCTTCTGGCTGGGGCTGGGCCAGGTGTTCTATCTCGGCGACCCGCAGCAGGCGCAGCAGCGCTGGGGCCCGGCCTGGTGCAGCCATCTGGCTTCGCTGCTGCCACGCCAGACCCTGTATCTGTCCTTTCTCGACCCGGCGGTGCAAGCTGCGCTGGCGCAGGTGGATCAGCGCCTGCAGCCCTTGCAGACGGCTTTGCGAAACGCCGGTTTCGCCTATGCCGACCATGTGCGCATCGACGATGGCGGGCCGGTGCTGGAGCGGGCGCTGGCTTGAGCCTGCGCGCCTGAGCGCCCCGACTCAGGCCAGCATCTTCTTGATCAGCTCCGGCGTCGTTGCCGCGCCGTATTTCTTCATCAGCCGCGCCCGGTAGACGTCCACCGTGCGCGGGCTGATGCCCAGGCGCTTGCCGATCAGCTTGCTGGTCAGGCCTTCGATCAGCAGCGCCGCGATCTCGCGTTCGCGTGGCGTCAGTTCGGCGGTGAGCTGGCGGCGGGCCGACAGGTCCTCGAAGCTCCAGATGCCTTTGGCATGCGGATCGGCCGGGTCCAGCGTGCGGCCCGAGACATGGCACCAGAACAGCTGGCCGGCGGCCGGGCCGGCCACGCGGCGCATCACGCGGTCATCGGCGTAGCAGCCCTGCGCGTCCAGGCTGGCGCTGATGCGCTCGCCGGTGCGCTCGAACTCGGCCGGGCTGGGGTAGAGCAGCGCGAAGCTCTGGCCGATCAGCTGCTCGCGCCGGGCGCCGAAGATGGCCAGTGCCTGGCGGTTGCAGTCGAGGATGCGGCGTTGCTCCGACAGCACCAGGCCGATGGGCGCCATCTCGAAGGCGGTGCGGTAGTCCAGGTTCACGCGAGCAGGGCGTAGGTGGTGGTGGCCTGCACGGCCAGCTTGCCGTCCGCGCTGCTGATGTCGATGCTGCCGAAGGCCAGGCTCTTGCCGCGGCGCAGCACGGTGGCGCGCACCAGCACCTGATCGCTGCTGATGGGCCGCAGAAAGCTGGTCTGCAGCTGCACCGTGGTCATGGGCTTGAACTCGCCCAGCTCGGCCGTCAGCGCCAGCACCATCGCGGTGTCGGCGGCAGCCATCGCGGCCTGGCCGCACATCACGCCGCCCACATGCACATAGTCGGCCTTGACCGGCATGCTGAGCAGCACCTCGCCCGGCAGCACCTCGATCACGCGCAGGTCCATCGCGATGATCCAGGGCGCAAAGATTTCGGGAATCTTGGCCTGCAAGGCGGCCGGTGTCATCAGGGCTTGGGTCATGGCGGGACTCAGGGGAGGTAGACGATGCGCAGCGAGCTGTCGACCAGGGACAGCGGCAGAAAGCCGATGGCCTCGACATGCCGCTGCAGATGGCTTTTCACCGCTTCGGCGCTGGCCAGCTCGGTGGGCGGGCGGCGCCGGCCGCCGAACTGCTGGGCCGCCCAGGCTGCACGAAACTGCGCGGCATCGCGCTTGAGCACGGCGGCCATGAACTGCTTGCGTTCCTGGCCGCCAGCCATCACCGGTTCAGGTGCCGAGCCATCGGCCAGGCGGCTGCGCTGGCCCAGGAACAGCTCGGTCAGCGCGCTGCGCGAAACCTGGCGAAGCGTGCTGCGGCTCGACACCACCACGGCCAGCGGTGGCGCCGTGAGCGAGGCCACGATGGCGTCGACGCGGCCGCTGGCCTGCAGCTGTTCCAGCGCCGCGACGAGCTGTCGGGCTTCGACACGTCCGCGGGGCGACAGGGTGCAGCGGTAGGCGCGACTGCCGACCGGCAGGCGCCAGGAGGCGATCTTGTCGCCGCCATCCTCGGCGGCGAACCATCCGAGTGACTGGCGGTTGCTGATGCCGTAGGGGTGACGGTTCAGTACCAGCTTGCGCAGCATGCGCTCGTCGTCCAGCGCATCGTCGCGCTTGAGCTTGCCGCTGCTGAACAGCGTCTCCAGCGTCGCATAGGCCTGGCCCTGCAGCGTGCCGACCACGGTGCCGGCGGGCAGCTGCTCCAGGCTGTCGGCCGTGCTGGCGCTTTCATGCCCGGCCAACATCTCCTGCACTTCGAACAGCGCTGGGCCGAGCGGCAGGGCCTCATTGCGTGGCGCGCTCAGCGGGCTGAGGTTGCAGGCCATGTCCGCGTCGCCGCTGGCCAGCGCGGCTTCGACGCGCAGGCGCGGCAGCACGAGCAACTCGGCCGTGGTCTTGAGCTCCGTCGCGACCGCGCGGGCGATGTCCACATCGATGCCGCCCACCGGCAAGTTGTCCCGCCACAGAACAAAGGGCGGTGCCAGCGAGCGCGATACGGCGACCCGCAGCGTGCCGCCAGTCTCGCCGGCAGCCATCGCCGGGCTGATCGGCAACAGCAGCGCCAAGCCCAGCATGGCAGCGATGCAGGAGATGGGGGGCAGGTACTTTGTTTTCATAGCCATGCCTCCGATCAGAAGACGAAGTCCAGGCTCAGCGTCAGCAGGCTGGCGCGTCCGTCCCATCCGGACGTGCCGGCCAGCAGCACGATCTCGCCGTTGCGCGGCGTGCTGTTGTCCTGGTTGGCCTTCCAGCGCTCGACCTGCAGCTTCAGCGCCGCCTGATCATGCAGATCCCAGCGCATCCCGGCGAGCACGATATGGCGACCGATGGGGCGCTGCAGCGACCGATCCAGCAGCGCCAGGCCCGCAGCGACTGACGCGGGCGTCCCTGGCGCGGCCTGCAAGCCCAGGGGCGGCTCTTCAAAGCGCGAGCTACCGAGCGCTGCATAGGGAGTGAAAGCCCCCAGGCGATGGGAGAGTTGCGCATACCAGGCCGTGATCTTGGGCAGGAAGACGGAGTTGCCGCTGCGGCGTGTGGCCTCGGCTGTCAGTGTCCAGCTGCCGCGCTCCCAGACCAGCCCCAGGTTCAGCAGCCCGCCCTCCACATTGCGGGTGCTGGCCCGTTGCGGCAGCACACTGGCGCAGTTGCTGCAGGGGCTGCCCGGCTGGCTCAAGGCGGCAAACTGCGCATCGAGGGCCGCATCGAGCAGGTTGAAGCGGAATGCAGCCAGGCCGAGGCGCAGCGACAGGCCGTCGCGTTGCCAGCGCAGGGCGCCGGTGCTGGCGCCGCGTGTGTCAACCCGGCCACGAGGCAGCGTGACGCTGGCCTTGCCGGTGCCCAGGTCCAGACTGAGGTTGCCGCCGAGGGCGTCGCGGCTCCAGCTGGCATTGATGCCGTCGATCGGTTCGCTGCCGTTGAGGGCGTAGACGGCAGCCATCGGCCGCACCGCGGTGTGGGCATAGCCGACGCGCGTGGTCTCCGAATGCAGGTACACCGGCAGCGGCTGCCGCCCCAGGCGCAGCGTCCAGTCGGCCGTCGGCCGCCAGGCGACATAGGCCCATTCGTTGCGAGGGCGGTAGCGGCTGACGAGGTCGTCACGCGCCTGCACCTGCCAGACCAGCTCGATCTGCTCATGGGCCTCCCAGCGCAGCTGCAGGCCCAGCACCGAGTCGCCATCCCAGCGCCACTCGCCATCGCGCGAGCTGTTCTTGACGCGCTCGCCCGGCCGCACCGCCACCAGGGCTTCGTCGCCGCGGTAGCTTGAGAGGCTGCCGAAGCCGCCGATCTGCAAGCCGTCGGCCATCGCCATCGGCGGGGCTGCGAGGCACAGCAGCCCAAGGAAAAAGCCTTGCCACGCTTTCATGCACAGCTCCCTGGGCAAAACCCGATGTGCTTAGGCGATTCTACGTAACGCTTTACGTAGGCCGCAAAGGTACGCTGTCACCTGTCCGATGGACTGACGGAGACACTGATGAACAAGGTATTTGCCAGCGCTGCCGAGGCGCTGAAGGATGTGGTCAAGGACGGCCAGCTGATGGCTGTTGGCGGCTTCGGCCTGTGCGGCATCCCGGAGGCCCTGATCGCCGCGCTGCGCGACAGCGGCGTCAAGGATCTGACCGTCATCTCGAACAACGCAGGCGTCGACGGCTTCGGCCTTGGCCAGCTGCTGGAGACGCGCCAGATCAAGAAGATGATCTCCAGCTATGTGGGCGAGAACAAGGAGTTCGAGCGCCAGTACCTGGCCGGCGAGCTGGAGCTGGAATTCACGCCGCAGGGCACGCTGGCCGAGAAGCTGCGCGCTGGCGGCGCCGGCATCCCGGCCTTCTTCACCAAGACCGGTGTCGGCACCATCGTGGCTGATGGCAAGGAGCTGCGTGAGTTCAACGGCGAGACCTATGTGATGGAGCACGCGCTGGTGCCCGACATCGCGCTGGTCAAGGCCGACATCGCCGACCGCTCGGGCAATCTGCGCTTCAACCTGACGGCGCGCAACTTCAACCCGGCCGCGGCGATGGCCGGCAAGCTTTGCATCGTCGAGGTCGAGCGCATCGTCGCTACCGGCGAGATCGCGCCGGACGATGTGCACCTGCCGGGCATCTATGTGCACCGCATCGTGCACAACCCGACGCCCGAGAAGCGCATCGAGAAGCGCACCACCCGCGCCCGCAAAGTCTGATCTCAGGAGAACAACCATGGCTTGGACCCAAGACCAGATGGCCGCACGTGCGGCCCAGGAGCTGCAGGACGGCTTCTACGTGAACCTCGGCATCGGCATCCCGACGCTGGTGGCCAACTTCGTGCCCGACCATATCGAGGTCTGGCTGCAAAGCGAGAACGGCATGCTGGGCATCGGCCCCTTCCCGTATGAGGACGAGGTGGATGCCGACCTGATCAATGCCGGCAAGCAGACCGTCACCACCATCAAGGGCTCGTCGATCTTCGGCAGCCACGACAGCTTCGCGATGATTCGCGGCGGCAAGATCAATCTGTCCATCCTGGGCGCCATGCAGGTGACGGCCAAGGGCGACCTGGCCAACTGGATGATCCCAGGCAAGATGGTCAAGGGCATGGGCGGCGCGATGGACCTGGTGGCCGGCGTCAAGCGCGTGATCATCCTGATGGAGCATGTGGCCAAGAAGAAGGACGGCACCGAGGACCTGAAGATCCTGGCCGAGTGCACGCTGCCGCTGACTGGGCAGGGCGTGGTCGACCGCATCATCACCGACCTGGGCGTGATGGACGTGACACCCGAGGGCTTGAAGCTGGTCGAACTGGCCGATGGCGTGACGCGCGAGTTCATCCAGAGCAAAACGGGCGTGCCGCTGCTCTGACAGGCGCTCGGATGCGGATCAAGAAAGGCTGACGGCGACGTCAGCCTTTTTTCTTACGCGCTCGAAAACGCTGATGTGGTGTTCTTGTGTACGGATTGGCATCAGACGTAACGGCGTGCAGTCTTGAGGTGAAACTCGGCTCAGGCATGGCTACATTGCGGCCATTGCTGAGTCATCAGCCCTGAGGTCCCGCCGTGAAACAAGTTCTTCGAGACAGGCCCGTTCTGGCCGACCCGCTTGATGCGGACCTTGCAGCCCAGACCGCGGCGCCAGCGCCGCCGGCCGCCGATGCTTCGTCTGCTCTGCAATCCGCCGGGCCGGCGGGAGGCGCGGCGCTGTTGGCGTCGGCTTCGGCGGCCCTGCTGGCGGCCTGTGGCGGCGGTGGCGGTAGCGATGCCCCGGCGCCATCCCCGGCACCCGCACCTGCGCCGGGACCTGCTCCTGCTCCAGCACCCGCACCTTCGCCTGCTCCGGCACCAGCGCCAGCGCCAGCGCCTTCGCCTGCTCCAGCGCCAGCCCCGGCGCCAGTCTTGGTGACCGATGCCCAGGCCGCGCGCTTCCTGGCGCAAGCCGGCTTTTCTGCCAGCAGCAATGAGATCTCCGAGCTCAAGACCAAGGGCTTCGCGGGCTGGCTGGACGAGCAGTTCGCGCTGCCGCGCAGCCAGTCGCACTACGACTGGATGGTGGCCAAGGGCTATGCGGTGGAGGCCAACCGCGATGGCTTCAACGGCACCGACAACACGCTGTGGCGCAAGCTGATCGGCGCGCCCGATGTGCTGCGGCAGCGCGTCACGCTGGCGCTGTCCGAGATCTTTGTGGTTTCGATGGCCGGCTGCCGGTCAGCTGGCGCGGTTTCCTGGCAGCGTCCTATGTGGACGGGCTGGAGCAGCATGCCTTCGGCAGCTATCGCCAGCTGCTGGAGGCCGTGACGCTGTCGCCCGCCATGGGCGTCTACCTGAACATGCGCGGCAACCGCAAGGAAGAACCGAGCACCGGCCGTGTGCCCGACGAGAACTATGCGCGAGAGGTGATGCAGCTCTTCACCATCGGACTGGTCGAGCTGAACCTGGACGGCACACCCAAGCTGGGCGCCAATGGCAAGCCGCAGGACACCTACACCCAGGCCCAGATCACCGAGCTGGCGCGGGTGCTGACCGGCTGGGAGTTCGACAACGCCTTGCCGGATGACCCTGGCTATGCCCGCCGGCCCATGGTGCATGTGGCCAGCCGCTTCTCGACCGGCGCCAAGAAGGTGCTGACGGCGGACATTCCGGCTACCGCCGATGGCCCGACGGCGCTGAAGACGGCGCTGGACACGCTGGCCAACCACCCCAATGTCGGCCCCTTCATTGGCCGGCAACTGATCCAGCGCCTGGTCTGCTCCAACCCCAGCGCGGCCTATGTGCAGCGCGTGGCCAGTGCCTTCAACAACAACGGGGCGGGCCAGCGCGGCGACCTGAAGGCCGTGATCCGCGCCATCCTGCTGGACAGCGAGGCACGCAACGTCTCCACCGATCCCGCCGGTGGCAAGCTGCGTGAGCCGCTGCAGCGCTTTGTGCAATGGGCGCGCAGCGTGGGCCTGACTTCGCCGACCGATCTGTGGAATGTCGGCAATCTGTCCGACCCCGCCACCCGCCTGGGCCAGAGCCCCTTGCGCGCGCCCTCGGTGTTCAACTTCTTCCGGCCTGGCTATGTGCCGCCGAACTCGGTGCTGGGCAACAACGGCATCACCGCGCCCGAGTTCCAGCTCTGCAACGAGAGCACGGTCGCCGGCTATCTGAACTACATGCAGAGCGTGATCGTCAGCGGCGTCGGCGAGCTCAAGCCCAGTTATGCCACCGAGCTGGCCACGGCCAATGACGCGATGGCCCTGGTGGCGCGCTGGGCGCTGTTGCTGGCGGGTGATGGCCTGAGTGCGGCGACGCGCAGCACCATCGCCACCGCGGTTTCAAGCATTGCCGCCACCAACGACACCGGCCGCCTCAACCGCATCTACGCGACGCTGTTGATGATCCTGGCCTGCCCCGAATACCTGATCCAGAAGTGAGGCGCACCATGACGAGCAAGCCAAGAATCGGACTGGCCGCGCTGCAGCGCCGTGAGTTCCTGCGCCGCGGCGCCGCTTTGGGCATCGCCGGCACCGCCACGCCCTGGGCCCTGAACCTGGCCGCCATCGGCGAGGCTGCGGCGCAGACCGCGCCCAGCGACTACAAGGCCTTGGTCTGCGTCTTCCTCTATGGCGGCAACGACTACGGCAACACCCTGGTGCCTTACGACCAGACCTCCTACAACAGCTACGCGCAGATCCGTCAGACGATTGCCACGCCGCGCGCTGATCTGGCGGCCACGCTGCTGTCGCCGGCCACCGCGCTGGCCAACGGCCGGCAGATGGCGCTGGCGCCGCAGATGAGCCGGCTCAAAGGCGTTTTCGATGCCGGCCGCTTGGGCGTGCTGCTCAATGTCGGCCCGCTGGTGCAGCCCACCACGCTGGCGCAGTACCAGGCCAAGAGCGTGCCGCTGCCGCCCAAGCTGTTCTCGCACAACGACCAGCAGAGCGTCTGGCAGGCCTCTAATCCCGAGGGGGCCACCACGGGCTGGGGCGGGCGCATGGGCGATCTGTTCCTGAACGGCAACGCCACCAGCACCTTCACCTGCATCAATGTCTCGGGCAATGCGGTCTTCATGTCCGGCCAGCAGGCGGTGCAGTACCAGATCTCAAGCAGCGGCGCCGTGGCCATCAACGGTGTCACCAAGCCCTTGTTCGGCTCGCAGGCCTGTGCCAATGCGCTGCGCACGCTGATCACCGACAGCCGCAGCCACTGGATGGAGCAGGAGTTGAACCGGGTGGTGAGCCGCTCGGTCAACGCGCAGGCCTCGGTCAGCGCGGCGCTGGCCAGCCTGCCGGCGCTGGCCACGGCCTTTCCGGCCAACAACAGCCTGGCCACGCAGCTGCAGATGGTGGCGAGGCTGATCGGCTCCCGCAACACCCTGGGCGCCAAGCGTCAGGTCTTCTTCGTATCACTGGGCGGCTTCGACCTGCACGACTTCCTGCCGCAGCAGCACCCGGGCCTGCTGACCAATGTCAGCGAGGCGATGGGTGCCTTCCATGATGCGCTGGTGGAACTGGGTGTGATCAACAACGTCACCGCCTTCACCGCCTCGGACTTCGGTCGCACGCTGACCAGCAATGGCGACGGCTCCGACCACGGCTGGGGCAGCCATCACCTGCTGATGGGCGGCGCGCTGAAGCCGCGCAACTTCTTCGGCCAACTGCCATCCGTCAGCGTCAACGGCCCGGACGATGTGGGCCAGGGCCGCCTGCTGCCGACCACGGCGGTGGACCAGCTGGCTGCCTCGCTGGCCACCTGGATGGGCGTCAGCGCCAGCGACCTGCCGCGGGTGTTGCCGCAGATTACCAACTACACGCAGCGCGACCTGGGCTTATTTGCTTGAAGCGCTCGGCGCTCAGCGCGCCAGCAGCCCGTCAAACTGCCGCGCGGCCTTGGCGCGGCGGGCCTGTTCCTGGCGGCCGAACTGGTCCAGCTGCAGCGCTTCTTCGTTGAGGCGCTCACGCACCGTCATCGGCCGGGCCTGGCCAGCGGCGAGTGCGGCCTGGTCCAGGTTCTGGCCCCAGCTGAGGCCACGCCGCAGCTGGATGGGCGCGGCCAGCTTGGAGACCGAGTCGGCGGCCAGCCAGGGCATCAGGTCGGCCAGCACCAGGGCCACGCGCGGCTTCACCGCGGCATCGCCGATACGGCCGCGCTGGCCCCAGGTGACGATCAGGTCGGCACTGGCGGCACCGTCTTGCAACCTCGGCGTGATGCCGTAGTCGCGCAGCACGCCGTAGCGCAGCTGCATCAGCGCTTCTTCCAGCAGCATCGCGGCATCTTCGCGCGGCACGCTCTGGCTGCTGGGCAGCGAGTAGCTGTAGTCGTCGGTGACCCGGTCCAGGCTGAAGAAGCGCGTGATGTCGTCCGGCGTGTAAGCGTTCTGTACCGCAGTCGCGGTCTCGCCGAAGAACAGCACGCGGCCCAGTGCCACCATTTCCTGCGAGAAGAAGGGCAGCTGCTGCTGCAGCTGCTGCGAAGCGGTGCTGGTTGGCACGGCCTCATAGACGCGCAGATTCGAGGGCAGCGAGGCATGCACGCGCGGCGGCAGGAAATCGGCTGCATGCGCCAGCTCGTGATAGAGCAGGCGGCCCAACTCGAAGCGCAGCTCAGCAATGTCGCGGCTGCCGCGCTCCTTGACCGGATAGGCCTTGACCGCATGGCTGTTGTTCAGCACATAGCGCCAGGGCGAGCTGTAGGACAGGGTCTTGCCATAGGCGCTGCGCGGATCGGGCGATTCGCTCAGCGTGTCGCGCTGGGCCGGAGTCAGCCACAGATAGGAGGCATCCAGATAGATCGCGCCGGTGGCGCTCCAGTAGAAGGCCGGTCGCACGCGCGAGCCGATCACCACCGCGGTGGTGGCGTTCAGCATGCGGCGGAAATCACCGTTGGGATCCTGCTCGCGCAGGAAGCGCTCGAACACCTCGCCCATCCAGTCGTTGGAAACGAGCACGCGCTGCATCACCTGTTCGACGCTGGGCGCTGCGCCGCCGGTGGACTGGCCCAGCAGCGGCAGCCGGCCCAGCGTGCACAGATTGTTGGACGCGCTGCCGCTCAGCCCCGGGTGGTAGATGCAATCGGCGAGCGCGCTCGCATGCGGGCTGCTGTCCAGATAGGGGTAGACGCGGCTGCTCGGGCTGTCGGCGCCGAACAGCGGGCTGGCGGCGGCGTTGGGCGGGGTCTGCACCAGCAGCTTGAACTCATCGCTGAAGCTGCGGCCATCGGTCAGCGTGATCTGGGCCCTCAGGCTGAGCAGGCTGTCGCCGCTGACGCTGGGCGCTTTGAAGATCAGCAGGCTGTCATCGATCTTGTCCAGGCTCGGCGTGGGGCCACTGAGCACGCTCCACTGATAGCGCGCGCCGCTGAGCTGCGCCTCGCTCAGGCCGCGCGGCCAGGCGCGCAAGGACAGGCTGCCGCCGCTCCACACCGAAGGCTCGCCGCGCACCGTCACGCCGGCGCTGGCCTCATCGGCCTTGGCGTTGAAGCTCAGCTCGCCGCTGAACGGTCGGCCATTGGCGTCGGAGAAGCTGACGGACAGGCGGTAGGCAGAGGCACTGGGCGGCTCGATGCTGAGCGCAGGCGAGCGGGCCGAGCTCAGCGCCAGCGCCGGGCCGGACAGCTGGGCCCAGCGCGGATTCAGCAAGCGGCCACTGCCGCAGGCCAGCAGGCTGATCTCGCTGGCGCGGCCGGTCAGCGGCTCGGTCTCGAAGGCCAGGCGCGCCACCGAGCCGCTCTCGCAGCTCTGGCTCAGTGGCGGCACGGTCTGCACCGGCGGGGTGGGGGTGACGGGTGTCTCGCTGCCCGAACCTCCGCCGCCGCCACAGCCCACCAGCACGGCGCCGAGCAGCAGACCCAGCAGCGCAGCCGCCGGCCTGAGCCGCGGGTGTGGCTCATCTTGGTGGTGCCGGCTCGGGTCTGTCGAATGTCGGGCAGTGGGCAGCGCTCTCACACGGATCTCCAGCTGGGTGTTGGCGGGAGTTTCCCATGCAAGGCGGGCCCGCTACCATGGGGTCATGCCTTGCCCACAACGCTCTTGCGATCAATTTCGCCATCGCTTGCACCTGCCTGTGCTGGTGCTTCTTTTCACATTGGTCGGCTGCGCCACGCCACCACCGCCGGCGCCACCGGCCGCTGCGCCGCTGCAGCCCGAAGGTGCCAGCGGCTACCAGGCCAAGCCGGGCTGGCACTTTAAGCGTCAGGCCGTGGCCGCTGCTAATCCGTTGGCCACTGAAGCGGGCGCGCAGATTCTGCGCCAGGGGGGCAGCGCCATCGACGCAGCGGTGGCGGTGCAGATGGTGTTGACCTTGGTGGAGCCGCAGTCCAGCGGCATCGGCGGAGGCGCCTTTCTGATGCACTGGGACGGCCAGCGCGTGCAGGCTTTCGACGGCCGGGAAACTGCGCCAGCGGCGGCTGACGAAGCCTTGTTTCTGCAGCCCGATGGCAAGCCCATGCCCTTCCTGAAAGCTGCGGTCGGCGGCCGTGCTGTGGGGGTGCCAGGCGCGGTGCGCATGCTGGAAATGGCGCATCGCCAGCATGGGCGCCTGCCCTGGGCGCAGCTTTTCGCGCCCGCGATCCGCCTGGCCGAGCAGGGCTTTGAGGTCAGTCCGCGCCTGCAGACCTTGCTGTCGACGGAAACAGCGCTGAAGCAGGACCAGCAGGCTTTGGCCTACTTCTTCGATACCGATGGGAAACCCTGGCCGGTCGGCCACCGGCTGCGCAATCCGGCCTTGGCCGCAGTGCTGCGTGCCATCGCTGAAAAGGGCAGTGCGGCCCTTCATGAGCCAGGCGCCATCGCCGCTGATCTGCTCGGGCGGGTTCAGCACCACGCTGGCAACCCCGGCCGCCTGAGCCAGGCAGACCTCAGTGCCTACCAGGCGCTGGAGCGCGAGCCGCTGTGCCAGGTCTGGCGCGCACGCTGGCGCATCTGCGGCTTCCCGCCGCCTTCCAGCGGCCATCTCACCTTGATGCAGATGCTTTATCTGATCGATGCCAAGGGCATGCCGGCCCAGCCGCTGACCGATGGCGTGCCGACGGCCGAGATGCTGCACCTCTACACCGAGTCTGCCAGGCTGGCCTTCGCTGACCGCGCCCAGTACATCGGCGACCCGAGCTTTGTGGCCGCGCCGGGCGGGCGCTGGGACAGCCTGCTGGACGCCGGCTATCTGAGCAGCCGCGCCGCCTTGATCGGCGAGCGCAGCATGGGCAGCGCCACCGCCGGCCAACCCGGCGCGCTGCGCCAGGCCTGGGCGCCTCAAGCCGAGCAGCCCGAGTACGGCACCAGCCATATCAGCGTGGTCGATGCGCAAGGCCGCGCGGTGGCGTTGACCACCAGCATCGAGGCGGTATTCGGCGCCCGCCTGATGAGCGATGGCGGCAGCGGCCTGGCCGGCGGCTTCCTGCTCAACAACCAGCTGACCGACTTCGCGCTGGCGCCGCGAGATGCGCAGGGCCGCCCAGTGGCGAACCGGCTGGAGCCGGGCAAGCGTCCGCGCTCGTCGATGAGCCCGACCCTGGTGTTCGACGCCCGCGATGGCCGCCTGCTGATGAGCCTGGGCTCGCCGGGCGGCCCGGCCATCATCCACTTCACCGCCAAGACCCTGCTGGGCACGCTGGCCTGGGGGCTGGATGCACAGCAGGCCATCAACTTGCCCAACTTTGGCAGCTTCAACGGGCCGACGCTTGTGGAGGCCAGACGCTTTCCGGCGGCCACCGTCGACGCGCTGAAAGCCCGCGCTCATGCGCTCCAGCAGATCGAGATGCCCAGCGGCCTGCAGGCGATCGAGCGCAAGTCACCGGGCTGGTTCGGCGGCGCAGACCCGCGGCGCGAAGGCGTGGTACGCGGCGACTGAAGGCCCTGGCGGCGGCTGCCGGCGTGACGCATCTCACGTCCGGCCGCCCGAACCGCCCGCATCGGGGATCAACAGGCGCAGTGCTCATGCAGACACTGCAGACCATTGCAACCCGGCCGCTGCGCCCCTGGTCTCCGTCATGACACTTCTTGCCCGCCTGAACCTTGTCGCCGCCAGCCTGCTGACCGCCTTCGCCACCGGCGCACAGGCCGCACCGGTCATCCTGACGCAGTTCTCGCTGGGCTCGGAAGCCATCGACACCAGCCTCTCGGGCACGGTCAATGTCGGCCAGTTCCGCGGCCAGGCCGATCTGGGCAAGGGCATGCAGGATTTCCTGACCTTCTGCGTGGACATCCTGCAGCCGTTCTCCTTCAACACCACCTACCAGCACCAGTTCGCGGCCACCGGCAGTGACAACGGCTTCACTGCGCGCCAGGCCGACCTGATGGGCCGCCTCTACACCCTCGCCGGTGCTATCGACACCAAGACCGAAAGCGTGGCCTTCCAGCTGGCGCTGTGGGAAATCCTGTACGACAGCAACGGCCCGCTGAACCTGCTGGCCGGCAACTTCTTCCTGCAGTCCGGCGGCAGCGATGCGGTGCGCAACCAGGCGGCCAACTGGTTCGGCCAGCTCGACGCGACCCAGAGCCAGTACACCGTGACCCGTCTGTATCACCAGGATCGGCAGGACTTCATCGTGGCTCAGCGCAATGCCGTGCCCGAGCCGGCTTCGCTGGCGCTGAGCCTGGTGGCGCTGGGTGGGCTGGCCTTGGCCCGACGTCGCCAGGCGGCCAAGCGCCGCTGAAGCAGCTCAGGCCGGCAGGCCGCGTGGCTTGGATGTCAGCTGCTGTGCAATCGCCGCCTTCAGCGGCGGCAGATGCTCGGCCAGGCGCAGCACGCCCTGGCGCAGCAGCCGTGCCGGGCCGCGCTCGTCGGTGAACAGCTTCACCACCGCATTGGTGCCTTGGTAGATCGGCCAGGTGTCGCGCCGGTGGCCGGCGGCATAACGCTGCAGTGCTGCGTTGGCATCCAGCTTGGCGCGACTGCCGGCCAGCTCGGCGGCCAGGCGCTGCACGCCGTACAGACCGAAGTTGTAGCCATGCGCGGTGACCGGGTGCATGCCTACCGCGGCGTCGCCGACCAGCGCAAAGCGCCGTGCGGCAAAGCGGTGCGCATAGGTGGCCACCAGCGGGTAGTGGTGGCGCGGTCCGGCCAGCGTGAGCCGGCCCAGGCGCTGCTGGCTGTGCTGCTGCACCCAGTCCAGCCACTGCGCCTCGCTCCAGCCGCGCTGCAGCTCGGCCTGGTCGGTCGGCAGCGTCAGCACCAGCGAGCTCAAATGGGGTGACAGGCCGCCCAGCGGCAGCCAGGCCATGGTGTGGCCGTGGTGGAAGCATTCCAGCGCCTGGTCCTGATGCGGCTGCTCGTGCTCGATGCGCGCCAGCAGCACGCTGCGGCCGAAGTCGCGCATCTCGGCGCCGATGCCGGCCAGGCGGCGCAAGGTCGAGAAACGGCTGTCGGCGGCGATCACCAGCGGGGCCGAGAGGCGCTCGCCGTCGGCCAGCGTCAGCGTGGCGGCGGCAGCATCGAGGCTCAGCGCAGCCACCCGGGCCTCGCAGCGCAGTGTCACCAGCGGCCGGCGCTGCACGCCCAGCCAGGCGATGCGGCGCAGCCAGTGGTTGGGCACCAGCGCACCGAGGTCGCTGCGGGGATCGGCAAAATGCAGCGAGTCGGACGCACTGCCATTGAAGACGCGGGCCTGGCGCAGCGGCGAGACGGCCTGTGGGGGCAGGTCTTGCCAGGCACCCAGCTGCTGCAGGATGGCCATGCCGCGATGGGTGAGCGCAATCTCGCGGCCATCCTCGGCCGGGTCGGCCAGTTGGCATTCGCTTGCGGATTCCAGCACCGTGCTGGCGATGCCGGCGTCGGCCAGCGCGCAGGCCATGGAGAGGCCGGCCGGGCCGCCGCCGACGATCAGGACATTTTGGGAACTCATGGCAAGAGACGGGCAGGCCGGCTGCAACAAAGCCTGCAGCCTACGCCGGCCGGCGCGGCCCGGCCTTGACCCAACTCAGCCGATCAGCGCTTGCTGCGCAGGGCCACCACGCTGAGCAGGGCCAGGATCAGGTACAGCAGGCCGCTCCAGATCTCGTAAGGCAGACCCAGCAGCCGGTAGGCCGCGGCCTCGGCACAGGTGGCCGTGACCATGAACACGTCGGGCCAGAGCTCTTCCAGATTCAGTGCCACCAGCAGCCGATCGGCCAAGGTCATGTCGCAGGAGTCCAGCTTGGACGCGACCTCATGCTGGTAGTAGGCGGCCACCAGACCGGCCAGCGCCAGCAGCAGGCTCAGCCCCAGCGCGGCGCTGCGCAGCGGGCGCTGCTTGCGCAGCAGCCAGCCCAGGCCGGCCACGGCGGCAATCAGCAGGTAGATGCCGCGCTGCATCACGCACCAGGGGCAGGGCTTGATGCCGAACTGGTGCTGGGCGATGAGGGCTGCGCCAACCGACAGCAGGCTGGCCACGCAGATGAAAGCCAGCGCGCGCGCCGGCAGGCGGTTCGCAGGCAGGAACATCAGGCCGAGGCTTCCACTTCGGCGATCAGTTCAATCTCCACGCAGGAGCCACGCGGGATCTGCGCCACGCCGAAGGCGCTGCGGGCGTGGGCGCCGACGGCCGGGCCGAAGACTTCGCCCAGCAACTCGGAGCAGCCGTTGGTGACCAGGTGCTGCTCGGTGAACTCGGGCGTGCTGTTGACCAGGCTCATCACCTTGACGATGCGCTTGACGCGGCCCAGATCGCCGCCGACCGCCGCCTGCAGCGTGCCCATCAGCTCGATCGCGATCGAGCGCGCTGCGGCCTGGCCGGTGGCGGTGTCGGTATCCAGTCCCAGCTTGCCGACCCAGGGCGTGCCGTCCGGCTTCTTGGCGATGTGGCCGGAGATGAAGACCAGGTTGCCGGTCTGGACGAAGGGCACATAGGCCGCGGCCGGCACCGAGACGGGCGGCAAATTGATGCCCAGGGACTGCAGACGCTGATAGACCGGATGGGAGGCTTGGCTCATGGGGCTACTCGGACGAGGAAAAAACGGTTAGAAGTCGGTGGCGGGCATCCTACACCGTGACGCGGCGGCGATCGCGCCGGTGGCGAGGCTGCCAGGGTCCACGGTCATTCACGCTTGAGCCAGGGGAGGACCATGGCTGAGGACTCGCTGCGGGCCCACCACTGGGCGGCGCTGGGCCTGGCCTGGCTGGCCGGGCTGGGCCTGCTGCAGCAATGCGCCGCGCTGCCTTCGCCCGCCGTGCAGCTGGGTCTGCTGGCACTGGCCGTGGGGGCCCTGTTGCTGGCTTGGCGCTGCGCCGACGCCAACCTGCGCTGTGCTGCAGCAGCAGTCGCGCTGGCGCTGCTGGCCTTCAGCCAAGGCGCCTGGCGTGCCGAGCAGCGTCTGGCCGAGGCGCTGGATCCGGCCTGGGAAGGGCGCGATCTGTGGGTTGAAGGGCGGGTGGCCTCGCTGCCTCAGGCGGTGCAGGGGCAGGGCGGCTTTCCGGGCTGGCGTTTCGAGTTCGAGCGCGAAGGCCCGGCGCGTGATCCGCAGCCGGGCGCCGCGCAGCCCGCTGGCGTGCCCGAGCGCCTGCTGTTGAGCTGGTATGGAACGGGCGGCAGCGAGCAGGCGCAGCCGCGCTGGCAGGCCGGCGATCGCTGGCGCCTGCTGCTGCGGCTGCGCCAGCCCAACGGCCTGGCCAATCCGCAGGGCTTCGACCATGAGCTGCATCTGTTCGAGCAGGGCTTGCGGGCCACCGGCGTGGTGCGGCAGGCGGTGCTGCTGGAGGCCGGCGGGGCCTGGCGGCTGGACCGTGCACGCCAGTGGCTGCGCGACGCGATCCGCCAGCAGGTCGGCGATGCCTCCAGCGCGGGCGTGCTGGCCGGCCTGAGCCTGGGTGACCAGGCCGCCATCCTGCCGGCTGATTGGGCGCTGTTCCGCGCCACCGGCGTGGCACATCTGATGGCGATCAGCGGCCTGCACATCACGATGTTCGCCTGGGGCGCGGCGGCCCTGGTGGGCGCGCTATGGCGGCGCAGCCCGCGCGCCTGCCTGTGCTGCCCGGCGCCCAGCGCCGGCCTGTGGGGCGGGCTGCTGGCGGCGCTGCTGTACGCGGCCTTCGCGGGCTGGGGCGTGCCGGCGCAGCGCACCGTGTGGATGCTGGCCACGCTGGCCCTGCTGCGCCAGGCCGGCCTGCGCTGGCCCTGGCCGCTGGCCTTGCTGACCTCCGCCGTGGTGGTGACACTGCTCGACCCCTGGGCCATCAGCCAGGCCGGTTTCTGGCTGTCCTTCGTGGCGGTGGGCTTGCTGATGGCCAGCGCCGAAAACAGCGCACCCGGCCTCAAGAGCCAGCTCGGCGCAGCCCTGCGCAGCCAATGGGTGGCCAGTCTCGGCCTGGCGCCGCTGAGCCTGCTGTTTTTCCAGCAGATCTCGCTGGTGGGCTTGCTGGCCAATCTGCTGGCGATCCCGCTGGTGAGCTTCGTGATCACGCCGCTGGCGCTGGCCGGTGCGCTGTGGCCAGGGCTGTGGACGCTTGCGGCGCTGGTGCTGCAGGGGCTGCAGGCCTTTTTGCAGCTGCTGGCCAGCTTCAGCTGGGCCGTGTGGAGCCTGCCGCTGGCGCCGGCCTGGGCGCAGGCAGCCGGGCTTCTGGGCGGTGCGCTGCTGGTCTTGCCGCTGCCTGCGCTGCTGCGTGGCCTCGGGCCGCTGCTGCTCCTGACGCTGCTGCTGCCGGCGGTGGAGCGGCCGCGGCCGGGCGAGTTCGAGCTGCGGGCGCCGGACGTCGGCCAGGGCTCGGCCCTGCTGCTGCGGACCGCGCAGCACAGCCTGCTGTTCGACGCCGGCCCGCAGTACGCGCCCGGCGTCGATGCTGGTGAACGTGTGCTGCTGCCTTTGTTGCGCGGCCTGGGCGTGCAGCAGCTCGACCTGCTGCTGCTCAGCCATCGCGATCAGGATCATGTGGGCGGCGCCGCCGCACTGATGCGGGCACTGTCGGTGCGCGAGTTGCTGAGTTCGCTGGAGCCCGGGCATGTGCTGCTGCGCGGCGAGGTGCCGACGCGGCGCTGCGAGCGTGGCCAGCGGTGGATCTGGGATGGCGTGCGTTTCGACGTGCTGCACCCTGACGCGGCGGCGTATGGGCGCGGACTCAAGCCCAATGCGCTGTCCTGCGTGCTGCGCATTTCTGCGGGCGGCCACAGTGCCTTGCTGACGGGCGACATTGAAGCGCTGCAGGAACTCGCCCTGGTGCAGCGCGGCGGCCTGGCCAGCGAGGTGCTGGTGCTGGCCCACCACGGCAGCGCAGGCTCATCGACCGAGGCCTTCCTGGATGCGGTGGCGCCGCGCCTGGCGCTGGCTCAGGCGGGCTACCGCAACCGCTTCGGCCACCCGGCGCCTGTGGTGCAGGCGCGGCTGCAGGTGCGCGGCATCACACTGCACAGCTCGCCGGACTGCGGTGCCTGGCGCTGGCGCAGCGTCGATGCAGAGCCGGTCTGCCAGCGTCAGCGCGAGCGGCGCTACTGGCGGCGCCTGCCGCAATCGCCGGATACCGGCTTTGTCGGTCCGCCGAGTGCTGATGAGGACGGGAGCAGTCCCGACGATGAGCAGGCCGCGCCCTCGCTTCAGGACGGCTTGGCCGCCATGCGGTAGCGCCGCAGTTCACGGCCCAGACCGATCACTGCCATCGCGTAATAGGACGACCAGTTGTAGCGTGTCAGCGCGTAGAAATTGCTGGTGCCCGCGACATAGCTGGGCGCGGCACTGCCATTCTGAAGCTCCACCAGCGCCAGTGGCCCGGGGTGCTCGCGGCCACCTTCGGACAGCTCGGCGCCGGCCTCGGCGAACTGCGCCGGCGTGAAGCTGGGCAGGATGTCGGGCGCCAGCAAGCGGGCGCGGTCGGCGGTGTCGACCGGCGCGGCCACCGTGTAGTGCGTCGGCATGCCGGGCTGCCAGCCATGCTGGGCCAGGTAGTGGGCCACCGAGCCGATTGCGTCGACCGGGCTGTTGATCAGGTCCACCCGCCCATCGCCGTCGAAGTCGATTGCATGGCGGTTCCAGCTGCCGGGCATGAACTGCGGCCAGCCCATCGCGCCGGCGTACGAGCCCTTCAGGCTGAAGGGGTCCAGGCCCTCGCGGCGCGTCAGCTTCAGAAACTCGGCCAGTTCGCCGCGGAAGAAGGCGCTGCGGTCCCGGCGCCCTTTGGGGAACTCGAAGGTCAGCGTGGCCAGCGCATCGATGACGCGGAAGTTGCCGGTGATCTGGCCGTAGAAGGTCTCGACACCGATCAGTCCGGCCACCAGCTCGGCCGGCACGCCGAAGCGCTGTTCGGCGCGGGCCAGTGCTTCGGCGTGCGTGTCCCAGAAGGCCAGGCCCGCCTGCAGGCGGCGCGGTTCGATGAAGCGGGCACGGTAGGCGGCCCAGTCCTTGGCGGTGCCAGCCGGCGGCGGCATCATCAGGCGCTGCACCAGCGGGATCACGCGGGCCTTGGCCAGCTGCTTGAGCAGCGCTTCTTCATCGAAGCCATCGCTGGCCGCCAGCTCGGCGCTGAAGCGGCGCAAGGCCTCGCGCTCGCCCAGCGGCTGGCTCTGGACTTCGCGCTCGGCCTTGCGTTTGGCGTGGCTCTTGGCCTCACGCTTGGCTTGTGCGGCCTTGGGCTTGTGGGCCTGTTTCTCGGTGGTGGCTTCGCTCGGCGGCGCGGCCAGGGTCAGCGCCAGCGCGGCGCACAGCAGGGGCAGGAATCGCAGGGACATCGGCTATTCAATCGACAGATGGCCTGCAGCATACGTCCTGCGGCCGCAGGGCTCAGCTGCTGTGCCGCAGCGCGCGAAGCTTGGCTCGGAATTCGCGCATCCAGAGCTGGCGCGTGCGCCAGCTCTGCGGCGCGGCGCGCGGCGCATAGCGCTGCTGCTCCAGCGTGTTGAGCAAGGCAGAGGCAGGCGCTGCCTTGCTGTGGCCAAAGCGCTTTTCCAGCAGCGCGGCCCACTGGCGCGGCCCCTGGTGCGCCTGCGCCGGCAAACCCAGCTGCTTCAACTCACGCAGCACGGCCGCACGCTGGCGGCTCCAGGCGTCGTGCGGCCGGGCCTGCCAGGCGGCCCAGCCCGCACCGGCCAGGGCCAAGAGGGCAATCAGCGCCGCGCTGAGCTGGCCCAGCGCCTGCCAGTCCGGGCTGCTCCAGCCCATACGCTTGAGCAGGTCGAACTGGTCGCTGCGCGAGTAGTTCAGCACCGTCTGCTGCCAGCGGTTGTTGAGCGTCTCCCAGCCGCGCCGCAGGCTGCGCCACAGCGCCGGGTTGATCTGCGTGAAGGCGCCGGCCAGCGCGCCTGGCGTGGGCGAGAGCACGCGGCTCAGGTCCACACGTTCGGGCGCGACCGCGGCGGTCGGGTCCACGCGCTGCCAGCCGCGGCCTTCGATCCAGACTTCGGCCCAGGCATGGGCCTGCGCATTGCGCACCACCAGATAGCCGTCCTGCAGCTCCGGGTCGGCGCCCTGGAAGCCGGTGACGATGCGCGCCGGCACGCCCAAGGCCCGCATCACCACCACGAAGCCGGCCGAGAAATGCTCGCAGAAACCCAGCCGGCGCTCCAGCCAGAACTCGTCGATCAGGTGCTCGCCGGTCTCGCCGTACTTGCCCGGGGTCAGCGTGTAGATGAATTCTTCCTGGCGCAGATGCTGCAGCACGGCGGCCACCAGGGCCTCGGCCAGCGGGCCGTTGTCCAGGCCATTGAAGCGTGGCTGGCTGCGCAGGCCGGCCGCCCAGGCCAGCGTGCCGGGGTTGCGGCCCTGCGGCAGCTCCAGATAGGGCTGCAGCGACAGCAGGCTTGCAGTGACGCCGCTGCGGTGCTCCAGGTAGGCGACTTGCTGGCCCAGGCGCAGGCGCTCGGTGATGGGGCGTGGCGCCAGCCATTGCAGTTCCAGGCTGCGGCGCAGCATCAGGCCATCGGCCGCCAGCTCGCTGCCTGGCGGCTGCGGGCTCATCTCCAGCAGCGGCAGCACTGACAGGCGCAGCGGTTCCAGCGTCAGCTCATAGCGCAGCGCGGGGCCTTGCACCTGGGGCGCTGCAGCCTGGGACTGCGCCGGCGTGATCGGCGCCGCGGCCGCGATGGCGGCCTGCGAGCTGCCCATCGCGCGCCAGCGCCGGCCGTCGAAGCGCGTCAGCACCGGGCCCCGGAAATACAGCGCAGCGGCGGGTGGCGGCGGGCCTTCGAAGCGCAGCCGCATTGCGATGCTGTCGTCGTTGGCGATCTCGGCCATGGCGCCGAACTGCATCTCGCTGGACAGGCCGGTGCGGCCGACCGAATCGCTGGGCACACCCCACAGCGGCGCGATACGCGGGAACAGCACGAACAGCAGCACCATCACCGGCAGGCCGATGGCGGTGGTGCGTGCCGCCTGGCCGGCCGCCAGGCGCAGGCTGGGCTGCCCCACCGGCATCTGGGCCAGCACCAGGGCCGTCAGCAGGGCCCAGACCGACAGCAGGGTCCACAGTGCGGTCAGCAGCGATTGCGAATACAGGTACTGGGTCAGCACCAGGAAGAAACCCAGGAAGAACACCACGAAGGCGTCGCGCCGCGCGCGCAGCTCCAGCGTCTTCATCGCCATCAGCATCACCAGCATCGTGATGCCAGCCTCGCGGCCCAGCAGCGTGCGGTGGCTGAGCAGCGTCAGCCCGGCCACCAGGGCCAGCATCAGCCCCAAGCTCCAGCGCCCGGGCAGGGTCTGGCCGCGCCAGGCCAGCCAGCCGCGCCAGCCCAGCATCGCCACCGTCAGCGCAGTGCACCAGGCGGGCAGGTGATCGGCATGCGGCAGCACGGTGCAGGCGATGGCGAACAGCAGGAACAGCGTGTCGCGCGTTTCGCGCGGCAGATGGGCCATGCGTTGGCGCCAGGCTTGCAGCGCGCTCATCGCCGCGGCTCCGCCAGCGCCAGCAGTTCCAGCGCGGCCTGGCGCTGGACCGGGCTGTGATCGGGCGGCAGTTCCTGGCCGGGCAGGCGCAGGCCATAGGGCAGCAGGCGCGCATCGGCGGCCAGCACCCAGGCGCACAGGCGCGAAAGGCGCTGCTCAAAGTCGGCGCCGCCAGCGTCGACCAGGTCCAGCCAGAGCCGGCGGCTGGCAGGTGCCAGCGTGTCGCGCACCAGCAGCGGCGTGTCGGCATCGCCGCTTTGCGCCGCCTTTTTCCACAGGACCTGGCGCAGGCTGTCGCCGCGGCGGTAGGGACGCACACCTTCAAAGTCAGGCCCGGGCAGGCGCACGCCGGCGGCGGCCTCGCCCTGATCGCCTTGTGCGGCCTGGGCGGGCAGCGGCGGTGCGTCGGACTCGGGCTTTGGATAAACCCAGGCCCTGGCGGCGGGGCGCCACACGCTCCAGGCCCGGAACAGGCCGAGCGGAAAGCGCGTCTCGATGCGCAGGCCGGGCACCGGCAGCAGGCCGCGCTGCGCGGCGGTGTAGCGCAGCTGCAGCAAGGCATGGCCCTGGGCCGGCACATCGCACCAGGCGAGCTCGGTCAGCCCGTCGGGCTGCTGCACCGCCATGCCGATGCCGAAGCGCGCGCGCGAGGGATTGTGCAGCCGCACTTCCAGCGTCAGGTCCTCCCCGGCGAAGCCGGGGGCTGGCGGCTTCAGGTCCAGGCTCAGGCCCTTCAGATTCGCGTGCGTGGCATGCATGGACGCAAAACCGGCGCCGGCCAGCAAAAAGGTCAGGCCATAGCCCAGGCTGAGCTGGTCGTTGATCGAGGCCAGCAGCAGCAGTAGCAGCGTGACGCAGAAGAATAGGCCCGGCCGGCTGGGCAGGATGTAGATATTGCTCTGGCCATCAGATGGGTGTCACGGGCCGGGTGGCGGGCCTCCCACCAGGCCCGGGCGCGGCGACGCAAGGCCTTGAGCATGTCAAGGTAGCGGGATGGCTTCGATCATGGCGCGCACCTGCTCGCGCGCACCGCGGCCGGCGCCGGCGCGCGGCCGCAGCCGGTGGGCGATGGTCTGGGGCAGGATGGCCTGGATGTCGTCGGGCGAGACATAGTCGCGCTGGTCCAGCAGCGCGCAGGCGCGGGCAGCGCGCAGCACCGCGAGGCCGGCGCGCGGCTCGAGGCCGTTCGACAAACCCACTGGACCCCGAGGCCGGGTGGACGGGCG
>JACDQM010000125.1 GCA_015657635.1 Roseateles sp.
CGACACGGTGACGGTGAAGGCATTGCTCTGGATGGGCGTTGTTTGGTATGGCATGGTGAAGGACTCCCTGCTGAATGCGTTGGATGGCTGAGTGACTGCCCTGACACTCACCGTTTCGCATGCAGCCGAAAGCGAGCGCCGGGACTAGTGCGGGCCTGGCTGTGCGGCCAGCCGCCGGACCAGCTCGGCATACTGCGGGTGGCGGTAGGCCGAGGCTTCCAGTTTCTCGGCCAAGACGCGGGCTTCTTGAGTTCGTCCCAGACGCAACAGCAGGTGAGCGCGTGAACTAGTCACACGGGGTTCAACCGTGTGTTGCAGCGGCTCCAGCAAGGCCAGAGCCTCCTGCCATCGTTTGGCGGCTGTCTCCGCGGGGGACAGGTCACCCAGCAGCATGGCCGCACTCGCCAAGAGCCAAAGGCTGTCCGCATCGGAGTCCTTTTTCCCGGCGTAGGCTTCAAAGTGCTTGGCGAAGTAGTCATTCAGCGCGTTCATGCTGGCAGCCCGCTCTTCGGGGGGGGCGGTTTGCAGACTGCTGATCAACCACCGGCCGCGCAGCTTGACTGACCAAGACGGCTTGTTGGCGTCTGACTGCACCAGACGTGCAAGGGCGGTCTTGTTCACGCGGAGTTCGCTGCGCGATGCACTGGTGTTTCCCTGCGCCACCAATGTCTCGACTAGCACTTGCCTGGCAAATGCGCCTCGGCCCAGCCTATCCAAGTCGCCCGGGTCCAGCGCCACCAGAGTGTCATAGATCTGCGTTGACTCGCTCGCAGCAGCAAGGCTTTCCGCCAGCCTGCCTGCGCTCAGATGCAAGCGGCTCATCGAAGCGTACGAGGCCGCGCGAGAGTCTTCATTCCTGCGGTTCGCCGGTGTGCCAGCAGGCGCCAGCTTGGCGAGCGACGCGAGTTTCTCAGCATGGCTTTGGATACTGGCGTCGAACTGCCCTCGTTGTTCCTGGGCCTCGGCAATCCAGCCGAGCACAGTCGCCAATTCGTTGTGCAGTGTCGGCCGTTGGGTAATCAGACCTTGCCATAGCTTGCGTGCGTCCTGCAGGTGGGGCAATGCGGCGTCAGAGCCGACACTTCGCAGGCGAAGCACGCCCATATTCTGATGCGAGTAGGCGAGTTCGACCTGCCATTCAAGTTTGTCCGGCTCAAGACGCACCAGCTCATGGGCCAGTTCGACATAGCGAGAGAAGCCGGCTTCCGCCGGCGCCAGCTTGCGCTGTTGCCAGGCCGCGTAACTGACCCAGTAGCTGCTCTGCGCATGGTCAAACAGGCGCTGCGTGTTCTTCGGGTCGCGGGCCAGCAGCTCGGCGGTGGTTTCGGCGGCTTCCTGGAAGCGCTGCTCGGCTTCGCTCATCTTGCCGCGCTTCTCGGCGATCTCGCCCATCAGGTGCAGGGCGCGGGCGCGGCGACCCAGGGCGTCGGCGTCGCTGCGGGTCAGGTCTTGCCTTGAGTAGTAGGCCAGGGCCTTGTCGCCCACGGCGTCCAGCACGTCGAGCCGGCCGACGGGGTCGAGTTTCTTGCGCAGATCGCCCAGCATGAATTCGATCAGGCCCTCGGCCTGCACGCGCTGCTCATGCGCCTCTTTGGCTTGCCACACCGCGATGCCGGCGCCGGCGGCGATGGCGATCATCGCAGCGCTGCCGGCGCCCACGGCCAGGCGGTGGCGGCGCAAAAAACGGCCCAGCACATAGAGCCGGCTGTCGGGCCTCGCGCTGATGGGCTCGTGCGCCAGCCAGCGGCGCAGGTCCTGGGCCAGGGCCTCGGCATTGGCATAACGCTCGGCGGGCGTTTTCTTCAGTGCCTTGGCGACGATGGTGTCCAGGTCGCCGCGCAGCAGGCGGGCGCTGGCGCTGACGGCGGCTTGCTCGCTGCGCGCGGCCTGCTCGGAGACGCGGCGCGGCGCCACCTCGACCAGCTCGCGCATCTGCTCCAGCGCCGAGGCCTGCTCGCCGCTCTTGGTGCGGCCTGGCGTCGGGTGGGCGCCGCTGAGCAGCACATAGAGCAGCACGCCCAGCGCATAGACATCGGTGGCGGTGGTCACATCGCCGCCCTGCACCTGCTCGGGCGCGGCGTATTGCGGCGTGAAGGCGCGGCCGGCCTGGCGCGTCAGCTCGGTGGCGGCGGCGCCTTGCTCGGCCTGGGTGGCGTCGCCCAGCAGCTTGGCGATGCCGAAGTCCAGCAGCTTCACCGCGCCGCCCTGGTCCACCATGATGTTCGATGGCTTCAGGTCGCGGTGCAGGATCAGGCGGTTGTGCGCATGGGCCACGGCGGCCAGCACGTCCAGGAACAGCGTGACGCGGGCCTGCAGGCCCAGCTGCAGCTTCTCGCAATAGCTGGTGATGGGCGCGCCGTCCACATACTCCAGCACCAGATAGGGCTGGCGGGTGGGGTCGGTGAGGCCGGCGTCGAGCAGGCGTGCGATATGCGGATGCGACAGGCGCGCCAGGATCTGGCCTTCGCGCGCGAAGCGGGCGGCTTCACCGGGGCTGCCGCCGAACAGGCCGTTGCTGAGCAGCTTGATGGCCACCTGGCCTTCGAAGCGGCCATCGGTGCGGCGCGCCAGCCAGACCGTGCCCATGCCGCCGCGGCCCAGTTCGCGCTCCAGCGTGTAGGCGCCGATCTGCTGGCCGGGCTCCAGGCGGGTCAGCACTTCGTCCAGCAGCTGCGGTGGCGCGGCCAGGAAGCTGGAGCCTTCCAGCGCCTGCTGCTGTTCCAGCAGCGGCAGCAGTTCGGCCGCAAGGGTCGGGTCTTGCGTGCGCAACTCGGCCAGCCGGGCGGCTCGCTCGGGCGCGGCCAGGTCCAGCAACTCGTCCAGCAGCGGGCTCAGGCGTTGCCAGCGTTCCTTGTCGATTGCAGCCATGCGGGGATTGTCGACCGGGCGGGGTCAGGTCTTGAGCGACACGGCCAGGAACAGCCGCGCCTTGGCCCAGTCGCGCTGCACGGTGCGCTCGGTGATGTCCAGCGCTTCGGCGATTTCGGCCTCGGTGAGGCCGGCAAAATAGCGCATCTCCACCACCTGGGCCAGGCGCGGCTCGGCCTCGGCCAGCTCGGCCAGGGCTTCGTGCACGCGCAGCACCTCTTCGTCGCCCTGCGGGGCCAGGTCAGCGATGGCGGTGTTGAGGGTCAGCAGCACTTCCTCACCGCCGCGCTTGTCGGCTTGGCGGGCGCGGATCTGGTCGATCACGATGTTGTGCATCACCTTGGCCGCATAGGCCAGGAACTGCTTGCGGTCGGCAAAGTCCAGCTCGCCGGCGCGCTGCAGCTTCAGATAGGACTCATGCACCAGCGCGGTGGCGTCCAGCAGCGTCATGTCGCCCGACTGCTGCATGCGGCGCCCGGCGATGCGGCGCAGATCGGCATAGAGCAGGGCCACCACCTGGTCGGCGGCACCGGCATCGCCTTGGCTTGCGGCGCGCAGCAGCTGGGTGATTTCGGCGGGCATGGCGGGGTCGGTCGTGGGTGCAGAAAAGCAGGCAGGGACGCACTCTAGCGGCTTCCGCAGCGGGGCATGTCGGGTTCTGGCGACGGGCTGCGTTTTAAGAAGGTGAGGGCATGACGGTCTGACAGTTGCCAGGGAGGCTGAGTACGGCTGCAGGCGGTCATCGCCCTCACCTTTGCGCCTGCTTTTTTTTCGTCGTCCTTCCTGGATCAAGAAACAACGCCTCGCCCATGACTTCCACCGCCCTAGCCTCGCCCCCCAGTAGCCCCGACCGCAGCCGGCTGGAGCTGCGCACACCGCTGGTGCAGGTGCCGGATCTTGAGCATTTCTCGGCGCTGCTGAATCGCCAGCTGGGCCTGTGCCGGCGCGGCGGCAGCCGGCTGGCGGTGCTGATGATCGCGATCGACCTGCCCGAAGAGCTGCGGCCGGCGGTGCGCCAGATCGCCCAGGAAGCTGCTGGCGCGCGCCTGGGCAACCGGGTGCGATCGACCGACGTGGTCTGCCGCATCGGCGCTCTGCGCTTCGGCGTGGTGCTGATGGGCGCCGGCCGCAAGGAGGCCGAGGTGGTGCGCACACGCCTGTCCAATGTGATCGCCGGGCGCTACTGCGTGGATTCCACCAGCACCGAGCTGACGCTGCAGATCGGCATGGCGGTCTATCGCGAGTCGGGCGAGACCGGCAGCGAACTGGCCCAGGCCGCGCTGATCGACATCGGCCGGCCGCATCTGGCGATGGCGGAGCGCCGGACCTAGCAGCTGGGTGGGCCTGGGCACGGCGCCGGCCGGGCCATACTGGCGCATGTTTGCTGGAACCCTGTTCGCCCTGGCGGCCGGCCTGATGTGGGGCCTGGTCTTTGTGGCACCACTGCTGCTGCCTGACTATCCCGCCGCCCTGCTGACCGTGGGCCGCTACCTGGCTTTTGGCCTGATCGCGCTGCCGCTGGCGCTGGTGGATCGCGCCAGCCTGCGCGAGCTGACGCGGGCTGACTGGCTGGAGGCGGCCAAGCTCAGCGCGATTGGCAACTTTCTCTACTACCTGTGCCTGGCAGCCGCCATCCAGCGCGCCGGCGGGCCGCTGCCCACGGTGATCATCGGCACGCTGCCGGTGGTGATCGCGATCAGCTCCAATCTACGCGACCACGCCCGCGACGGCCGCCTGCCCTGGGCTCGGCTGGCGCCTTCGCTGGGGCTGATCGCACTGGGCATTGCCTGCGTCAATCAGGTGGAGCTGGCGGCGCTGGCTGGCAAAGCTGGTGCCGATGACCTGCGTCGTTATGCCGAGGGTGCGCTGCTGGCCGTGGTGGCCCTGGCCTGCTGGACCTGGTATCCGATCCGCAATGCCGACTGGCTGCGCGCGCACGCCGACCGGAGCCCGCGTGCTTGGGCGACCGCGCAAGGCTTGGTGACGCTGCCCATGTCGCTGCTGGCGCTGGCCACGCTGCTGGGCCTGCAGGCGCTGGGCGTGCCGCTGCTGGCCGCCGACTTTGCGCTGCCGTTGGGGCCGCGGCCCTGGGAGTATCTGGGGCTGATGCTGGCGGTGGGCCTGTTCGCTTCCTGGGCCGGCACCCTGTGCTGAAACGAAGCCAGCCAGCGCCTGCCCACCAGCCTGGTGGGCCAGCTGATCGTCTTCGAGACCCTGGCCGCACTGGCCTATGCCTTCGCCCTGCGCGGCCGCCCGCCTGAAGCGATGACGCTGGCGGGCATCGTGCTGCTGGTGGCGGGGGTGGTGTGGGCCTTGAGGATCAGGCCGGTGCGGGGGTGAGCCCTCAGCGCTGTTCCTGCACTTGCGCGGGTGCGGAGCTGCTGCGCGCTGGCATCAAGGCTTTGTGGGCCAGGTGATAGGCCAGCAGATGAGCTGGCATTCGCAGCCAGTGTCCCCGCACGTACAGTGCCTTGCGGGCCCAGTACAGCGAGCCGGCCTGCAAGCTGGGGTGAGGCGCACTCAGCAGAGGAAGGTAGATGCGATCAAGCCAGCACTGCGCGAGGCTTCTGTCTGCGAGCACCCCGTTTTGCCGAAGCACATCGTCAGGCACGGGCGTCGCCAGCAATTGCCGCGTGTAGCGAAGGGCCAGGCGCAGCGGCTGACTCAACTCCAATTGCTCGGCTCGCGCCTGTAGGCGGGCCCAGAATTCCGGCTCTTCCAGGCTGAAATGCCGCAATAGCAAGTCCAAGTCGCTCAGATCACGCAACAGGTTGTCGGGCTCGCCTTCATGGAACAGGTGAGTAGCGCTGTGCAGCACCATGTCACACGGTGCCAGCGTGCGAATTCCGGGCAGCCCGTTCACTTCGCGGCTGTCAGCCAGCAGCGCGGCGGGGTCTGGGTGCAGTCTGGATGTGGGCGGCAGGATGGTGTGGTGCACGTCGAGCGTGGTGCCGCGTCGCACATGCTGCATGGCGGGCAACTCGTGCATCCAGCGTCGGTAGTAGCGCTGATCGTACGCATTTGTCGTGCTGCTCATCCAGCCGCCAAGCATCAACTCGGCCTCGACTGGGCCTAGAGATGCCTTGGGCACCAGTATGTCAATGTCGGCGAAGACACGGCCTTGACTGGCAGGCAGATCGCCGAGCACATAGGCTGCCCCCTTGAGGAGCACCAGCGGGAGATCCAACTTGGCAAGCGTGTCGCGCAGTTGCTTGGCTTCGTGCCGGATGGATACATGCTGGCGTTGCGCCATGGTGGCGGCCGACTGCATATGCGCCAGTGCCCGTACGCCCGCGTCGGTGCTCAGGGCTGTTCGATCAATCCGATGGAACAGCCGGCCTAACAGATTGGCATGGCGGGCCTCTCGCACCAGCAGGTCCAGTTCGCAAGCGTTGAGCGAGCCGGCCTCGCGGCCACCCCAGAGCACGCTGTGCAGCAGGGACGCGGTGCGATTCATTCCTGTCCCTGTGCCAGTTGGTCGAATACCTCGATGGCTTCGTCCAGCTGGCTGTACTCAAAGCTGAAATGCCGGCAGCGATCCACCAACTGCCCAAGGGCCTGAAACCCTGCTTCGCCCAGCACGTGGTAGTTCATCGCGTTGTCTGCCAGCTGCAAGAAGGCCTGCCCGCTGGGCATGGGCGTCAGACGGGTTGCTGCGCCGGCCTGGTAGCGCGGGAGCACCACCCAGGCGGGAGAGGCGGCGACATGCATGGCTCGCACGCTGTCAGCCGGCGGCGCCATCAGCGCCACTGTGCCTTTGGTGGTATCCGGAACCGGCTCGCTCAGATAGGCGTCAGGTGCGAAGCTGCGGATCACGTCGATGGAGCGGTTCTTCAGATTGACGGGCCGCGCAAGTGGGCTGATTCGGGCGCCGTCCAGGCGCACCAGTGTCAATTCGTCCGAAAGCAGTCGCCAGCCTCGATTGACCAGTGCAGCGCACAGCGTGCTCTTTCCTGAGCCGGGCGGAGCAGGCAATAGCAGTGCACGGTCACCCTTGGCGACAGCAGCGGCATGAAGGACCAGCATGTCGTGGCGATAGGCCGTGACACACCAGTTCAATCCCCATTCGATGATGGGCAAGGCCTGCGCCCGGGGCAGGGGCGCGAAGGGCTCTACGCCGTCCACGCTGAATATGGCTTGCGGGCGCACAAAGCGGCGCAGGCCGGTACTGCTGCGCACTGCGACATGAAAATCCATGAAGGCCGTGTCTTCCAGCACGGGATGCTGCGCGTAGAGGCGGGCTAGTTCGTCAGCTATGCCCGCGATATCGCTCTGAATCCGGCAGTTGAAGAGGCCTGTGGCAAGGCGCAGGCCCTCGCCTCGAAGGCGGGCCTGCAGGCCGTCTCGGCTGAGCTGGCTAAGGAGCAAGGGCGACAAGGAGTTCGGCATCCATAAGCGCCGCTACTGTATCCCGCAAAGCCTCCAGCGCATCAGTTGGCGAGTATTGGGGGGCCTCGGTCAGTACAAGCTCAAGCAACTGGGCTTCGTTCAAAGCGGGCCGAGCTTGCGGGCTCAAGCTGCATAGCAGCAGATGGGACAAGTCCGACAGAAGTCGTGTCTGGCCATCGCTTGCATCAAAGCAGAGCCAGCCTTCATCGGCCTCCCGCCAAATCAGCGATTTGCCAGGAAACGTCTGCCAGCGCTGGCCCACAGTCGCTGATTGCCGCGTCAAAGCGGATCAGAGACCCAGGATGTAGTTGTAATACGCCTCAACCGTGGCCGCGTTCCAAGTCACGCCGGCAGCAGCGGGATAGCCTGAGCCCTTGACACCGAGGTTGTACATGTCCTTGGCCATTTGTACTGATAAGCCAGACAATTGATTCGATGCGGCGTTGAGCAAGACGGCTGTGGCTTTGCTGCGCACGCTGGCTTCAGTCAGAACGTCGCGAATCTTGGCAGTCGTCGGGTCGCTGGTGAAATAGGTCTTGAAGAGGTCGTTTGGCGCCACGGACGTGCCTGAGTACTTGCCGGAAACAACGCGCTCTGGCCATTGGGCGGGCTTGTAGAGGGTTGTGCAAGCGTATTGATCGGGACGGCTCTGGTTGCCAGAGACCGAAAAGCCCGAAGGCAGCTTGCAGTTTGACGCTCGGACGGGCGTAGCGTGGAGGGCCAGAACAGCAGGCGCACCAATCAGACCACCGCGCAGCAGCTTCCGCCGCCGTGATGATGCTGGCACATCGGCGGCATCGCGCGGGTACTCTGCATTGCGGCGGTCGTTAACGTTGTCCTGTTTTTCCACGATATGCCTCATGAAGAGCCAAGTTGCCATAGGGACTGATGCCAGCTTCGACGAAACTTGTGCGAGCGCCGTGTCCAGTCAAGGCATGCATACTACCTAATGCTGTCAGTCTGTCCGAGTTGTCACGCGGCGGATAGCCCTCAGTTGAGGGGGCGACTCCGGTGCGGCGAGCGTGTCTGCCGGAGTGTGTGCCCAAAGTATGACTCTTTGCGGAACACGGGCGGGCATTTGCGGTAATTTTCCCTTTGGGCAGAAACAAACGCGACGACGTATGCCTGACCTTCCCTCGGCCCTGAATCTCGGCGAGCTCCTGCTGCAACTCCAGCACGACAGCCCCCTGCTCGTAGCGGTTTTTGACGCTGGGGATGTGTTGCGGCATGCCAATGCCGCCTATCGGCAGGTCTATGCGCTTGAGCCTGCGGCCTGCCCGACTTGGACCGAGCAGATGCAAAACGGGTATCAGGCCGGTCTGGGGCAGCTGATCCACACCGACGATTTCGAGGCCTGGCTGGCGCTCGCGCTGGCGCGCCGGCGCAGCCAGCCCTACCGAGCCTTTGAACTGGAATTGGTCGATGGCCGCCGGATCTGGATGACGGAGACCTTGCATGCCAGCGGCTGGCTGCTGTGCGTGGGCAGTGATCTGAGCGGCCTGCGTGTGCCAGCCGGTTCACTCGCTGGACGTGCCGCCGAGGACGGGCAGCGCTTGGCCGAGCTCGCCGATTCGCGCAGCACCCTGCAGGCACTGCAACGCCTGCTGCCCCTGGACGAGGCCTGGCCCTTGTCGGTGGCGATGCTGGCCCTGGACGCCGATCCGGCTGGCGAGGCGGAGGGGGCGGCTGAGGATCGACAACGGGAGTTCGGCCGCCATTTGCAGGCCTGCATTCGCCGCGAAGATGCCTGTGGCCGGCTGAATGAGCAGCACCACTACCTGCTGATCCTGCCGAACGCGGGGCCCGGGCAGGCACGCGCCATCGTGGAGCGGCTGCTCACGCGCATGCGCTACGCGCTGACCCAGCAGGCTGGGCCTGCGCCGGGCGGCCGTTGCTCAGCCGGACTGGTCCAGGCCAACTGGGGCGAAAGTGCCGAGACGGTTCTGCAACGGGTTGCGTATGCGCTGGAACAGGCGCGGGCGGCCGGCGGGGACCGCTTGGTGGCCGACGAGGCCTGAGGCCAGGCCTTGGTTCAGGCCTCAGCCAGCTGATTGCGCACCCAATCCAGCGCCTGCGCTTCAGTCTCGAAGGCGGCAAAGCGGCGCTGGTGCTGGGCGTAGATGCGGGTGAAGATCGGCAGCATCAGGTCGCGCCCTTCGACTTCCTTGCCGACGATAAAGGCCACGGCCACGGGCGCCGTCTTGGCGGCGCTCATGCGCGCCAGAAAGTCGCCGAAGGCTGCCATCACCTCGGGCGAGGCCAGAATGCTGCTGCGCATTTCGAGAATGTCGGCAAAGCGCCCCTGCGGCGGGCTCTCAGCGAATAGCTCGCTCATCGCGACGCCAAGTCCCTGAAGGATTTCGAGATTGAACGGCCCTTCAGCCACCAGACGCACGACCGAGCCCTCGCTCCAGATCTCGATGCGCCCGTGCGGCCTGAAGACGCCGCGTGCGTAGTCTTCGCTGCGGCGCCGTTTCGGGTCTTGGCTGCTGTTCACATCTGCATACTAAGCCTGCGCCTGCCAAGCGGGCAACGGTTCTGAGTTTGCGTGCGCGGGCGGCATGTGATGCGTGCCACGGCTGCGCCGATGCAAGCGACGGGGCGAGGGGCGCGGCTCAGGGCTGACGCAACACGGGCAGCGGCAAGGGCTGGCCTTGCGACTGCGCCGGCGCCGGCACTTTCAGCACCCGGGCCAGGGTCGGCGCAATGTCGGCCACTTCGACGCGCGCGGCCACTTCGCCCTGGCCGACCCAGCGCGGCCCCCAGGCGAGGATGGGCACATGGGTGTCATAGGCATGCGGCGTGCCGTGCGAGCTGCCACCGGCGCGCGAGCTGTAGAGCCAGCCGGGCTTGACGACGATCTGCAGCGGCGCGGCGATGTCCGGGTGCCAGGACTTGCGCATCGCCGCCAGGTAAGGCGTGGTGCTGTCGCTGCTGCGCAGTTGATCGAGCGTGAAGACGCTGGCTACGCCGTCGACCTGCCGCATCAATTGTTTGGCGGCTTGATGGACATCCGTTGCCTTGAGCCCACGCGCAGCGATCAGCTCGTCGTTGAACAGCAGGCCGGCCGCCGAATAGCCCCGCGCCAGCTTGTCGACGCCAAAACGCTTGCC
The DNA here is from genome assembly GCA_015657635.1 of Roseateles sp. Lineage (GTDB taxonomy): Bacteria > Pseudomonadota > Gammaproteobacteria > Burkholderiales > Burkholderiaceae_C > JACDQM01. The sequence goes on from JACDQM010000125.1 coordinate 10,371, forward strand.
CAGTTCAGCGTTCAGCCAGGCCAGGGCCTGTGACGGGTTGATGCGGTCGGCATCGCGGCCTTGGCTCTTGGCCCATTCCGGCGTGTCGGCAAAGCCATGGTCAGCGGTCAGCAGCGCCACATAGTTGCCGGCGCCGACCTGGCGGTCGAGATACTGGAAGAAGCTCTGCAGATGGCGGTCCAGGTGCAGCAGGTGGTCGTGCGAGAGGCGCGACTCGGGCCCGAAGGCATGGTTCACGTAGTCATGGGCCGACAGGCTGACAGACAGGATGTCGGGCTTGTCGTCGGCCCCCAACTGCTCGCCCTCGATGGCGGCGCGTGCAAAGGCCAGCGTCAGTTCGTCGCTGAAGGGCGAGGCGATCAGGTTTTCGTAGAAGCGCGGTCCGGGCGCATCGCTCTTCAGTCCGATCACTGCCGGCAGCGTGTTGCCGTTGCCGCCGGTGGACTGCCAGGGCTGGCCGTCCGGCACGGAGCGGGCATACGCTGCCTCGGGCAGCAGCGGCGCCCAGGTCTTCTGGAAGAAGGCATCGGCCGGCTTGGCGCCATTGAACTTCGTCACCCACTGCGGGTGCTGCTGCATGTAGTAGGTGGACGAGGCGAAGCCGCCGCTCTCGCTCATATACATATAGGCCGTGCCCTTGTGGCCGGCCGGCAGGATGGCGCCGCGGTCCTTGCCCGAAATGCCGATCACCTTGGAGGCCGGATCGCGCGTGCGCAGCACATCGCCCAGCGTCTCGACCTTCAGATTGCGCGGGCTGGTGCCGGCCAGCGGTGCCGTCTTGTGGCCGATGTACTGGTGGGCGCTGTCGCTGGTGCAGTAGACCGCCTCGAACGTACGTGGGTCGCGCCATTCATTGCTGATGATGCCGCTGCGCTCGGGATAGGCGCCGCTCAGCATCACTGCATGGCCGGCCGCCGTCACCGTGTGGCCGTGGCCGTAGTGCGCATTGGCAAACCAGGCGCCGCGGTCCAGAAAGCGGCGCAGGCCGTCAGCGGCCAGTTGATCGCGATAGGCCAGCACCTGGCGCTGCGGCAGCCCATCGACCACCAGCAGCACCACCAGCTTGGGCCGCTCCGGCGGGCTGGCGGTCGGCAGCTGCGGGCTGCCGGCGCAACCGGCCAGCAAGGCGAGGGCAAGGAGACTGAGGCGGGCGCGGTGATGCATGAGGCGGCGGGAGCAGGCAAGCAAAGAAGAGTTCGGGCGCAAGCGTAACGCCAATTGGAAAGGCCGGAACCGCTCCGCAGCTCCGGCCTCTCTTGCTCCATCGGCTTGCTTTTGCAGGGCTGGCGATCAGCCCTGGCACGCAAACCCTGAGGCGCAGCGTCTTCTCCTCCTATGCACAGCCCGTGATTCTGAAGAGGGCTGCGACAAACAGGCTCCCGGTTTCCCCTGCCTGTGTCTTTTTGGCACAGGCGGTGCTCAGGCGCCTGTCAGCGCGTCGTCCAGCACCTCGATCCAGTGGCGCACCGCGGTCTTGCTGCCCGACTGCAGATGCTGGATGCAGCCGATATTGGCGGAGACGATGGTGTCGGCCTGCAGCGGCGCCAGACTCTGCAGCTTGCGCTCGCGCAGCTGCTTGGACAGCTCGGGCTGCAGCACCGAGTAGGTGCCGGCAGAGCCGCAGCACAGATGGGCGTCACAGGGTGCGAGATCGATCGTGAAGCCGAGTTCGCGCATGGCGCGTTCGACCCCACCCCTCAGCTGCTGGCCATGCTGCAGCGTGCAGGGCGGGTGGTAGGCCAGCTTCGGGCGCGGCTTCTTGCCGCCAGTCAGGCGCGGCTTCAGCGCCGGCAGCAGTTCGGGCAGCAGCTCGCTCAGGTCCTTGGTCAGCGCGGCGATGCGGGCTGCCTTCTGCGCGTATTCAGCGTCGTGGGCCAGGGCCCGGCCATAGTCCTTGACGGTGACGCCGCAGCCCGAGGCGTTCATCACGATGGCCTCGACCTTGCCCGCCTCGGTCAGGCCTTCGACCACCGGCCACCAGGCGTCGATATTGCGGCGCATATCGGCCAGGCCGCCTTCGTGGTCGTTCAGATGGCTGCGCACCGCGCCGCAGCAGCCGGCGCCATCGGCCACCAGGGTCTGCACGCCGGCGGCGTCCAGCACGCGCGCGGTGGCGCTGTTGATGTTCGGCAGCATCGCCGGCTGCACGCAGCCCAGCAGCATCAGCACCTTGCGCTTGTGCGTGCGCGTGGGCCACTGGTGGGCGCGGGCCGGCGCCTTGGCAGGCACCTTGTCCTTCAGGCCGGCTGGCACCAGCGGGCGCAGCGCCTGGCCCAGCTTCATCGCCGGCTTGAAGGCGGCCGAGGTCAGGCCTTCCTTGAGCAGCCAGCGCACCACGCGCTCCTTCGTCGGGCGCTCGACCTTGGCCTCGACCACATTGCGGCCGATCTCCAGCAGATTGGCGTACTGCACACCCGAGGGGCAGGTGCTTTCGCAGTTGCGGCAGGTCAGGCAGCGGTCCAGATGCAGCTGGGTGCTGCGCGTCGGCGTGGCGCCTTCGAGCACCTGCTTGATCAGGTAGATGCGGCCGCGCGGGCCGTCCAGCTCATCGCCCAGCAGCTGGTAGGTGGGACAGGTGGCGGTGCAGAAGCCGCAGTGCACGCAGCGACGCAGGATCTCCTCGGCGGCCTGGCCTTCGGGCGTGCCTTGGAACTCAGGGGCGAGATGGGTCTGCATGCGGATTCAAAGCTCGGGGTAGAGACGGCCGGGGTTGAAGAGGCCTTGCGGGTCGAAGGATTTCTTCAGTTCGCGGTGGATGCGCAACAGCGGCGCCGACAGCGGCGCAAAGACGCCGGCGCTCTTGTCCTGGGCGCGGTACAGCGTGGCGTGTCCGCCCATGGCGGTGGCCAGCTCGCGCACCTGGGCATCGCCGGCCGGCGTGGTGAGCCAGCGCTGCGCGCCGCCCCATTCGACCAGCTGCTCGCCGGGCAGATGCAGCACCGGCGCGGTCTGCGGCGTGGCGATGCGCCACAGCCTTGCGCCGCCCGCCACGGCCCGCTCGGCACCCAGGAAGAACTCGTCGTGCTGGTCACGCAGCCCGTCCCAGAAGGGCAGGGCCAGGTCTTGCGCAATGGTCTCGCCGCCCAGCGTGCGCCGCGCGGCATCCACCGCGGCGGCGGCGCCGCCCAGGCGCAGGATCAGCGCGCCTTCCCACCAGGCACTGGCCTGGATGGGCAGCGGCTTGCCGCCCCAGGCGTTCAGCGCCTTCAGCGCCTCGGCCTGGTCCATCTCGAAACGCAGCGTGCTGCTGGCCACCGGATAGGGCAGCACCTTGAGTGAGACCTCGGCGATCAGGCCCAGGATGCCCATGGCGCCGGCCATCAGCCGCGACACGTCATAGCCGGCGACATTCTTCATCACCGTGCCGCCAAAGTTCAGCGCCTCGCCGCGGCCGTTGATCAGGGTCAGCCCCAGCACATGGTCGCGCACCGAGCCGGTGGCCGCCCGCGCCGGGCCTGACAGGCCGCTGGCGACCATGCCGCCTACCGTGCCCCGCCCGCCCAGGCGCGGCGGCTCGAAGGCCAGATGCTGGCCCTGGGCGGCCAGTGCGGCTTCCAGCTCGGCAATCGGCGTGCCGGCCTTCACCGTGACGACCAGCTCGCTGGGCTCATAGCTGCTGATGCCGCTGAACTCCAGCGTGCTCAGCCATTCGCCCTTGGGCGCTTCGCCGTAGAAGGCCTTGCTGCCATGGCCGCGGATCTCCAGTGGCGTGCCGGCGGCGGCCGCGTCCTGGATGCGTTGCTGCAGGGCTTTCAGCATCATCAGAAGCGCTCCAGCTCGGGGAAGGCCAGCAGGCCCTTCTTCACGTGCATGCGGCCGTATTCGGCGCAGCGGTGCAAGGTCGGGATCACCTTGCCGGGGTTCAGCAGCGAAGCCGGATCGAAGGCGCGCTTGAGCGACAGCATCTGTTCGCGTTCTTCATCGGAGAACTGCACGCACATCGAGTTCAGCTTCTCGATGCCCACGCCGTGCTCGCCGGTCACCGTGCCGCCCATCGCGACGCTGGTTTCCAGGATCTCGGCGCCGAACAGTTCGCAGCGGTGCAGCTGGTCGGGGTCATTGGCATCGAACAGGATCAGCGGATGCAGATTGCCGTCGCCGGCATGGAAGACATTGGCGCAGCGCAGCTGGTACTTCTTCTCCATCTCGGCAATCGCCAGCAGGATGTCCGCCAGGCGCTTGCGCGGGATGGTCGAATCCATGCACATGTAGTCGGGGCTGATGCGGCCCGAGGCGGGGAAGGCGTTCTTGCGCCCGCTCCAGAACCTCAGCCGCTGCGCCTCGTCCGCGCTGACCGCGATGCCGGTGGCGCCACTGTCGCGCAGCACCGCGCTCATGCGCTCGATTTCCTCGGCCACTTCTTCCGGCGTGCCATCGCTCTCGCACAGCAGGATGGCCTCGGCGGTCAGGTCGTAGCCGGCGTGGACGAAATCTTCCACCGCCGCGGTCATCGGCTTGTCCATCATCTCCAGGCCGGCGGGGATGATGCCGGCGGCGATGATGTTGGCCACCGCATCGCCGGCTTTGCGCATATCGTCGAAGCTGGCCATGATGCAGCGCGCCAGCTGCGGCTTGGGCACCAGCTTGACGGTGACCTCGGTGGTGACGGCCAGCATGCCTTCGCTGCCGACGATCACCGACAGCAGGTCCAGCCCAGCCGCGTCCAGCGCCTCGGAGCCGAACTCCACCGCCTCGCCCTCGATCGTGAAGCCCTTGACGCGCAGCACGTTGTGCAGCGTCAGGCCGTATTTGAGGCAATGCACGCCGCCGGAGTTCTCGGCCACATTGCCGCCGATGGTGCAGGCGATCTGGCTGCTCGGGTCAGGTGCGTAATACAGGCCATGCGGCGCGGCCGCTTCCGAGATGGCCAGATTGCGCACGCCGCATTGCACGCGCGCGGTGCGCGCGCTGGGACTGAGGTCGAGGATGCGGTTGAACTTGGCCAGCGCCAGCGTCACGCCCAAGGGATTGGGCAGGGCGCCACCGGACAGACCGGTGCCCGCGCCGCGCGCCACCACCGGCACCTGCAGCGCATGGCAGACCTTCAGCACCGCGGCCACCTGGGCTTCAGTCTCCGGCAGTGCGACCACCAGCGGCCGTTCCCGGTAGGCGGACAGGCCATCGCATTCGTAGGGAATGGTGTCTTCGCTCTGCCACAGCAGCGCATGGGCAGGCAGCTCGGCCGACAGCGCGGCCACCACGCGGGCCTGCAGTTGGGAGCGGCTGGACGGGTCGTTGTCAGGGGAGGGGACGGCGTTCAAGCGAGGCACTCCAGGGCTGGTGGGCAACTGTAGCCTGCGCGGCCTGAAGCCGGGCTGAAAGCTTGCTGCAGCTGCCGCAAAGCGCTTGTGACCGAAAGGCGCGCAATGCGCTACAGACTCCGGCCCAGCGCTGCCGCCGCCTCGCGCAGCCGCGGCAGCAAGGTCAGCGCCTGGACCAAGGGCAGTCGGGCGGCCGGCGCCTGCAGCGCGACCGCGCAACGCACCGGCGCGCTCTCATCGGCGCCGGCCTCGCGCACCGGCACCGCGACGCAGTTGAGCCCTTCGACGAACTCCTGGTCGTCCACCGCGTAGCCCTCGCGGCGGATGCGCTCCAGCTCGGCATCCAGCGTGCGGCGGTCGGGCAGTGTGCTGGCGGTGTGCTGCGTCAGCTGCAGGCCATCCAGCAGCTGGCGGCGCTGCCGGGCCGGCGCAAAGGCCAGGAACAGCTTGCCGCTGGCCGAGCAGTGCAGCGGCACGCGCGTGCCGGGTTTCAACTCCAGGCGCAGTGGAAAGGCTGTCTCCACGCGGTCCAGATAGATCACCTCGGCGCCCGACAGCGCGGTGAGATTGCAGCTCTCGCCGATATCGGCCACCAGGGCCTTGAGCACCGCATGGCGCACACCCTGCTGCGCGCTGGCGGCCAGCAGGCTCTCGGCCAGGCGCAGGCTGCGGCCGGCCAGCGCATAGCGGCGGCCATCGGGCTCGCGCTGCAGCAGGCCGCCGCTCTCAAGCTGCAGCAGCATGCGGTGCAGCGTGGGCTTGGGCCAGGGGCCTAGCGCCTGCAGCTCGGCCAGGCTTTGCGGCCGGCCCTGGGTCGCCAGCAGTTCCAGCAGCTCGATCAGGCGCAGGCCGGGGGAGGCATCGTTTGACATCTGAAATCTCGAAAAACGAGACGAATTCGTAAAAGAAAACAAGACGATTGTCGGCGCTGGCTAAGCTGCGCGCAAATATCGACGCATCCCGAGGAGACAAGCCCGATGCAGTTCAGCAATGCCGTCATCACCGGCGCCTGTGGCGGCCTGGGCCAGGCCCTGGCGCGCGAGCTGCTGGCGCGGGGCGCCAGGGTCGCACTGCTGGGCCTGGACCGAGCGCGCCTGGAAGCGCTGCAGGCACTGGCGCCTGAGCGGGCTGCGATCTACACGCTGGATGTCAGCGACGCCGCTGCGATGCAGGCCGTGGCCGCCGATTGGATGGTCCGCCACGGCACGCCGGATCTGGTGATCGCCAATGCCGGCGTGGCCGGCGGCTTCGACACCGCCGTGGCCGAAGACCTGGCGGTGATGCGCCGCATGCTGGAGATCAATCTGCTCGGCGTGGCCACCACCTTCCAGCCCTTTCTGGTTGCGATGAAAGCTGCCGGCCGTGGCAGCTTGGTCGGCGTGGCCAGCCTGGCCGGTTGGCGCGGCCTGCCCGGCAATGGCGCCTACTGCGCCAGCAAGGCCGGTGTGATTGCCTATCTGCAAAGCCTGCGCGCCGAACTGCGCGGCAGCGGCCTGCAGGTGGCCACCGTCTGCCCCGGCTATCTGCGCACGCCGCTGACCGCCGGCAACCGCTTCAAGATGCCGGGCCTGATGGAGCCTGACGAGGCCGCGCGCCAGCTGCTGGCACGCGCAGCGCGCGGCGCCGAGCTGATCGTGCTGCCGCGCCGCATGGCCTGGCTCGCGCGCGCGCTGGGCCTGCTGCCTGCTGCCTGGCACGACCGCATCCTGCTCGGCCAGCCGCGCAAGCCGCGCGTTGGCGAGGCCGGCAGCACCGCCATCCCGGGGCTCGACGCCCAGTCCCTCCAGAACCATCGCAAGACCTGACCCCAGCCACCATGTCCACCAGCACCCTCGACACCCGCGACCGCTATGCCGTGATCGGCGCCGGCCCTTCCGGCCTGGCCGCGGCGCGCAATCTGCAGAAACTGGGCCTGCCCTTCACCGGCTTCGAGACCTACTCGGATGTGGGCGGGCTGTGGAATATCGCCAACCCGCGCAGCACGGTCTATGAATCGGCGCACCTGATCTCCAGCAAGCGCATGACCGAGTTCGCCGAATTCCCGATGGCGGACAGCGTGGCCGACTACCCCAGCCACCGCGAGCTCTGTGGCTACTTTGCCGCCTTTGCCGACCGCTTCGGGCTGCGCGAGCATTACCGCTTCAACACGCGCGTGCTGCAGGTCGAGCCGGTGGGCGAGGGCCCTGCGCCGCTGTGGCGCGTGCGCTGGAGCGAGGGCGACGGCGGCGAGGCGCACGAGGCCTTGTTCAAGGGCGTGATCATCGCCAACGGCACGCTGGCCGAGCCGAACATGCCGCGCTTCGAAGGCCGCTTCGACGGCGAGCTGCTGCACACCAGTGCCTACAAGAGCGCAGCGCTGTTCGAGGGCAAGCGCGTGCTCGTGGTCGGCGCCGGCAACTCGGGCTGCGACATCGCGGTGGATGCGGTGCACCGCGCTGCCAAGGTGGATATCTCGGTGCGCCGCGGCTACTACTTCGTGCCCAAGTATGTATTCGGCAAGCCGGCCGACACGGTGGGCGGCATGAAGCTGCCGCCCTGGCTGAAGCAGAAGATCGACAGCGTGATTCTCAAGTGGTTCACCGGCGACCCGGTGCGCTTTGGCTTTCCCAGGCCCGACTACAAGATGTACGAGTCGCACCCGGTGGTGAACTCGCTGATCCTGTACCACCTGGGCCATGGCGATGTCGGCGTGAAGGCCGACGTCGCGCGCTTCGACGGCCGCACCGTGCACTTCAAGGACGGCAGCCAGGGCGACTACGACCTGGTGCTGGCCGCCACCGGCTACAAGCTGCACTACCCCTTCATCGCGCGCGAGCTGCTCAACTGGCAGGGCATGGCGCCGCAGCTGTATCTGAACATCTTCGCGCCCCGTTTCGACAACCTGGCGGTGATGGGCATGATCGAGGCCAGCGGCATCGGCTGGCAGGGCCGCTACGAGCAGGCCGAGCTGATCGCCCGCGCCTTCAAGGCTCAAGGCACCGACCAAGGCGCGCGCTTCGCCGCCAAGAAGGCTGGCCCGGCCCCTGACCTCAGCGGCGGCTTCAAGTACCTGAAGCTCGAGCGCATGGCCTATTACGTCCACAAGGACACCTACCGCGCCGCCGTGCGTGCCGCCAGCGCTGAACTCGCCTGAGGAAACCACCACCATGATGCTGCCCGTCGACGAGGTCCGCCTCAACTTCAACCCCGCCTCGCTGGTGCTGCTGAACGTGGTGCTGGGCTTCCTGATGTTCGGCATTGCGCTGGACACCCGGGCCGAGGACTTCAGGCGCGTGCTGCGCATGCCTTTTGCGATGGCGGTGGGCATCGCGGCGCAGTTCATCGTGCTGCCGGCGGCCACTTTCGTGCTGACGCTGCTGCTCAAACCCGGCCCCAGCATCGCGCTGGGCATGATCCTGGTGGCCTGCTGCCCGCCGGGCAATATCTCCAACATCCTGACGCATCGCGCCGGCGGCAATGTGGCGCTGTCGGTGTCGATGACGGCGATCTCGAACGCGCTGGCCATCGTGCTGATGCCGCTCAACGTGGCCTTCTGGGGCGGCTTGCATCCCACGGCCGCGCCGTTGCTGCGTTCGATCGCGCTGGACCCGCTGGAGATGGGTGGCCACATCATCGCCATCATCGGCCTGCCCTTCGTGCTGGGCATCGCCTTCGCCAACCGCCTGCCCGCGCTGACCGAGCGCATCAAGAAGCCGGCGCGCATTGCCAGCTTCGCCTGCCTGGTGCTGTTCATCCTGGCGGCCGTGGCCGGCAACTGGCGCTACTTCCTCGACTATGTGGGCCTGGTGATCCTGGCCGTGGTGCTGCACGACACGCTGGCCTTCGGCATCGGCTATGCCTGCGCCACGCTGACCGGGCTGAAGGAATACGAGCGCCGCGCCGTCTCCATCGAGGTGGGCATCCGCAATGCGGGCCTGGGCCTGGTGCTGATCTTTGGCTTCTTCGGCGGCCTGGGCGGCATGGCGGTGGTGGCCGGCGTCTGGGGCTTCTGGGACATCATCGCTGGCCTGGCGCTGGCCAGCTGGTGGGGCCGCAAGCCGGCTGAAGGGCGGCCGCAATGAGCGGCGCGGCGTTCAAACGCATCCTCGTCACCGGCGGCGACGGCTTTCTCGGCCGCAGCCTGGTGGCGGCGTTGGCCGCGCGGGGCCACTCGGTGGTCGTGCAGGACGTGCGTGAGGTGCCGGCCGAGCGCCGCATCGCCGGCGTGGTCTACGAGCAGCAGGACGTGCGCGATGCCGCCGGCGTGATGGCCAGCATGGTGCGCCACCGCTTCGACACGGTCGTGCATCTGGCCTCCATCGTCACGCCAGGCCGCGACTCCAACCGCGCCTTCGAATACGCGGTCGATGTGGACGGCACGCGCCATGTGCTGGAGGCCTGCATCGCCAGCGGCGTGAAGCAGTTGCTGGTCAGCTCCAGCGGCGCCGCCTATGGCTATCACGCCGACAACCCGGCCTGGCTGGACGAACACGATGCGCTGCGTGGCAATGAAGTCTTCGCCTATGCGCACCACAAGCGCCTGGTCGAGGAGATGCTGGCGCAGTACCGCCACCATCAGCCGCAGTTGAAGCAGACGGTGCTGCGCATCGGCACCATCCTGGGCGAGCGGGTGGACAACCAGATCACCGCGCTGTTCGAGAAGCCGCGCCTGATCGCGATCCGCGGCAGCGACAGTCCTTTTGTCTTCATCTGGGACGAGGACGTGGTCGGCGCCTTCCTGCATGCCATTGAAACAGGCACAGCCGGCTGCTTCAACGTGGCTGGCGACGGCGCGCTGAGCATCCACGAGATCGCTGCTGCTTTGGGCAAGCGCACGCGCAGCTTTCCGCCCGGTCTGCTGCGCGCGGCGCTATGGCTGGGTTCGCGGCTGGGCGTGTCGCGCTACGGCCCCGAGCAGCTGGACTTTCTGCGCTACCGCCCGGTGCTGGCCAACAAGCGGCTGAAGGCTGAGCTGGGCTATATACCGCGCAAGAGCAGCCGCGAGGCATTGCTGGCCTTCATCGCCGCACGCCGCCAGCAGGGCCGGCCGCTGTGAGCGCCGCGTCCCCGCTGTCCCTGGGGGATGTGGCTCGCGTGCTGGCTGTCGTGCTGATCTGGGGCCTGAACTTCGTCGTCATGAAGCTGGGCCTGCAAGGCCTGTCGCCGATGCTGCTGGGCGCGCTGCGCTTCAGCGTGGCGGCGCTGCCGCTGCTGCTGTTCGTGCCGCTGCCCAAGCTGCCCAAGCGTTATCTGATCGGCTACGGCCTGGCCCAGGGTGTGGGCCAGTTCGGCCTGCTGTTCACCGCGCTGCAGCTGGGTATGACGGCTGGCATGGCCTCGGTCGTGATGCAGACCCAGGCCTTCTTCACCTTGCTGCTGGCCGCGCCGCTGCTGGGCGAGCGCGCGCTGCCGCGCCAGTGGCTGGGCCTGGCGGTGGCGCTGGGCGGCCTGCTGGCGATCGCCAGCGCGCATGGGCAGGGGCCGGGCCAGATGACCTTGATCGGCTTCGTGCTGACGCTGGGCGCGGCACTGATGTGGGCGGTGTCCAATCTGGTCAGCCGCATCGCAGCCGCCAAGCATGGCAGTTATGACCCACTGGGCTTCATCGTCTGGAGCAGCCTGGTACCCATCGGCCCCTTCTTCGCGCTGGCCGCCTGGCAGGACGGCCCGGCGGCGCTGCAGCAGCAGCTGGCGGGCCTGGACGCGCGCGGCGTCGGCGCCGTGCTGTATCTCGCGCTGCTGGCCACGCTGCTGGCCTACAGCCTGTGGACGCGCCTGCTGCAGCGCCACAGCCCGGGCCGCATCGTGCCCTGGTCGCTGCTGGTGCCCGTGGTGGGACTGTGGGCGGCGGCCGCGGTGTTCGGCGAGCAGCCGCTGCCGCTGCAATGGCTGGGCACGGCGGCGGTGCTGCTGGGCCTGCTGATCAACCAGGGCCTGCTGCCGCGTATGGGCCCGCGCGCCTGAGGGCCTGAGGGCAGCGCGCGATGCCGGCGATGGTTTAATCAAGCCCCACCCCAAGCATCCCGGCCGCTCGAAATCGTGTTCAAGCCACTGATCTGTCTACTTGCTCTTGGCGGGCTCATGCAGGCCTTGCAGGCGGCCGAGACGGTCCTGACGCTGCGTGCGCCGGAGACGGCCAATGACCAGCGCTCGATCTACATCGAGAAAGCCCTGCGCCTTGCGCTGGACAAGACGATCGACAGCCACGGGCCCTACACGCTGAAGCTCTCGGATCGCATGAACAAGCAGCGTGCGCTGCTCACGGCGGCGCGGCGCCAGTACCCGAACTTCGTGGTGATGGCCGGCTACGAGGAAGGGCGGCAGACGGGCGGTCTGGTGCCGGTCAAATTCCCCATCCTGCTTGGCGCCGTGGGCTATCGGGTGTGCTTCGTCTCGCCGCAGGCCCAGCAGGCGGTGGCGGGGGTCAGGACGATCGAGCAGCTGCGCCGCTTCAACATTGGCCAGGGCACAGGCTGGGGCGATGTGGCGGTGTTGCGTGCCAACGGCTTCAAGGTCACTGAAGTCAGTGCCTACGAGAACCTGTTCGCGATGGTGGCCAAGGGGCGGATCGACCTGTTCTGCCGCAGCGTGCTCGAAGTGCGTCATGAGGCGCTGGCGCGCGTCGACCAGCCCGACTTGCTGCTGGACCGCAGCATCGCGCTGGTCTACGACCTGCCGCAGTTCTTCCACATGCACCACAAGGACCGGGCCGTGGCGCAGCGCATCGAGAAGGGTTTGCAGATCGCCTACCGCGATGGCTCGCTGCTGAGCCAGTTCCGCGACTACCTGCGCCCCTCGCTGCCCTATGTGGATCTCGGCAAACGGCGGGTATTCCACCTGGAGGCGCCACCGCCCAAGGGCCTGGACTTCGACTACCGCCAGTACGACCTCGACCTGACGCGCGAGAAGCCCTGAGACGCTCTTGAAGGCCGGGCTTCAGGAGAGAAACACGCTCAGCACGCCGGTATAGCCATGCAGGCTGGCGTGCGCGATCTCGCCACCGGCAAAGAAGCCCACCATCGGCACATCGCCCAGCGCATGCTGCACCCATTGCGCCTCGGCATTGGGCGCGCCGAAATGCGGACCGCCGCGGCCGCTGCAGCTGATGTAGATCGCACCGGCGATGCGGGCCGGACCGCCTTCGCGGTCTTCCGCCAGCGCGCGCAACTCGGTGCAGATGCGCAGCAGATCGCGCCGCGCGGCCTCAGGGCTGCGCTCGCAGAAGCTCAGACGCTGGCCAGGCTGCAGGGACTGCGCCACCACCACACCGCGGCGCGCCGGGTCAATGCCCACCAGATGCCGCACCCGCACCTGCGGGCCATAGGCGCCTGCCCCACGGGCATGGCGCTTGTCCTGTTGATGATCGTCGTGGCCAATGCCGGCCAGCGTGCGGCGCATGCGCGGCAAGGCGTCGCGCAGGCCGGCGCCGCCGGTGGTGACGGGCAGGGCCAGGTCTTGCAGCAGGCAGTCCAGCGCCGGCTGGCCATCCAGAAGCGTGACCAGGCCGCCATCGCAGGCGTCGATGCGGCGCTCCGGCCCCAGCGCCTGACAGCCCTGGCTGACGCGCGAGACCAGCTGCAGCCCGGCGCCGAAACCCGCGCCCGACAGGCCGCCGCGCCACACACCGTCGGCGATCTGCACTGCATCGCTGCGGCCGGCGGCCAGGCCGCCGAAGGCATAGCCGCTGCGGCTGTGCGCGGCCAGTTCGGCAATCAGCTCCTGCAGATCGGGCGTGCGCGGATCGGCATGTACCTGCAGCAGCTCGGGCTGCCAGTCGCCCAGCGGCTGCACGCCAGAGAACAGCTGGAATTGCTCGCGCGGCAGTTCGGCCAGCATCAGCGCCAGTGCGGGCTCGGCAAAATATTCGGTGTCGCTGGCGCAGATGCCGGGGCCGCTGGCGCCCAGCCAGGCCACACCCGGCCAGCGCTGGCGCAGCTCGGCCAGCAGGCCTTCGGCCGCGCCGCAGAAGGCCTCGGTCAGGTAGATCCAGCCCAAGCTGGGCTGCAGACCGGTCTGCGCACGTTGCGCTTCGATCTGCGCCGCCGCCAGCGCCAGCGCCATATGCGCGTCGGGATGGGTCGCGTGGGCGTGCGCGAAGGGCTTGAGGGGAGGCAGGCTCATCAGGACGATGCTTTGACGCTAACTGCGTCGGCGCGCGGCAGCTGCGGGCTTGGCGTTGTTGCTGCTGGTCTTGCTGACGCTCTTGCTGCGCGCATTGGCGGCCGTGCGGGCCGCCGGCGTGCCGGTGACGCTGCGCGCCGCAGCGCCCACCACCGCGCCGGGCACCGAGGCCGCCTTGCGCAGCGTGTCGCCAGCGGCATCGAAGCTTTGCTTGACGATGGCGCCGGCCAGGTTCTTGGCGGCATCGGTGGCGCTGTCCTTCATCGCGGTGGCGGCCAGCTGCGTGAACTGCTGGCTCAGCGCCGACCACCATTGCATCGGATCGACCGCGGGCGCCGTCGCCGCGGCAGCCGACGATGCGGCGTTCTTGCGGCTGGCGGCCTTGGGCTTGGCTTCGGGCGCCGCCTTGGGCAGCGCGGCAGCCAGGGCCTCGGGCATCGCGGGCAGCGGGCTGATGGCCGGCGCCGGCACCTTCAGCGCTTCGCGCAGCTCGCCCAGCGGCACATTCATCGATTGCAGCGTGGACAGCGTCATGCGCTGCACTTCCAGCGCCTGGATGGTGGCGCCCAGCATGCGGGCGTTCTGCTCGAGCCAGAACTGCACGGTGCGCAACTCCTCGATGCGCTTTTCCAGTTCTTCCGGGTTCAGCGTCGGCGCCACCCACTGGCCGATGCCGGGCAGGGCCGCGCCGGCGTTCTTGACCAGGCCTTGCAGAAAGTCGAAACCGGGGACGAACTTCGTGAAGCTGTTGTCTGCCATGGATCTGCTCCGCTCAAGGGGATATGTCCATCCTACGTCAGTCAGTGCGGCGCCTCGATGCTCAGCTGCCCGCCCTGTTGCACGAAGCGCAGCTTGGACAGCACATCCATGCCCAGCAGCGGCGCATGCAGCTCGGGCAGCACTGTCACCGGCAGGCGCTCGGCACGCACGCCGCCGGCCAGCTCCAGGTCGGCGCGGGCCAGATAGCCTTCCACCATGCCGCCGGCCGTCTTGGAGCGGATCGGCGCTTCGGCGCGCAGCCCGGCGCGCTCGGCCAGCGCCTGCGGAATGGCGGTGCCGGTGGCGCCGGTATCCACCAGGAAGTCTGCCTCCACGCCGTTGATGCGGCCGCGCCAGTGGAAATGGCCGTCGCTGCCGCGCTGCAGCACGATGCGGCCCTCATGCAGCGCGATCTGCGACTGCTGCTGGCGGTGTTCCCAGGCCTTGAAGCCGAGAAAGACGATCAGGGTCACCAGCAGCCAGATGGTGACGAGCTTGGCGCTGTGCGGCAGTTCCTTGCTGGACGGACGATTCATGCCGCTACGATGCCACGGATTCCAATGCCCTTGCCGGAGCTCTCTTCATGCGCAGCATCTTCCACCTGGCCTTCAACGTCACCGATCTGGACCAGGCGCGTGCCTTCTACGGCGGCCTGCTGGGCTGCCGCGAAGGCCGCAGCACCGCGACCTGGGTGGACTTCGATTTCTTCGGCCACCAGATCTCGTTGCACCTCGGGGAGCCCTTCGCCACCGCCAACACCGGCCATGTGGGCGACAAGCTGGTGCCGATGCCGCATCTGGGCGTGATCCTGGAACTGCCGGACTGGCAGGCGCTGGCCGACAAGCTGCAGGCCGCCGATGTCACGTTTGTGCTGCCGCCGCAGCTTCGCTTCGCCGGCCAGCCCGGCGAGCAATGGACGATGTTCCTGCTCGACCCCTTCGGCAATCCGATCGAGATCAAGGGTTTCAGGTCGCTGGAGACGGTGTACGCCGGTTGAGAGCCTGACGCACGGGGCGAGGCATTTCCAGCCACCTGCTCAGTTTGAAGCCAAGTGGTGCGTCCCTATTGATTGGCCTTTGACGAGCTTCCTATCGCCGGTTTGACTTCGACCGGTACCAGTGCTGCGGCGGTGGCGTTCCGGGCTGCGTAGCGCGCTGATGGGGCCTGATATGCCGTCTCACAGCAGGAAGCCTTCGCGTCGCTGGTAGAAGTTTTTCACTTCATCGCTGCGCAGAATGTAGGTGCCTGCCCAGATCTCAAGGATCGAGAGCACGGCATGCAAAAGCCCCCACACCGGTGCGTGTCCCCCGACACGGAACAGGAAGGCCCCGGATGCAGTGAGAACCGATAGTCCCGAGAACACACCCAAGATGCCTAGGATCAAGAGGCACACGCCAAGAAACTTCGCAGCGCTGTGCTTGCCGTCGTATGCGTTCCATGCGAGAAAGCAGAGCACCGTCAATCCCCAGAAGTGAAGCGATGCTGAGAGGGGGAACAAAGGTAATGAACGCTTTGCTGGCAACGACTACGGCGATGATGGCAGTGAGTTTTCGTGGAGGTCTAGAGGAGGCTGTCATGGTCTTCCTTTTCTAGGAATTTCTGGACTTTCACTGGGAATCCTAACTTTTATCATGATGATGTGTGCGCTGGGTTCCGTGAATGGGCGCAGGGATTTGGGGTGACCGGGGGCATGTGGGGTTGGCTTTTGGTGGAAGCGCTTCGACTGCTGACCTTCGCTTCGCTTGTGTGCCAATGGTGGTGCGCGCTGAGACGCATATGGCCTCGCAGAGCTGCAGCGGGTCGCGGATAGGTGCCAACACTGAAGGCCAAAGGTGCGTCGAGGGCCGCGTGGATGCTCCGGAATGATTGATCTCCGAGCTCAAGGCTGATCAATCCGCCCCAAGTCACGCGTTCGCCCTGTCACGCGCTTGTCACCGCAGGTCTAGATGATTCGCGGCATTCACCTCCCCGGAGATGCCGTGATGAGCCCTACCGCTGCTATCGAAGTCCGCTCGCTGTCCAAGCGTTTTGGCAATCATGCTGCGCTGCGCGAGGTCTCGCTGAGCGTGCAGCCCGGCGAGATGGTGGCGCTGCTGGGCGCCTCGGGATCGGGCAAGTCCACGCTGCTGCGCCACTTGAATGGCCTGCACCGCGCCGATGCGGGCTCGGCCTCTGAGGTGAAGCTGCTCGGCCGCACGCTGCAAAGCGGCGGGCGCCTGAGCCGTGAGACCCGCGCGCTGCGCCGCGACGTGGCGGCGATCTTCCAGCAGTTCAATCTGGTGGAGCGCCTGCCGGTGATGAGCAATGTGATGGTCGGTGCGCTGCACCGCCTGCCGATGTGGCGCAGCCTGCTGCGCGCTTTTCCGGCGGCCGAGCTGCAGCGTGCGCATGAGGCGCTGCGCCATGTGGGCATCGAGGCCTGCGCCTGGCAGCGCGCCTCCACCTTGTCGGGCGGCCAGCAGCAGCGCGCAGCCATCTCGCGGGCGCTGGTGCAGGGCGCCAAGATCATCCTGGCCGACGAGCCGATCGCCTCGCTGGACCCGGCTTCCAGCCGCCGCGTGATGGAGCTGCTGGCCCAGGTCAACCGCGAGCGCGGCGTCACCGTGCTGGTGTCGCTGCACCAGATCGACTATGCCTTCGCCTACTGCCCGCGCACTGTGGCGCTGCGCGCTGGCGAGGTGGTCTATGACGGCCCCACCGCCGCCTTGAGCGAGCAGCGCCTGCAGCAGCTCTATGGCACGCAAGCCGGCGAACTGCTGACGCCGCAGCGTGACATGCAGGCCCTGCCCGAGACCTTTGCCGCGCCTGCCGGCTTGATGCCGGTGGCGCAGGCTGCCTGAAATTCTTCCCGCCTCCCGTCTTTCGTTCTTTCCTACCCCCTCAGGAGAAACCATGTTCACCATCCAGCGTCGTGCCCTCGCCGTCCTGGCGCTCAGCGCCACCGCCTTGCTGCCCCAGGCGCAGGCCCAGGCCAACAGCAAGGAAGTCAGCTTCGGCATCATCGCCACCGAGTCCTCGGCCAATCTGAAGGCCGCCTGGCAGCCGCTGCTGGACGATATGTAGAAGGCCACCGGCCTGACGATCAAGGCCTTCTTCGCGCCTGACTACGCCGGCGTCATCGAAGCGATGCGCTTCAACAAGGTGCAGGTCGCCTGGATGGGCAACAAGTCGGCGATGGAGGCGGTGGACCGCTCGCAGGGCGAGGTCTTCGCCAAGGTCACGCATGCGGATGGCGCCGCCGGCTACTGGAGCCTGATGGTGGTGCACAAGGACAGCCCGCTGAAGACGCTGGACGATGTGCTGCGCGCCCGTGCCAGCCTGACTCTGGGCCTGGGTGAGCCCAACTCGACCAGCGGCAATCTGGTGCCGTCCTATTACGCATTCGCGCAGAACAAGGTCGACCCGACCAAGGAATTCAAGCGCATGGTGCGCGCCAACCACGAGACGAACATCCTGGCTGTTGCGAGCAAGCAGGTGGATGTGGCCACGGTGGCCAGCGACGGCGTCGAGCGCATGAAGATCAAGATGCCCGAGAAGGCGGCGGACCTGCGCATCATCTGGCGCTCGCCGCTGATCGCCAGCGACCCGATCGTCTGGCGCGCCGATCTCGACGCCGGCCTCAAGAAGAAGATGAGCGACTTCTTCTACGCCTATGGTCGCGATGCGCGCGAGAAGGAAGTCCTGAAGACGCTGACCTTCGCTGGCTTCGTCAAGTCCGACAACAGCCAGCTGATCCCGATTCGCCAGCTGGCCCTGGTGGCCGACCGCAGCAAGCTGGAGGCGGACGTGAACATGTCGCCCGAAGAGAAGGCCAAGCGTCTGCAAGCCATCGATCAGCGCCTGGCCGAACTGGGTCGCCAGTCGGCTGCTGCCAACTAATACGCCACAAGCCTCGTCCGCATCATGACTGCCAGCAGCTCTGCCGTGAAACCTGTGAATGCCGCAGTGCCCCTGCCGCCCAAACCCAGCCTCTGGGCGCTGCTGGGCTGGGGTCTGCTGGCGGCGCTTCTGGCCGGTTCCTGGCAGGGCGCCGACATGCGTCCGCTGGACCTGTGGCGTGATGGCGCCAATATGGCCGAGTACGCCGGCGGCTTTTTCCCGCCGGACTTCGGCGACTGGCGCCAATACCTGCATGAGCTGATCGTCACGCTGCAGATCGCGCTGTGGGGTTCGGCTCTGGCGGTGATCTGCTCGGTGCCGCTGGCGCTGCTGGCGGCCGGCAACATCACGCCCTGGTGGGTGCATCAGCCGGTACGCCGCCTGCTGGACGCCTTCCGCTCGATCAACGAGATGGTGTTTGCGCTGCTCTTCGTCGTGGCGGTGGGTCTGGGGCCGTTTGCCGGCGTGCTGGCGCTGTGGGTGCACACCACAGGCACTCTGGCCAAGCTGTTCAGCGAGGCGGTTGAGGCGATTGATCCGCAGCCGGTGGAGGGCATTCGCGCCACCGGCGCGCACAGCCTGGAAGAGATTGCTTACGGCGTGCTGCCGCAGGTGATGCCGCTGTGGATCTCGTACACGCTGTACCGCTTCGAGGCCAATGTGCGTTCGGCCTCGGTGGTGGGTATGGTTGGCGCCGGCGGCATCGGCATGCTGCTGTGGGAGGTGATCCGTGGCTTCCAGTACGGCCAGACGGCCGCCATCCTGCTGATGCTCATCGTCAGCGTCAGTCTGATTGACCTGCTGTCGGCGCAACTGCGCAAGCGCCTGATATGAGCGCTTCCGATCTGATCGAGCGCATCGGCCATATGCTGCGCAGCCAGGCCGAGGTGGCCTACGACGGCCAGCGCGCCGAGGCCGTCAGCGCGCTGGCCCATGGTCTGCAGTGTGCGCAGCTGGCCGAGTGGGCCGGTGCTGCGCCCAGCCTGGTGGCAGCCTCGCTGCTGCACGACATCGGCCACTTTGCCGATGATGAGGTCGTCACGCTGGGCGATGCGGTGGACGATGTGCATGAGCTGCGCGCGCTGCCGCTGCTCAGCGAAGGCTTCGGCGCCGCCGTGCTGGAGCCGATCCGCCTGCACGTGGCGGCCAAGCGCTATCTGGTGGCGACTGACCCTGGCTACCTGGCCACGCTGTCGCCGGCTTCGGTGCATTCGCTCGCGCTGCAGGGCGGGGTGATGAGTGCCGAGGAATGCACCGCCTTCGCGGCCTTGCCGTTTGCGCAGGACGCCGTCGCGCTGCGGCGCTGGGACGATCTGGCCAAGGATCCTTCTCAGACCACGCCGCCGCTGGATTACTACTTGGCGCTGCTGGGCGAGTTGGCAGGCAGCTAAAGAGTTACGCCGGGCCTTGCCTGGTGACGGTCTGGGCGGTCGCCGGGCCGCGGCTGCACGCGCTTGCTCCGTGTCCCCCGGCCACTGCGTGGCCTCCTCCTTTTACCTGCGCAAGCGCGCACACCCACGGCCCGGCTCAAACACGGCCTCTACGCTGCGACGAGACACCGTCGGCCAAATGATGCAAGCAGGAGGGTGGGTAGGCCTGATGCGAAGGTAAAAGGAGGAGGCCGCATAGCGGCCGGGGGACACGTAGCATCAGGCTTGCCTGCCCTTCTGCGTGCTCGCACGGCGACATCGGGTTGCGACCTGCTAGCGAAAGCCGATCCCCCTGCGCGAGCGCACCTCGGGCTTGAGCCGGTGTTCGGCCTCCAGCTGGGCCAGGAACTCGTCCGGCGTCAGTGTCTCGGCCAGGATCTCCTCCTGCTGGCGCACCGCGGCAAAGTCGCCGGGGGTCAGCTGGTCCAGCGCGGCCAGGCGTTCGCGCTGCTCGGCATCCAGCTCTGCGGCGCGCGCTTCGCGGCGGAACATCGTCTCGCGCTGCTCGGGTCGCAGCGGCTTGAAGCGGATCTTGAAGGCGAAGCGGCGCAGCGCGGCTTCGTCCAGCTCGTCGAACAGATTGGTCGTGCAGATGAAGACGCCGGCGAAGCGCTCCATGCCGGCCAGCATCTCGTTGACCTCGCTGACCTCGTAATTGCGCTCCGCCCGGCGGCGGCTGCGCAGAAAGCTGTCCGCCTCGTCCAGCAGCAGCACGGCATCTTCCTGCAGGGCGGACTCGAACATGCGGGCCATGTTCTGCTCGGTCTCGCCGACGTATTTGCTGGACAGATCGCTGGCCTGGCGCACCATCAGCGGCCGGCCCAGGGCCTGCGCGATGTGCTCGGCCAGGGCGGTCTTGCCGCTGCCCGGCGGGCCGTAGAAGCACAGCTGGCCGCTGCCGCGGCGCTGCAGTGCCTCGACGATGCGCGGAATCTCGAAGCGCGATTCGCAGTTCAGCAGATCGAGCGCGTACTGCGTGACGACGCGGCGTTCGGGCTTGTCCTGGCCGCTGTGGCCCAGGGCCTTGTCGGCATTCAGCAGCTGGCGTTGGATCAAGCCTTCAGCCGCCTCGGGCGGGCCGGCCAGCTGGGCGAAACGCACGGCGGTGCGGATCTGCGCCGGCGTCAGGCCACGGCGCTCGGACAGCCGCGCGCTGAACTCGGCGCTCACCGGCACATCGGCCAGCGCGCGCTGCACCAGGGCCAGGCGGGCGCCGGGCGGCGGCGACTTCAGCTCCAGGTGGTACTGGAAGCGGCGCCGGAAGGCCGGGTCGATCTGTTCGATGCGGTTGGTCACCCAGATCACCGGCACCGGGTTGGTCTCCAGGATCTGGTTGACCCAGGCCTTGCCGCTGACCGAGCCCGAGGCCGGTGCATCCAGCGCGGCGTCGAGCCGCGCCATCAGCTGCACGGTGTCGGTGGACAGCGGCGGGAACACGTCCTCCACCTCGTCGAACAGCAGCGCCACCGAATGACTGGCCTTGAGGAACTGCTGGCTGATCTGCAGCGAGCGGTAGCGGTCGCGGCCGCTGAGCGAATGGCCGTCGCGGTCGGCATATTCGACTTCGTAGAGCTGCAGGCCGGCTGCCTCGGCCGCCACCTTGGCCAGCTCGGTCTTGCCGGTGCCGGGTGGTCCGTAGAGCAGCACATTGACGCCGCACTGCTGGCGCGCCACCGCCTCGCGCAGCAGCGTGGCCAGCACCTGCAGGTCTTCGGCCACGAACTCGAAGTCGCGCGGCGCGAGCTCGCTCTTCACCGCCGGCCGCGTGAACACCGCCATCAGGTCATCGGGGCCGCGGTACTCGCGCATCAGCACCGGCGGCAGCTGGTCGCTGACCTTCATCAGATCGGCCAGGTCGGTGATGTTGTGCTCGGAGATCAGGTTCTCCACCATGCCGATGCGTTCCAACCGCGAGCCGGCGCGCAGCGCCTCGGCCACATCCTGCGCATCGACGCCGGCCACCGCGGCGATCGCCGCATAGGCCTCCTGCGCGGTGTTGACCTTGAACTCCACCAGCGCGCCACGCAGCTCGCGCTGGTAGCGGGCCAGCGTGCCATACAGCAGCAGCGCACGCTCGGCCGGGTTGAGCTGCAGCAGGCCGGCCAGCGCGGCGATGTTCTTCTCGATCAGCGTGGACTCGCGCTTGAGCTGGCGGTCCAGCGCCTCGCAGGTGCTGGCCAGCAGGGCCATCATGTCCTTGGGCGCGTCCTTGATGTACTCGTCCAGATAGAAGAACAGCGTGGCTTCGGCGAAGGGGCCGTTCCAGACGCCGTAGCGGTTCAGGAAGGCTTCATCGCTCAGCGCCTCGTGGCCGGCCCAGAGTTCATTGCCCTGGCAGCGCAGCGCCAGATAGGCCCGCAGGCGCTGCAGCACGCGCAGCGGCCACACCAGATGGCGGCCGGTGAAGGACAGCAGGCCGTTGAAGTCGCGCCGCAGATTGAAGCGCGAGCCATGCTTGACCGTGAGCGTCAGCACGAAGTGCGAACACATCCGATCCAGCACAGCGGCGCTCTTCAGGCCGGGCGATGCGAGCACCCGCGTGTCTGCCAGACGCTTGACCATGGACGACTCCTCGCGCGAGTGAAACGGCTAGGTCGCGCGCCGCCCCATCTTGGCGCAGGGGCGCCGGTCAAACAAGAGGGGGCGCAGAGCCCCCTCGTCGACACTGTTCAATGCATCACGACCGGCTGCTGGCCGAGGTTGGCGTAGCGCTCGATGAAGTCGTCCAGGTCGTCCTCGGACGGATCGGTTTCCATCAGGGTTTCAACCCCTTCCTGGAACTGCTGGGCGAGGGCGCCCTCGATGAAGATCTCGCGTCGCGCGAACTTGTCGACGATCTCGAAGCCCTCGCGGCTGAGCTGCAGTCCGGGCTCTACGGCGCGGTCGCCATGGAGCGGCCCCGCAACCGGGACGTCGAACTGGACCACGATGAAGCTGGGGGAGTTGTAGAGCGTGTGCATTCGATACTCCTTTGCTCGATAGCTGTGGTCGGGCTATCTGTTTTCAAGGGGTGAAGCACGGCGTGCTGCCCTTGTCCACGCCCTCATACTGGCAGAAAGCAGCGCTTCTCGGGAGAGTGGTCAAGGCCTGCTTGTGGTGGAGGCGTCACAAGATCACGGTTGCTCAACAGAAATGAGCCGGTATTCGC
The DNA here is from genome assembly GCA_015657635.1 of Roseateles sp. Taxonomy (GTDB): domain Bacteria; phylum Pseudomonadota; class Gammaproteobacteria; order Burkholderiales; family Burkholderiaceae_C; genus JACDQM01. Next base: position 32,948 of record JACDQM010000125.1, read on the forward strand.
TAATCTCCTGCTTCTCCCAAGTTTGGCGGAGTCGCAGCGGCAAGGCTGGCGGCTCCCCGGCCAGCCAGATCTCCAGGCGCTGCGAGGGCAGGCCCTCAGCGCTGCCTTCCAGCCGGATGGCCTGGATCACGCGGCCGTCGGGCAGGGCCAGGGCCTCGTGGCCGCTGACGACAAAGCGCCAGGCCGTGACCGGCCCACGCAGCGCCACGACAGGCAGCTGCAGCGCCTGGCCCGGCGACAGGCTGCCCGGCGCCGCCTGGGCCAGGGCAGCCAGCTGCAGCCACCAGCTCAGCCGGTCCTGTACCCCCGGGATGAGGGCCTGCTGCTCCGTGCTGGACGAGAAGCTGATCAATCCTTCATCCGGCCTGAAGTTGGTGGCCTGCTTCTCGCGACCGCGCTCGGCGGTGGCAAAGCGCTCCGGCGCCAGGCCCCAGGCATCCCAGCGGCCCTGGCTGTGCCAGCTAGGCAGCGGGCGGCCATCGTCCAGCCAGCGCTCCAGCCTCAGCGTGTAGCGGCCGTCTTCGCCCTGCCAGTGCAGCCGGGCCTGGCCGCTGCGGCCCTGTTGCGTGAGGGCGTAGCGGGCGCTGAACGGCACCGGGCTCAGCAAGAGTTCCTGCTGCGGCGGTGGCGCTGCGTCGGCGGCGGCTTCGCGCCGCTGGCCTTCGGCCACCGCCTGCACCCTGATGGCAGGGGCTGGCGGCCGGCTCGGCCTGACTTGCGCCGAGGCGTGCTGAGCGATCGGCGCCGGCGCCGCTGGCTTGTCTGGCACACCGGCCGGGCGCAGCTGCATGCTGACCGGTCTGGCCGGTGCCGCCGAGGCCGCCGGGGCGGCTGCCAGGCGCTGCGCATCCGGCCCCAGCGCGTCCAGCAGCAGGCCATGCCCCAGCAGGCTCAGGCCCAGCGCCATGGCAAGCTGAGGCAGCGGCCTGCGGCGGCAGAAAGATTGCAGGGCCGGCTTCATCGGACAATGCTGCCATCGCAGTGCCGAAACGCTTTCCCCCGCCTTCATCATGAAACTCGCTACCTACAAGGACGGCTCGCGCGACGGCCAGCTGGTCGTCGTCTCGCGCGACCTGGCCAGCGCCCATTTCGCCAACGGCATCGCCACGCGCTTGCAGCAGGTGCTGGACGACTGGAACTTCATGGCGCCGCAGCTCGAAGAGCTCTCCACCAGCCTGAACCACGGCCGCTTGCGCCACGCCTTCAATTTCGACCCCAAGCTGTGCATGGCGCCGCTGCCGCGCGCCTATCAATGGGCCGATGGCTCCGCCTACCTGGCCCATGTGGAGCGGGTGCGCCGTGCGCGTGGCGCCGAAATGCCCGAGAGCTTTCAGCGCGACCCGCTGATGTACCAGGGCGGCAGCGACGACTTCCTGGGCGCCGAGCAGCCGGCGCGCTTCGCGTCCGAGGCCATGGGCATCGACTTCGAGGCCGAGCTGGCGGTGATCACCGGCGATGTGGCTCTGGGCGCCAGCCCCGAGCAGGCGCTGGAAGGCGTGCGCCTGCTGATGCTGGCGAATGACTGGACGCTGCGCAATCTGGTGCCGGCCGAGCTGGCCAAGGGCTTTGGCTTTCTGCAGAGCAAGCCGTCCACCGCCTTCAGCCCGGTGGCGGTGACGCCCGACGAGCTGGGCGAGGCCTGGCAGCGCGGCCGCGTGCACTTGAACCTGCAGACCATGTGGAACGGCCGCAAGGTCGGCCTGCTGGAGGCGGGGCCGGAGATGCAGTTCCACTTCGGCCAGCTGATCGCCCATCTGGCCAAGACGCGTGCAGTGCGTGCCGGTTCCATCGTCGGCTCAGGCACGGTGGCCAATGCCGATGCCAGCCGCGGCTACAGCTGCATCGCCGAGAAGCGCGCGCTGGAAATGATCGAGCAGCCCGACGCCGAACCCAAGACCGCCTTCATGAAGTTCGGCGACACCGTGCGCATCGAGATGAAGGGCCGCGACGGCCAGAGCGTGTTCGGCGCGATCGACCAGGAAGTTCAGTCGCTGGCCGAGGCTGCGGACTGAAGCGGGTAGCGCCGCAGCAGCTGCAGCGGCACGCCCGGCGCACTCTCGACGAACAGGCAGATTGAATCGCAGCGCAGCGGCAGCATGGCCAGCGCGGCGGCGAAATGCTGCTGTGCTTGCGCCAGCAGCGCCGCGCGCTCGGTCTCATCGGCCAGGCTGTCGCTCAGCGTCATGTGAAAACGCCAGCCCTCCAGCACATGCGGATAGCCCCATTGCTGCAGCCTGCCCTGCGCGGCGGGCTCCAGCGGCCGGGCCTGGCGGCGCGCCAGCTCGGCGGCGGTGGGTGGCGCGCGGAAGGCATCGAGCTCGCGCACGCAGGCATCGGCCAGGCGCCATAGCGGGTGCTCGCGCTCCAGCGCTTCGGCCGGGCGCAGCGCGATGAAGTCGGCCAGCGTGGTGGCCTGCAGCCGGGGCATCTCAAAGGCCGGCGTGGCGGCGGCCAGCGCGCTGAGTGCGGCATGCAGCTGGCCCTCGCGCAGGCTGGGGCACAGGCGGAAGGGTGGCTTCAGCGTGGCGTGGAAGCCGTAGCGCCAGGGCTCGCGTCGTGCTGCGGGCGGATCGCGCAGGTCCAGCGCATCGGCCGGGTTGCGGCCCAGCCATTGGCAGCCGGCCTGCCACAGCGGGTGATCTTCGGCGGGTGCGTAATAGACGGCATAGCGCTGCATGCTCACAACTCTCCCTCGACCTGCAGCTGCACCGCATCCGATGCAAACAGCGTGCAGGCGGCCTCCACCGGCTGGCCCTGCAGATCGATATTGGTGTAGTGCACCACCAGCACCGGCTGGCTGACCGGCCGTGCCAGCGCGTCGGCCTCGGCCGGCGTCGGCAGGCGGGCCGAGATGCTCGAGCGCAGGCGGGTGTAGTCGGCCACGCCCAGGGTCTGGAAGGCCAGCGTGATCGAGCGCTCGCGCTGAAAGGCCTCGGCCATGCCCGCCAGGCGCGGGCAGGGGTAGGCGGCGGTGCTCAGGCTGATCGGCCGGCCGCGCACCGTCGAGCGGGTGTAGAGCAGCTCCACTTCGCTGGCCGGACTGACCTTCAGCGCCTGCGCCCAGCTGCCGGCCGCGCAGCGCTCATGCGCCAGCAGTTCGCGCTCGGCGCGCTCTCCCGCCTCGGCCAGGTTTTCTGAGAGCCGGGTGCGGCGCTGCAGCGCGTAGTCCAGCACCAGCTCGCGCACCCAAGTGCCGCTGCCTTGCTGCACCTTCAGAAAGCCCTCGCGCACCAGCGCCTGCACCGCCTGGCGCAGCGTGTGGCGGTTCACCGCGAAGCGCTCGGCCAGCTGGCTCTCGTTGGGCAGGCGCGTGCCGGGCGCGAAGCGGCCGCTGGCGATATCGGCGCGCAGCTCCTGCGCAATCTGCTCCCAGCGCCGCGTGCTGTTCGTTTCAGTCTTTGTGCTCATGGGGTCAAGAAACTGTCACGTCCGAAGGTGATACTGGCCGCCATCCTAAGTGGTCTAGATGACATCGCCATGAACCCAGTGACACCTCCCATCGCCGATGCCGCCCGCCAGCAATGGCTGGCCGTGCTGGCCCAGGCGCCGCGCGCCGCGCTGGCGCCCCATGGCGAGCGTGTGCTGGCCGACTACCGCTTCGAGCCGCTGCGCGCGCCCGAGGCCGGCCTGGTGATGCTGCGCGGCCGCGCCAGCAATAGCGGCGCGCGCTTCAACCTGGCCGAGGCCACGGTGACGCGCTGCGCGCTGCGCTACCGCCCGGCGCAGGGCGCCGTCAGCGTGGGCCTGGGCTATGTGCTGGGTCGCGACGAGGCGCGGGCGCAATGGGTGGCAGCGCTGGATGCGCTGCTGCAGCAGCCCGATCAGCAGGCCCTGCTGCTGGCCGAGGTGATTGCGCCGCTGCGCGCCGCGCGTGAGCAGCTGCTGGCCGCCGAGCGCTCGCGCGTGGAAGCCAGCCGCGTGCAGTTCTTCACCCTGCAGACGGAGGCTTCGGCATGAGCGCGGTTCTCGACACCGGCACCCTGGGCGAGCTGGCCCCGGCATTCGCCGATCCGGTGCATGACGGCCAGCGGGTCTTTCGCACGCTGCTGGAGGCGATGAGCCGGCCCGGCCGCATCCAGGCCTTGCCGGCCTTGGCCGGCCTGGGCCACCCAGCGGCCTTGCAGCCGGCCCTGGCCGCCAGCCTCTTGACCCTGCTTGATGCCGACACGCGGCTGTGGCTGAGCCCGCTGCTGGACCAGGCCGCGCTGCGCGCCTGGTGCCGTTTTCATTGCGGTGCGCAGCTGGTGGCCGAGCCCGAGCAGGCCGACTTCGCGCTGATGAGCGCTGCCGAAGCCACGCCCGCGCTGCTGCAGCGCCTGAACCCGGGCGACGATGTGGCGCCGCAGGACAGCGCCACCGCGCTGATCGCGGTGGATGGCATCAGCGCCGAAGGCGTGCTGTGCTGGCAGGGGCCGGGCATCGAGCATCAACACCGGCTGGGCATCGAAGGCGTGAGCGATGCGCTGTGGGCCTGGCGCCAGGCGCAGCAGGCCGATTTCCCCTGCGGCATTGACATCGTGTTCGCCGCCGGCGAGCAGATCGTCGCGCTGCCGCGCTCTACGCAGATCGGGGAGGGCTGAGATGTACGTTGCTGTCAAAGGCGGTGAAGCCGCCATCGCCGCTTCGCTGCGGCTGCTGGACGAGCGGCGCCGCGGTGACCCCGCGCTGCGCGAGATCGAGGTGGCGCAGTTGCGCGAGCAGCTGGGCCTGGCGGTCTCGCGCGTGATGGGCGAGGGCTCCTTGTACGACCCCGAGCTGGCCGCGCTGGCGCTCAAGCAGGCCCAGGGCGATGCGCTGGAGGCGACCTTTCTGCTGCGCGCCTACCGCAGCACTCTGCCGCGCCTGGGCTATGCCGAGCCGCTGGACACCGCGGCGATGCGCTGCGAACGCCGCATCAGCTCCATCTTCAAGGACCTGCCAGGCGGCCAGCTGCTGGGCGCGAGTTTCGACTACAGCCAGCGCCTGCTGGAGTTCGGGCTGCTGCAGGCCGAGAGCACCGCGGTGTCCGAGCCTGCAAGCCCTGCGGCGCCCGCCGAACCGATGCCGCATGCGCTGGCCGCGCTCAGCGCCGACGGCTTGATCGAGCAGGAGGCGCCGCCCGCGGGTGACCCCGAGCCCATGGACATCACGCGCGAGCCGCCGCTGTATCCGCTGCCGCGTGCGGCACGTCTGCAGATGCTGGCGCGCGGCGACGAGGGCTGGGTGCTGGGCCTGGCCTACAGCACGCAGCGCGGCTATGCCAACACCCATCCCTTTGCCGGCGAGATCCGCCATGGCCATGTGGCGGTGGAACTGGTGCCCGACGAGCTGGGTTTCGCGATCGAGATCGGCGAGATCGAGCTGACCGAATGCCAGATGGTCAACCAGTTTGTCGGCAGCGCCGAGCGGCCGCCGCAGTTCACGCGCGGCTACGGCCTGGTGCTGGGCCATGCCGAGCGCAAGGCCATGGCGATGAGCCTGGTGGACCGTGCGCTGCGCGCCGACGAGTTCGACGAAACGATCACCAGCCCGGCGCAGCAGCAGGAGTTCGCGCTGGCGCACAGCGACAACGTCGAGGCCTCGGGCTTCGTCCAGCATCTGAAGCTGCCGCATTACGTGACCTTCGAGTCCGAGCTGCAGATGCTGCGCGCCATCCGAGAGGAGCAGCAGCCATGAGCCACACCCACAGCACCGCCCAGGGCTACAACTTCGCCTACCTGGACGAACGCGCCAAGCGCATGATCCGCCGCAGCCTGCTGAAGGCGGTGGCCATCCCCGGCCACCAGGTGCCTTTCGGTTCGCGCGAGATGCCGCTGGCCTATGGCTGGGGCACCGGCGGCATCCAGGTGACGGCCGCGGTGATCGGCCGCGCCGACACGCTCAAGGTGATCGACCAGGGCGCGGACGACACCACCAATGCGGTCAATATCCGCCGCTTCTTCGCCCGCACCACCGGCGTGGCGACCACCGAGCGCACGGCCGAGGCCACGCTGATCCAGACCCGCCACCGCATCCCCGAGCGCGCGCTGACCGAGGCGCAGATCCTCGTCTACCAGGTGCCGCAGCCCGAGCCGCTGTACAAGCTGGAGCCGCGCCGCGCCGAAGCCGCGCGCCTGCATGCCTTCCAGGAATATGGCCTGATCCATGTGAAGCTCTACGAGGATCTGGCGCATTGGGGCCGCATCGACAGCAGCTACGACCACCCGGTGCTGGTGAACGGCCGCTATGTGATGGCGCCGTCGCCGATCCCCAGCTTCGACAACCCCAAGATGCATCGCATGCCGGCGCTGCAGCTCTTCGGCGCTGGGCGCGAGAAGCGCCTGTATGCCGTGCCGCCCTATACGGATGTGAAGAGCCTGGACTTCGCCGACCGGCCCTTCCACATCGAGCCGCAAGGCCATGCCTGCGCGCTGTGCGGCTGCACGACGAGCTATCTCGACGAAGTGCCGCTGGCCGGCGGCGAGACGCTGTGGACCTGCTCGGACACCGACCATTGCCGCGAGCAGCAAGAGCTGCAGCAACAGGAACAAGGAGCTTCGCGATGAGCGACCACAAGAAGGACGCGAGCTTCGCGATCACCGAGACGCGGCTGCGCCGGGGCACGGCGGCCGATCTGCCGGCCGTGCTGGGCCTGTTCGTCGCCAGCGGGTTGGATGCGGCCGAAGACGTGCCGCTGGATGGCGCGCTGCAAAGCTGGCAGGCCATGCAGGCGCTGGGCGCCGAGCTCTGGTTGGCCGAGGTGGCGGGGGCGGACGGCCGCGTCGAGGTGCTGGGCTGCCTGACGCTCTACATCCTGCCGCTGCTGGCACATCGCCAGTCGCCCGAAGCGCTGGTCGAAGACGTGGCCGTGCATCCCAAGGCCCAGGGCCTGGGCCTGGGTCGTCTGCTGATGGAGCAAGCGATGGCCGTGGCGCGTGCACGCGGCTGCTACAAGCTGGCGCTGTCCAGCAATGCCAAGCGCGTGGACGCGCATGCCTTCTACGAACACCTGGGCTTCACGCGCCACGGCTTCAGCTTTGTCGTGCCGCTGGCCGGAGGAACGCTGCAATGAACGCCAACATGCATGCCGAGCCGCTGCTGAAGGTGCAGGGCCTGAACCTGCGCTATCCCGGCGCGCGCGACGGCGCCTTCGCGGTGCAGGACGCCAGCCTTGAGCTGCATCCCGGCGAGGTGCTGGCCATCGTCGGCGAATCGGGCTCGGGCAAGAGCAGTCTGCTGAACTGCATCGCCGGCCGCATTGCCTGCGCGCCGGGCCATGTGCATTACCGCCGCGCCAGCGAAGCCTGGGTGGACGTGCATGCGCTGCCTGAGCGCGAGCGCCGCCTGCTGGCGCGCACCGAATGGGGCTTTGTCGAGCAGCATGCGGCCGACGGCCTTCGCATGAACGTCAGCGCCGGTGCCAATGTGGGCGAGCGCCTGATGGCGCTGGGCGAGCGCCGCTTCGACACGCTGCGCGAGCAGGGCCGCCAGTGGATGAGCGCGGTGGAGCTGGATGCCGAGCGCATCGACGACAACCCCAAGGCCTTCTCCGGCGGCATGCGCCAGCGCCTGCAGATCGCGCGCAATCTGGTCACGCATCCGCGCCTGGTGCTGATGGACGAGCCGACCTCGGGCCTGGACGTCTCGGTGCAGGCCCGGCTGCTGGACCTGATCCGCAGCCTGGTGGCGCGCCTGCATCTGTCGGCCCTGATCGTCACGCATGACCTGGGCGTGGCGCGTCTGCTGGCGCAGCGCACGCTGGTGATGCGCCAGGGTCGCATCGTCGAGCAGGGCCTGACTGACCGGGTGCTGGACGACCCGCAGCACCCCTACACGCAACTTCTCGTCTCTTCGGTGGTGGCGCCATGATGAACAAGCAGCCGGTTCTCGATGTGCGCGGCCTGCACAAGACCTTCACGCTGCATCTGCGCGAGGGCCTGCGCCTGCCGGTGCTGAACGCGGTCTCGCTGACGGTCGCGCGCGGCGAATGCCTGGCCCTGGTCGGCCCCTCCGGCCAGGGCAAGAGCACGCTGATGAAGTGCCTGTACGGCAGCTATGGCGCCGATGGCGGCCAGTTGCTCGTCAACACCGCTGACGGCGCAACGCTGGACCTCGTGAGCGCCACGCCGCAGCAGGTGATCGCCTTGCGCCGCCGTGCGCTGGCCTATGTGAGCCAGTTCCTGCGCGTGCTGCCGCGCGTCTCGGCGCTGGAGGTGGTGGCCGAACGCGCGATCTCGGCCGGCGAGACGGACGAGCAGCTTGCCCGCGAACAGGCCGCCGAGCTGTTGGCGCGGCTGAACCTGCCGCAAGGCCTGTGGGGTCTGCCGCCGGCCACCTTCTCGGGCGGCGAGCAGCAGCGCGTCAATATCGCGCGTGGCTTCATCGCGCCGGCCGAGCTGCTGCTGCTGGACGAGCCCACCGCCTCGCTGGATGCGATGAACCGCCGTGTGGTGATTGAGCTGATCGAGGAAGCCAAGGCGGCCGGTACTGCCATCGTCGGCATCTTCCACGACGAGGAAGTGCGCGACGCCGTGGCCAGCCGCTGCCATACCATGGGCGCCCCCAGCCCTGCCGAACAAGAGAAGGAAGCCGCATGACGAGCACGCGTCTGATCCACAACGCCCGCGTCGTGCTGGCTGGCGAGACCATCCAGGGTCAGGTCTTGATCGAGGACGGCCGCATCGCCGCCGTCGACCAAGGCCGCAGCAGCCTGCCGCAGGCCGAGGACTGGGGCGGCGACTGGCTGCTGCCCGGCCTGGTGGAGGTGCATACCGACAATCTGGAGCGCCATGTGACGCCGCGTCCCAAGATCGTCTTCCCGATGCTGGGCGCGCTGCAGGCGCATGACGCCGAGGTGGCGGCCGCCGGAATCACGACGGTGTTCGATGCTATCGGCGTGGGCGATCCTTACGGCGTGGGCTTTCGCGCGCGCAGCCAGGCCGAGGTACTGGGCCTGCTGGACAAGCTCGACGCGGCCGGTGCACTGCGCGCCGACCACCTGATCCACATCCGCTGCGAGCTGCCGGCGCCGAATGCGCGCGAGCTGTTCGAGCCCTTTGCCCACCATCCGCGCTTGAAGCTGCTCTCGCTGATGGACCACACGCCCGGCCAGCGCCAGTGGACCGACATCGAGCATGCGCGCATCTACTACACCGGCAAGAAGGGCTGGACCGACGCGCAGTTCGACGAAGAGGTGCGCATCGCGCCGCAGCGCCAGGCCGAGTACGCCGAGCCGAACCGCGCCTGGTTCGCCGACTTCGCGCGCCAGCATGGCGTGGCCCTGGCCACGCATGACGACACCACCATCGCCCATGTGGACGAGGCGCTGGCGCTCGGCGCGCAGATGAGCGAGTTCCCGACCACGCTGCTGGCGGCCCGCCATGCCAAGCAGCAGGGGCTGGCGACCGTGGCTGGCGCGCCGAACGTGATCCGCGGCGGCTCGCACTCGGGCAATGTGGCCGCGTTGGCGCTGGCACGTGAGGGCGTGCTGGACATGCTGTCCTCCGACTATGTGCCCACCAGCCTCTTGCAGGCCGCCTGGCGCCTGCAGCGCGAAGCCGGCTTCTCGCCCGCCGAGGCGATGCGCATCGTCAGCCTGAACCCGGCCCAGGCCTGCGGCCTGCACGACCGCGGCCAGATTGCACCTGGCCTGCGCGCCGACCTGCTGCGCGTCAGCGAGGTGGACGATTTTCCTGTCGTGCGCGAGGTGCTGGTTCAGGGTCGGCGCGTCGCCTGAGACGGCGCCGTCCAAGTGTGGTGGCAAGATCGGGCCTCCTGATTGAGAAGAGGCCCGCCATGTCCCTGCACCGTCGACACTTCACCTGCGCCGCACTGGCGCTGCCCTTCGGCCTGAGCGCGGCGCAGGCAGCCGGCCTCACCGAGACCGATGCGGCATCCGGCATCCGCGCTGCGCTGGAGCGCGGCGCCAGTGCCGCGGTCAGCCAGCTGGGCCGCAATGATGGCTTCCTGGGCAATCCGCTGGTGCGTATCGAGCTGCCCGGCTATCTGAAGGACGCCGTCAAGGTGCTGAAGGCCACCGGCCAGGGCAAGCGCGTGGATGAGCTGGTCACCGCGATGAACCGCGCGGCCGAGGCGGCGGTGCCAGAGGCCAGGCCGCTGCTGGTCAATGCGGTGAAGTCCATGAGCGTGGAGGACGGGCTGAAGCTGCTGCGCGGTGGCGACGATGCGGTGACGCAGTTCTTCGCCGCCAAGACGCGCGCGCCGCTGACCGAGAAGTTCCTGCCCATCGTGACCAAGAGCACCGAGAAGGTGGCTTTGGCCGACAAGTACAACGCGGTGGCCGGCAAGGCCCTGGGTCTGGGTCTGGTCAAGCCCGAGGACGCCAATATCCAGGGTTATGTCACGCGCCGCGCACTGGACGGCCTGTTCCTGATGATTGCCCAGGAAGAGAAGAAGATCCGCCAGGACCCGGTGGGCAGCGGCAGCGCCCTGCTGAAAAAGGTTTTCGGAGGACTCTGAACATGGACAAGGACGACGCACCCTGGCAAGACCGCCGCCACGACCTGGCCGATCTGGCCGCGCTGCGCGAGATCTACCCGGATCCGGCGCAGGCTGGCGCCGCGGCACGTGCCTCGCTGGACAAGGAGTGCGATCACATCCATGCGCTCTACCGCCCCTTCATCGAGGCCTCGCCTTTCTGCGTGCTGGCCACGCGCAATGCCGAGACCGGCCGCATCGACAGTTCGCCGCGCGGTGACGCGCCGGGCACGCTGGTCGAGGTGGTCGATGAAGGGCGCACGCTCTTGATGCCCGACCGGCGCGGCAACAACCGCATCGATAGCCTGCGCAATCTGCTCAGCGATCCCGAGCTGTCGCTGCTGTTCCTGATCCCCGGCATCGGCGAGGCCTTCCGCGTGATGGGCCGCGGGCGGCTCAGCGCCGCACCGGCGCTGCTGCAGCGCTTTGCGGTCGACGGCCCGGACGGTGAAGGCAGGCTGCCGCGTTCGGTGCTGGTGGTCGAGGTGAACAAGGTGTTCTTCCAGTGCGCCCGCGCGGTCAAGCGCTCGGGGCTGTGGGATGCGGCGGCGCAGCGTCAGCGTGCCAGCCTGCCGTCGACCGGCCGCATCATCGCCGGGCTGAGCCAGGGTTTTGACGGCAGCAGCTACGACGCAGCGCTGGAGGCGCGCCAGCAGGCGACACTGTACTGAGCTTCATCGCTGCAGCGCATATCGAAGCAACGATTCGTTCTTTGACCTGCAGCCGCTCGCTGGCTACGCTTGGCTCCCCTGAAAAGCGAAGCGCGAGCATGAGCAGCAGCCGCATCTGCGACGACAACTCCCGGTCCACAGGCCGCACGCCGCTGGTCGGCCTGATGGCTCAACAACAGCTGCAGCTGGCCTGCCTGTGCGCGGCCTGGTGCCGGCTTTGCGAGGCCTATGAGCCGGTGCTGGCCGAGGTCGGCGCCGAGTTCGCCGCCGAAGGCGTGGCCTTGCAATTGCACTGGATCGACATCGAGGACCAGGCCGAGTTGGTGGGCGATTTCGATGTCGAGACCTTCCCGACGCTGGTGCTGCTGGACGAGCAGCAGGTGCACTTCGCCGGCCCGCTGACGCCGCAGCCCGAGACCTTGCGCCGGCTGCTGCGCGCCTTGCTGGCCGACCTGACGGAGCGCCGCTCTGCGGTACCCCCTGAGGTCGAGGCGTTCGCACGGCGTCTGCGCGCCCGCGCCTGATTCGTGCCCCCTGGGCTGGCCGCCCCGGCTGTGACCGATACTTGGCGGGCCCGCCACTGATCGCCCCTGCAGCCGCAAGTCGCTCCGATGCCGAGAAGGTCGAATGAAACAGCCCGTGTGTTTGCCTGGACGGCCGCTGCGCTGGTGCTGGGCCTGTGCCTGAGCCTGGTGGCCGCCTGGATTCAGGACTTTCACAACCGGCAGCGGGCGCAGGAGCGTTTTGCCGAGCAGGCTGAGTTGGTCAGCGAGCAGCTGCTGCAGCGCATGCGCCTGTATGCCTATGGCGTGCGCGGTGCGCGTGGCGCGGTGGCTCTGGCCGGCGGCGACGTCGTGACGCGCGAACAATTCCAGCGCTACAGCCGCACCCGGGATGTGGAGAGAGAGTTTCCAGGCGCCAGGGGATTCGGCTTCATCCGCCGCGTCCCGCGCGAGCTTGAGGCGCGATTCACCGCAAGCGCCAAGTCCGATGGCTGGCCTGAGTTCGCCATCCGCGAGTTGGGGCCGAATGCGGGCGAGCGCTTCGTCATCCAGTACATCGAACCGGTCGAGCGCAACAGGGCGGCCGTAGGCCTGGACATCGCCTCCGAGACCAACCGCCGCCAGGCGGCGCTGGCCGCGATGCGCAGCGGCGAGGCCACGCTGACCGGCCCGATCACGCTGGTGCAGCTGCAGGGCGAGAAGCAACGCTCACTGCTGCTGCTGCTGCCGGTCTATCGCGCCGGCCTGCCGCTGCAGACCGAAGCGCAGCGCGAGGCCGCCACGCTGGGCTGGACCTATGCGCCGCTGGCGCTGAAGGAGGTGCTGGCGGATTTCGGCATTGCCGGCGCCAGCTATGACATCCGGCTGCGCGACATCAGCGCTGCCGAGCCGGGTGCGGTCGGTGAGCTGGTGTTCGATTCGGCCGAGGCCGGCAGCACGGACGGCAGCGGTGCGGGCATGGACTCCGGCCTGCTGATGCGCAGTGTGCAGGAGGTGCTGGGGCGGCGCTGGGTGATCGAGCTGCACGCCAGGCCGAGCTTCGTGGAACGTCTGAATCAGACCCAGCCGGGCGCGGTGTTCCTGGCCGGGCTGCTGTCCACCTTGCTGCTGGCGGCCTTGGTGGGTGTGATCCGGGGCAGCCGTGCCCGTGCGCGCCAGCATGCCAGCCAGCAGGCGCAGCTGGCCACCATCGTCGAGAACTCGGCGGACGCCATCATCGGTGAAGGTCTGGATGGGCGTGTGATCCTCTGGAACCGGGCCGCCGAGCAGCTGTTTGGCTACAGCGCGGCGCAGGCGCAGGGCCAGCCGCTGGCCGGCTTGCTGCTGGAAGACTGGCGCAGCCATGAAGAGACGGAGCTGCTGCAGCGGATCGTGCGCGGCGAAACGGTGGCCCCGTTCGACTCCACGCGCCGGAACGCTGGCGGCCACAGCATTGATCTCTCCATCACCGCGAGCGCCATCCGTTCGCGGGGCGGTCGGGTGATCGGCCTGGCGCTGCTGTTGCGCGACATCCGCGAGCGCAAGGAGGCTGAGCGCCGCCTGCAGGATTTCAGCCAGAGCCTGGAACAGCAGGTCTCTGAGCGCACCGCCGAGCTGGAGACAGCGCGGCGCGATCTGCAGACCGTTCTGGACGCTGTGCCTTCGCTGATTGGCTACTGGGATGCCCAGCTGCGCAATCGCGTTGCCAATCAAGCCTACCTGTCCTGGTTCGGAATTCCGGCGGACAAGGTGCTCGGCATGAGCATGCCCGAACTGGTGGGCGAGACCCTGTTCGACCAGCTGCGACCGCGTGTCGAGGCGGCGCTGCGCGGCGAGCCGCAGCACTTTGAATACACATTGAAAAGGCTTGGTGGCCAGGGTGAACGCGAAACGCTGGCCCAGTACCTGCCGGATGTGGTGGAAGGGCAGGTGCGCGGCTTCTATGTCATCGTGCATGACGTGACCGAGGTGATGGCCAATCGGCGCGCGCTGGCCGCCGAGCGCCAGCGCCTGGCCAATGTGATCGAGGGCACCGATGTCGGCACCTGGGCCTGGAATCTGCACAGTGGCGAGATCAGCCTGGATCAGCGCTATGCGGAAAAGCTGGGCTACCGCCTGGACGAGCTGCTGCCCTTCAGCGTCGAGGCCTGGGTGAAGCTGAGCCACCCGGAGGATGCGCCGCTGGCGCAGGAGCAGCTGCGCCTGCACCTGAAGGGCGAACAGCCTTACTACGCCTGCGAATACCGCATGCGCCACAAGTCGGGTGAATGGGTCTGGGTGCAGACCCGCGGCCGCTTGGCCACCCGCACCGCCGACGGCAAGCCGGAGTGGATGTACGGCACCCAGCAGGACATCACCGCGATCAAGAGTGCCGAGCTCGAAACCCGGCGCGTGGCCGGACTGCTGGCCGGTGTGTTGCGCGCGGCCACCGAGCTGTCCATCATCGCCACCGATCCGCAGGGCACGATCACGCTCTTCAACGAAGGCGCTGAGCAGATGCTGGGCTACCGGGCCGATGAGTTGGTCGGCAAGGTTTCCGCCGCGGTGGTCCATCTTCCGCATGAGGTGCAGGAGCGTGCCGCCGAGCTGAGCGCCGAATACGGCGTGCCGATCGAAGGCTTCCGCGTCTTCGTGCACAAGCCGGAGCTGGACGGTGCCGAGACGCACGAGTGGAGCTATGTGCGCAAGGATGGCCAGGTGCTGCCGGTCTCGTTGGTGGTGACGGCGATGCGTGATGCGGCTGGCGCGATCACCGGCTATCTGGGCATTGCGCAGGATGTCTCGCAGCGCCGGCGCTTCGAGGCGGCCTTGCTGCATGCCAAGGACGTGGCCGAGCAGGCCAATGCGGCCAAGAGCATGTTCCTGGCCAATATGAGCCACGAGATCCGCACGCCGATGAACGCGGTGATCGGCATCTCGCACCTGCTGGAGCACACGTCTCTGGACGCGGACCAGCGCCAGCTTCTGGGCAAGCTGCAGATTGCCGGGCGTTCGCTGCTGGGCATCATCAACGACGTGCTGGACCTGGCCAAGATCGAGGCGGGCGAGATGCAGCTGGAGACGGCGGCGTTCAGCCCGGCTGAGTTGCTGGGCGAGCTGGCGGCACTGTTCTCGCCGCAGGCTGAGGCCAAGTCCGTCACGCTGCGTGTGCAGGGCGGGGCCGCGCTGCCGCCAGCGGTGATGGGCGATGCGCTGCGCCTGCGCCAGATCCTGTCCAACCTGATCAGCAATGCGCTCAAGTTCACCGAGCGTGGCGAGGTGCTGGTCAGTGTCGAACCTGAGACGGACGAGCGGGACCGGCACTGGCTGCGCTGGAGCGTGCGCGACAGCGGCATCGGCATCGCGCCCGAGGTGCTGCCGCAACTCTTCGACCCGTTCGCGCAGGCGGACGCCTCGACCACGCGCCGCTTCGGCGGCACCGGCCTGGGCCTGTCGATCGTGCGCCGACTGGCACGCATGATGGGCGGCGATGTCGACGTGCAGAGCCAGCTCGGCGCTGGCAGCACCTTCACCGTGAAGCTGCCTTTCGACACGGCGACGCAGGCCTTGTCCCTGGAAACAGCGGTGGCAGGCATCGACGTCCTGCTGGTCGACGACAACGAGCGCGACCGCGAATTGATGGCCGGCCTGTGCCGTTCACTGGGCTGGCGGGTGACCGCGCTGGCGGGCGGCGAGCAGTTGCTGGCCCACTTCCGCGCGCGCCGGGCGGGCGGGCTGCCTGCGCCTGACGCCCTGCTGGTGGATTGGCAGATGCCCGGCATGGATGGGCTGCAAGCGCTGCAGGCCCTGCTGGCCGAGCAGGGCGCGGAGCATGTGCCTGCAGCGCTGATCGTCTCTTCGCATGAGCGCGCGAGCCTGCGCAGCACGATCGAGGCCTGCCAGGAGAACAAGCCGGTGATCGACGAGGTGCTGACCAAGCCCTTGAGCGCGTCCGATCTGTTTGATGCGGTCAACAAGGGCATGGCCCGCTACACCGGCACGACCGCGCGGTGGTGGCAGCGACGCGGCTGGACGCGATCGGTGCCCATTGGCTGGAAGGCGTGCGCGTGCTGGTGGTGGACGACAGCGAGATCAATCTCGAAGTGGCGACGCGGCTGCTGCAGCGCGAAGGCGCCCAGGTTCGAACCGCCGGCAACGGCCGGATCGCGCTGGAGCTGCTGCGTGCCGAGCGCAGAGCTTCGACATCGTGCTGATGGATGTGCAGATGCCTGAGATGGATGGGCATGAAGCCACCCGGCGGC
>JACDQM010000126.1 GCA_015657635.1 Roseateles sp.
AACAGCATCGCGCTTGCGGTTGAAGGCTGCCCAGCGGATATCGTCCACCAGGCCCAGCTCACGGCCGATCTCGGTCAGGCGCATGTCGGCGTTGTCCTCGCGCAGCTGCAGGCGGAACTCGGCGCGGCTGGTGAACATGCGGTAAGGCTCGGTCACGCCCTTGGTGATCAGGTCATCGACCAGCACGCCCAAGTAGGCCTGGTCGCGGCCCGGCAGCCAGGGGCCTTGCTCCTTGACCTGCAGCGCGGCGTTCAGTCCGGCGAACAGGCCTTGAGCCGCCGCCTCTTCGTAGCCCGTCGTGCCGTTGATCTGGCCGGCGAAGAACAGGCCGCTGATGGCCTTGGTCTCGAAGCTGCTCTTCAGCTCACGCGGGTCGAAGTAGTCGTACTCGATCGCATAGCCGGGGCGCAGGATGTGCGCGTTCTCCAGCCCGGGCATCGACTGCAGGGCGGCCAGCTGGATGTCGAAGGGCAGCGAGGTGGAGATGCCATTCGGATAGAACTCGTGCGTCGTCAGGCCCTCGGGCTCCAGAAAGATCTGGTGGCTGTCCTTGTCGGCGAAGCGGTTGACCTTGTCCTCGATCGACGGGCAATAGCGCGGGCCCACGCCCTCGATGACGCCGGTGAACATGGGGCTGCGGTCGAAGCCGGAGCGGATGATCTCGTGCGTGCGCGCATTGGTGTGCGTGATCCAGCAGGGCAGCTGCTGCGGGTGTTGCGAAGCTTCACCCAGGAAGCTGAACACCGGCACAGGGTCCAGGTCACCGGGCTGCTCCAGGCACTTGCTGAAATCAATCGTGCGGCCGTCAATGCGCGGCGGCGTCCCGGTCTTGAGCCGGCCCTGCGGCAGCTTCAATTCCTTCAGCCGGGCCGAGAGGCTGATCGCCGGCGGGTCGCCCGCACGACCGGCGCTGAAGTTCTGCAGGCCGATGTGGATGCGGCCATCCAGGAAGGTGCCGGCGGTCAGCACCACCGCACGGGCGCGAAACTGGATGCCGCTTTGCGTGACCGCGCCGACGACGCGATCACCCTCCACCATCAGGTCGTCGACTGCCTGCTGGAACAGCATCAGGTTCGGCTGGTTCTCCAGCCGCTGGCGGATCGCGGCCTTGTAGAGGATGCGGTCGGCCTGGGCGCGGGTGGCGCGCACGGCCGGGCCCTTGGAGCTGTTGAGGATGCGGAACTGGATACCTGACTCGTCGGTCGCAGCGGCCATTGCACCGCCCAGTGCGTCGACTTCCTTGACGAGATGGCCCTTGCCGATGCCGCCGATCGAGGGGTTGCAGCTCATCTGCCCCAGGGTCTCGATGTTGTGCGTGAGCAGCAGGGTGCTCACGCCCATGCGGGCCGCAGCCAGTGCCGCCTCGGTGCCGGCATGGCCGCCACCGACCACGATGACGTCGAACTCTTTCGGATAAAGCATGGCAAGGGTCAGCCGGGCGCGCTGTGACGCCGGGCGGACGAGCAGAGGGGAGGGGCGTGATTTTAACGGGGGGCTGTGGATAAGTCACGGCCAGTGGCATGGGCCAGATGGACAATCCGGCCATGAAATGCAGAGATCACTGCGCCGCCTGCTGCATCGCGCCATCCATCAGTTCGCCCATCCCCGGCATGCCCCTCGTCGACGGCATCAGCAAGCCCGCGGGCGTGCGTTGCATCCAGCTCGATGAGCAGGACCGCTGCAAGATCTTCGGTCGTCCGGAGCGGCCTGCCGTCTGCAGCTCGCTGCAGCCCAGCGAGATCATGTGCGGCGAGAGCCGCGAGCAGGCGATGCGTTGGCTGGGCTGGATGGAGGATCAGACAGCACCTTGACAGCGCCCGGGCCTAGACTGGTCGGCACAACGATCCCAAAGGAGACAAGCCCGATGTCAGAGAACCGCCGTCTTTTGCTTCAGTCCGGCCTGGCCGGTGCCGCCAGCCTGTTGGGCTTGCCCGCTCTGGCGCAGGCCAACTGGCCCAGTCGATCCATCCGCCTGGTGGTGCCCTTCGCGCCCGGCGGCAGCAGCGAGATCGTCGCCCGCGCAACAGCGCATGAGCTGACCAAGGCGCTGGGGCAGACCGTCTATGTGGAGAACAAACCCGGCGGCGGCGGCAATATCGCAATGGGTGAGGTGGCCCGCGCCGACGACCAGCACACGCTGATCCTGGGCCATATCGGCACGCTGGCGGTGAACCCCTTCATCTACGACAAGCTGCCCTTCGATACCAACCGCGACTTCAAGCCGGTCACGCTGCTGGCCAAGGTGCCCAGCCTGTATGTCGTGCATCCCGATGTGCCGGCGCGCAATCTCAAGGAGTTCATCACCCTGGTGCGCAGCAAGCCGGGCCAGCTGAACTACGGCTCAGCCGGCAACGGCAGCGCCGGCCATCTGGCGATGGAATACCTGAAGATGGCGGCGAATCTGTTTCTGGTGCATGTGCCTTACCGCGGCACCGGGCCGCAGCTGACCGATCTGCTGGCCGGGCGGCTGGAGGCGGCTTCGGTGGCGCGCCCGCCATCATGCAGTTCATCAAGGCCGGCAAGCTGCGCTGCATTGCCACCGGCTCCAAGGAGCGGCTGCCGCAGCTGCCCGATGTGCCGACCGTGGCCGAGCAAGGTTTCCCGGGCTTCGAGATGACTCAGTGGTATGGCCTGACGGCACCGGCCAGCATGACGCAAGCGCATATCGACAAGCTGGCCGTCGAGGCGGCCAAGGCCATCCGTTCAGTCTCCGCCAAGGAGCGCCTCAGCGCCGATGCCGCGGAGGCGGTGGGCAATACGCCGGCGCAGTTCGCGCAGTTCGTCGCTCAGGAGCAGCAGCGCTGGAAGGCGGTCATCGCGCGGGCCAAGATCAAGCCGGATTGAGTTCGTCCGCGCTCTCGCTGCCGCCTGCCGGACGGTGTCCGCCGGGCAGGTACTGCGCGATCCGATCCCAGTACTTGTCGTGGAAGTAGTGCATGACGGTGTTGACCGCCGGCTCGACGAAGGTGATGGCGCCAGCGATGGCCACATCGCCGGTCAGCGCATAGCTCACGCCAAAGGCGGTGGCCAGGTGCATCACACCGAAAGTCGCTGTTTTGGCCATGACATCCCCTATCGAAAGTTGAAAAATAATAGGGGAATGCTACCGACCGCTTGCCCTCAAGGCCAGTTGGATCTGGCCATGGCCGCGATAGCGAAAGGAGGCTCAGTCAGGGCGGGTCGCGGGGCAGGGCACGCTGCGCAGATCCTGCGACACGCGCCCCTGCTGCAGCGTGATGACGCGCTGTGCGGCGGCGATGGTTTCCGGACGGTGAGCGATCACTATCCGGGTCAGCGGCAGCGCGCGTAGCGATGCATTGACCTGGCGCTCACGCTCGACATCGAGTGCGCTGGTGGCCTCGTCCAGGAAGAGGAACTGCGGCCGCTTGTACAGCGCCCGCGCCAGCAGCACGCGCTGGCGCTGGCCGCCGGACAGGCTGGAGCCCATGTCGCCGATCAGCGTCTGGTAGCCCATCGGCATGGCGGCAATGTCCTCATGCACGCAGGCCATCCGGGCGCATTGCTCGACCCAGTCCTTGTCGGCTTCCGGATCGAAGAAGCTGATGTTGTCGGCGATGCTCCCGGCAAACAGCTGGTCGTCCTGCATCACGGTGCCAACGCATGCTCGCCAGGTCTGCAGGCCCAGTTGGGCCAGCGGCTGGCCGCCGATGCGGATCTCGCCGCCCTGTGGCTGGTGGATGCCCAGCATCAGCTTCAGCAGGGTGGTCTTGCCGCTGCCCGAAGGCCCGACGATGGCCACCGATTCACCGGGCTCTATCGTCAGGCTGCAGCCTGACAGCACCGGCGGCTCACCCTCGGCGTAGCGGAACTGCACATCCTTCAGCACCAGCGTCGGGCGCACGGGCAAAGCCTGGCTGGCATTGCCTTCGTTCTCCGGCGCTGTCAGCACGATGTCGGCCAGGCGCTCGCCCTGCAGGCGCAGCATCTTGAGCTGCACCGCCTTGTCGATCAGCGCGCTGATGCGCAGGCTGAACTGTTCCTTATAGGCCAGGAAGGCAAACAGCATGCCGACCGACAGCTCGCGGTCCAGCACCAGCAGCGCGCCTAGCCAGACGATGGCCACGCGCTCCAGCCCGAGCAGCAGCTTGTTGCCGACGCTCATCCACAGTTCCAGCTTGCGGCCCACCAGGCTGGCGTTCATCTGCTCGACCACCAGATTGGCGAATCGCGAGCCGCGGTCGGCCTGGGCGCTGAACAGCTTGATCGCCTGCGCGCCACGCAGCGATTCCAGGAAATGGCTGTTCTGCCGCGCCTCGTGGATCAGCGTTTCCTCGGCCGCTTCACGCAGCGGCCGAAACAGCGCCCAGCGCAGCAGGCCATAGCCCACGACGGCGGCCAGTGCGACGGCGGCCAGCCGCGGGCTGTAGACCATCATCATCGCCAGCGTGATCAGCACCAGCAGCCCATCCAGCACCGCCTCAATGAAGGGGCCGGTCAGCGTTTTCTGGATCTCCTGCACGCTGGCGAAGCGCGACCAGATGTCGCCCATATGGCGCTTCTCGAACCAATCCAAGGGCAGGCGCAACAGATGGGCGAACACATTGCCCAGCCACTGCAGGTGCAGCGAGGCCGACAGGTACAGCACGGCCCAGGAGCGCAGCGCGCTGATGCCGGCTGACAACAGCACCAAGAGGCCGAAGCCCAGGCCCAGCGTGACCAGCAGATCGCGGTCGGCGCTGACGATCACGCCGTCCACCACCCACTGCAGCAGGAAGGGCGCCAGCAGGGCCAGCAACTCCAGACCCAGCGCCAGCGCCAGGATCTGCGCCAGCGAACGCTTGAGCCCGGTGATGCGCCCCAGCAGCTGCCGCCAGCTCACCGCCGGTGCCGCTGCCTTGGGCGTGAAATCAGCACCGGGGCGCAACTCCAGTGCCACACCGGTGAAATGCTTGGAGAGCTCCTCCAGCTTCAAGCGCCGCTCACCGCGTGCCGGATCGAGCACGACAGCTTCGTCGCCGCGCACCGACTGCAGCACCACGAAGTGATTGAAGTCCCAGTGCAGGATGCAGGGCAGCTGCAGCCCCTGAAGATGCGCCGGCTCGGCGCGCAACGCTCGCGCGACCAAGCCCAGCTGCCCGGCCATGCGCACGATGCCGGCCATCGTCACGCCCTTCAGCGAGACGGCGAATTTCTGCCGCAACTCGGCCAGCGTCCAGCGTTGCCCGTGATGGCTGGCCACCATGGCCAGGCAGGCCAGGCCACACTCGGCCGCTTCGCCCTGCAGCACCATCGGTGTGGCGCGGCGCCAGCCGGGGCCTAGATTCAGGCGACCGAGCAAGGAAGTAGTGGAAGAGGAAGACTCAGACACGGCGCGCCAGGCTCAGCAAGGGTTCGAACAGCCATTCGATCAGTTTGCGCCGCTCCAGCAGCACATCCGCATCGAGCTGCATGCCGGCGGCCAGCGCTTGCTCTTCGCCATAGGCCGAGACGGTCTGGCGGTCCAGCGTGACGGTGATGCGGTAGAGCGGCTCGGTGGCCGCGCCTTGGGTGAGGGTGCTCGGCAGGGCCAGCGTTGCCAGCTCGGCCGGCGCCAGCGGCGTGCGCGAGATGCGCAAGACCTGACCCTGTTGCTGGCCGAACTTCTGATACGGGAAGGCCTGATAGCGCAGCTGCACCGCATGCGCTGGACGCACAAAGCCCACCGCGCTGGAGGGCGCATACAGATGCGCCTGCATCTGCGTGAGCGCCGGCAGCACATTGGCCAGCGCCATGCCCGGTGCCACAGGTTGGCCGGGCTCGGCCAGCACGGTGCTGACGATGCCGTCGCTGGGGGCGCGCAGCACCAGGCGGCGCTTGGCCTCGGTCTCCAGGCCCAGCGCCTTCAGGCCTGCGAGGTCGCGGGCGATTTCACCTTGTTGCACTTCGCCGCGCAGCGGCAGTTCGCGCCGCTGGGCTTGCAGGGACAGCAACTCCCTGTGCAGGCTCTCGCGCTGGCGCGCCAAGGCCTGCTGCTGCCCCTGCAAACCCAGCGTCTCCTCACGCTTGGCCTGCACCTGAGCGCTCGAAACGAACTGGTCACGCCCCAGCGCCTCGGTGCGCGCCAGGCTTTGTTGCGCCAAGGCCAGGCGCTCGTTCTGCAAGCGCGCCTCGGCCGCCAGTTGATCCAGCTCGCGCTGCAAGCCGGCCATGCGCTGATCCAGCGCCAGGGCCTGGGCGCGCAGCAGTTGCTGCTGTTGCCCAGCGGCCTGGCTCAGTGAGCGCTCGCGCTCGGCCAGGCTCTGGGCAATGCCTTCGCCAGCCTGCGCCGCGCCACTGTCCAGTGACAGCACGAACAGCACATCGCCAGCGCGCACGCTCTGGCCCTCGCTGACCTCGCGCGACAGCACTGTCGCGGCTTGCGGCGGCGTGATGCGAAGCACGCCCCGGTCCGGCACCAGATAGCCACTGACACGCGCCTTGCGGGTGTATTCCGCCGTACAGAGGAACACACCCACCAGCACCACCGCACCCAGCGCCGCGGCCGTCAGCAGATGCAGCGGGACGGGGCGGTGGAGATTGATGGTGCCGAGGCGGGCGGTGGAGTGAGCGTGACGCGCTTCGGGGCGGAAGAGCATCAATAGTTCAACTCAGAAAACTCGGCTTTAAATTACCAGCCCTTGGTGGGCATACTGGTTTGCTCACCCTCGCCGCCGCCAATTTGCTCAAGCTCAGCAAGCGACAGCAGCTGAGGGGCGTCATTCAATTCGATACGCTCGCCCTGAGCGACATTGGATTCGAAAGCAGCGGACTGTTGTGCGACGTATTCCATTTCAAGCTCCTGTTTGAGTCAACGTTTGTTTCGCGTTGATCAAATTGGAGCAGTCGCGCTGCGTCTAAGTAACTGTCAACTCTTACAGGTCTGTCGCAGTTTGTGAGCCGTTTGCGTCAGCGGATCAAGCCCAACCTAAGGGCCTTGAGAACGGCCTGATGCTTGCTGGAACAATCCAGTTTGCGCATCGCATTGTTGATGTGGAGAACGGCTGTGCGCTCGCTGATACTCAGAATCGCACCGACTTCCCAAGCCGTCTTGCCTTCCATCGTCCAGCGCAGGCACTCCAACTCACGCGGTGTTAGATGGGCGTTCAAGGATTGCGCGCTGAAGTGACTGGGCATCAAAAGGCGCCAGGCAGCTTCTTGTGCATGGACGGCAAACAACTGCAAGTCCGCGACAACGCGCGTCAACGCGAATGAGTCTCTAGGCAAGGAAGTTCGCTTGTCGACGCCAATCACAAAA
>JACDQM010000127.1 GCA_015657635.1 Roseateles sp.
CCCTTCGAGTGGCTGGCGCTGCTGGGCGCGCCGCGCGTCAGCGAACTGCTGGATGGCCTGTTCGAGGCCTACCGCAGCGAGCGTTACCGCATCAGCCCCCTGCTGCGCCAGCGCTGCTGGGCCCCGGCTTGAGCTGAGCGGCAGCGGGCGCAGAAGCACCGCTGCCCAGGCCGAACAAATCTGCCAGCGCGGCGCGGTAGAGCGGCTGGCCGATGGCATTGGTGTTGTGGTGGGTGCCGCCGTCCACCAGCACGAAGCGCTTGGGCTCGGGTGCGCGCTCGTACAAGGCCTGGCCCAGTGACCAGGGAATGGTGCGGTCCTCACGGCCATGCACGATCAGCACCGGCATGCGCACCCGGGCGATGCGCTCCGCCGCTTCAAAGCGTTGCGTGATCAGCGGCCCCACCGGCAGCCAGCCCCAGCGGTACTGGCTCACCACTTCGGGAATCGAGGTGAAGCTGCCTTCGACGATCAGGCCCGCGGCCTGCTGCTGCACCTCGCTGGCCAGCTGCACCGCGATGGCCCCGCCCAGCGAGTGGCCGAAGATGTAGCGCGCCCGACCGGGGTGTTGCTGCGCCAGCCAATCCCAGGCAGCACGCGCGTCCTCGTAGGCCATCTCTTCTGACGGCAGCAGCTTGCCGTGGCCGCTCTGGCCGAAGCCGCGGTAATCGACCCCCAGCACCGAGAAGCCCAGCTCCTGCATGCGCCGCATGCGGTTGGCGCTGCCGCGCACATCCCAGCGCGCGCCGTGCAGATACAGCAGCACCGGCGCATCCGGCTTGGCGGCCGGCAGCCACAGGCCATGCAGCTGCACGGCCTCCTTGCTGAGCTTGGATTCGAAGCGGATCCAGACATCGTCCATGCCCCGCGCCGCGGCCAGGCCGCCGGACCAGGTCCGGTCACTGGGCTGGAAGATCCATTCGCGCTGCTTCTCGTCCAGCGTGGCGCAGCCGGCCAGCAGGCCGAGCGAGAGCGCCAGCACGAGGGCGAAATGGCGCATATGAAGGAGGCGGGAGGGCTTGGCAGTCCACATGCGCCAAGGGTAAACGAGAAGGCGCTGCGCTGCAGCGCCGGGGGCTTGGCATGGCCGCCGGCCTCAGCATTTCTGCGCCAGCATCGCCCACAGAAAGCCCTCGCCGAAGCGGCCGCTCTCGGTTGGGTGCTGTGGCTTCATCGGCCGCAGCTGCTCGATCCGGAACGCGCCGCCCCAGATGGCGCGCAGCTGCGCTTCGGTATAGCCCAGCCCGCCGCCCAGGGTGCGGCGTTCGTACACCTCGGCGTCGCTCAGGCCGCTGCCGCCTTCGGGGCGGAAGCACACCATGCCGAAGCAGCCGCCGGGCTTCAGCGCGGCGGCGACGCGTTGCACATAGCCCGGCCGCCGGTGCGGGGCCAGGTGGTGGAAGCAGCCGGAGTCGTAGACCAGGTCGTAAGCGCCAGCAGCGATGTCCACCTCGAAGACCGAGGCGTGGCGCAGCTGCACCGCAACGCCGGCTTCGGCCGCGCGCTGCGCGGCCCAGTCGATGGCGGCTTGCGAGTAGTCCACGCCTTCCACCACGAAGCCCGACTGCGCCAGCAGCACGGCATTGCGGCCGTTGCCGCAGCCCAGGTCGAGTGCGCGGCCGGGCGCGCGGATCAGGCCTTGCGCGATCCACTCCGCCAGGCACTCATCCGGCTGTGGGCCGAAGAAGGGCACAGGCTTGGCGCGGTTGGCGTAGAAGCCGTCCCACCAGTCGCCCTGGCGGTCCGACAGCAGCGCGTCGAGTGCGGCCAGGTCCTGCGGCTCTTGCGTTGCCAAGTCTTGCATCAGCTGATCCGCCCCACCGTCCCCTGCGGTGCAAAGCTGTGCGCGCTGGCCAGCGGCCAGTAGACGGTGAACACATTGCCGGGCAACTCGCCGCCCAGCAGCGCGCCGGGTTTCACGAAGGGCAGCATATTGATCAGCAGCTTCACCTCATGCTTGTTGATGCGATGCACGATGTGCGCGGCGCTGATCTCGCCGGGGTGGTGCAGGCCGGCCGCCTGCACCAGTTCCTGCAGGGCCTTGAGCGTGTTCTGGTGGTAGCGGTAGACGCGCTCGGCCTTGTCGGGCACCACCAGGGCTTGCTGGCGCTTGGGGTCCTGCGTCGTGACGCCGGTCGGGCAATGGCCGGTGTGGCAGGCCTGGGCCTGGATGCAGCCCAGCGCGAACATGAAGCCGCGCGCTGAATTGCACCAGTCGGCGCCCAGGGCCATCATGCGGGCGATGTCGAAGGCGCTGACCACCTTGCCGGCGCAGCCGATCTTCACCCGCTCGCGCAGGTTCAGGCCAACCAGGGTGTTGTGCACCAGCAGCAGCCCCTCCTGTAGCGGCGCGCCCACATGGTCGGTGAACTCCAGCGGCGCGGCGCCGGTGCCGCCCTCGGCGCCATCCACCACGATGAAGTCCGGCACGATGCCGGTCTCCAGCATGGCCTTGGCGATCGCGAACCATTCCCAGGGATGGCCGATGCAGAGCTTGAAGCCGGTGGGCTTGCCGCCGCTCAAGTTGCGAAGTTTGTCGACGAAGCGCAGCAGCTCGATCGGTGTGCCGAAGGCGCTGTGCGCTGCTGGCGAGACGCAGTCCACGCCGATCGGCACGCCGCGCGCCTGGGCGATCTCGGCCGTCACCTTGGGGCCGGGCAGCACGCCGCCATGGCCGGGCTTGGCGCCCTGGCTGAGCTTGAGCTCGATCAGCTTGACCTGCGGATCGCGCGCATTGGCCTCGAAGCGCTCGGCGCTGAAGCTGCCGTCATCGTTGCGGCAGCCGAAGTAGCCCGAGCCGATTTCCCAGATCAGGTCGCCGCCATGCGTGCGGTGGTGCACGCTGATCGAGCCTTCGCCGGTGTCATGCGCGAAGTTGCCTTTGCGCGCACCCTCGTTGAGCGCCAGGATGGCATTGGCGCTGAGCGCGCCGAAGCTCATCGCCGAGATGTTGAAGACGCTGGCTTCGTAGGGCTGGGCGCGCCCCTCGCCGATGGTGATGCGGAAATCATGGCTGTCCAGCCGGGTCGGCGCCAGCGAGTGGTTGATCCACTCATAGCCCGATGCATTGACGTCGCGCTGCGTGCCGAAGGGCCGCTTGTCCGGGTCGCCCTTGGCGCGCTGGTAAACCAGCGAGCGCTGCTGACGCGAAAACGGCGCGGCTTCGCTGTCGGCCTCGATGAAGTACTGGCGGATCTCGGGCCGGATGAATTCGAGCAGAAAGCGCAGATGGCCGATCACCGGGTAGTTGCGCAGCACCGAGCGCTTGGTCTGCAGCGTGTCCATCAGCCCGACAAGGCTCAAGAGCCCGAACAGCAGGGGCAGCAGCGGCCCACTGAGGCCGAAAGCCCAGCTGGCGGCCGCTGCCAGGGCGGCGATCAGGCACAGCAGCCAGGCGCTGTAGCGTACGGGGTAGAGGCGGTCGAGCTGGTGCAGCCAGGAAGGCATGGGCATGACTCCGCACGCCACGAAGGCGGCGCGCTGGCAGCAGCTTAAGCCGACACGGTGCGCTGGCGTGTGCGGGCGGCTCGGTGTTTGCCCTGGGCTGGCCCTGACCTTCGGCTGGTGGCGAACGGCTGCCTAGAATCGCGCCACTCCCTTGCTGCAAGGGCTGGAGACTCCGGATGATCATGACTGTTCTGCGCCCGATCGGCGTGTTCTCGGCAAGGCTTGGTGGTTTCTGGATGCCAGCCGGCGTGCGCTGCTCAACCTGCTGCTGCTGGCCGTGCTGATTGCCTTGATCGTGAGCTTTGTGACGCGCGGCCCCAAGCCGCTGGCAGACAAGACGGCGCTGGTGCTGAACCTCGACGGGCGGCTGGTCGAGCAGCGCTCGGGCTCGCTGCGCGAGCAGGCGATGGCGCAGGCGCGTGGCGAGACGCCGCAGGCCCAGACCCAGCTGCGCGATGTGCTGGCGGCGCTGGAGTCCGCGGCCAAGGACCCGCAGATCAGCCATGTGCTGCTGCAGCTGGACCAGTTCGGCGGTGCCGGCATGGCGGGGCTGCATGAAGTGGCCGCCGCGATCGAGCGCTTCAAGAAGGATTCGGGCGGGAAGAAGGTGCTGGCCTATGGCGATGAGTTCAACCAGCGCGGCTACTTTCTGGCCGCGCGCGCCGACGAGCTCTATCTGCACCCGATGGGCGGCGTGCTGATCGACGGTTTCGGTCGCTACCGCAACTATTACAAGGACGCGCTGGACCGCCTGGGCATCGACGCCAATGTGATCCGGGTCGGCAAGTTCAAGAACTTCGGCGAGCCCTATTTCGCCAACGGCCCGTCGCCGGCGACGCTGGAGTCGGAGTCCTATCTGTATGGCGATCTGTGGGCGCGCTACACCGCCTCGGTCGAGGCGGCGCGCAAGCTGGAAAAGGGCGCGATCGCACGTGCCATCGAAGAGCTGCCGCAGCGCATGCAGGCCGTCAAGGGCGACACCGCCCAGCTGGCGCTGAAAGAGAAGCTGGTCGATGCGTTGAAGACGCGTGACGAGATGCGCGCGCTGCTGATCGAGCGCGGCGCCAAGGACGAGAAGAGCAAGAGCTTCCGCCAGATCGACCTGGCCGCCTACCTGGCCCATGTGAAGCCCAAGTGGGACGACAAGGCTGCGGCCATTGGCGTGGTGGTGGCCGAGGGCGAGATCGTCGACGGCCAGGCCGGCCCCGGCAAGGTGGGCGGCGACTCCACGGCCAAGCTGATCCGTCAGGCCCGCGAGGACGACAAGATCAAGGCCGTGGTGCTGCGCGTCAACTCGCCGGGCGGCAGCGCCTTCGCGTCCGAGATCGTGCGCCGCGAGCTGGAAATCACCCGCGCCGCCGGCAAGCCGGTGGTGGTGTCGATGGGCGATGTGGCCGCCTCGGGCGGCTACTGGATATCGATGGCGGCCGACCAGGTGCTGGCCGATCCGTCCACCATCACCGGCTCGATCGGCGTGTTCGGCATGCTGCCCACCGTCGACAAGCTGATGGACAAGCTGTCGGTGCACACCGGCGGCTACACCACCACCTGGCTGACCGGCGGCTTCGACCCCCGCCGGCCGCTCGACGAGCGCCTGCGCGCCACCGTGCAATCGGCTGTGCAGTTCATCTACGACGACTTCACCGGCCGGGCCGCCAAGGCGCGCAAGAAAACGGTCGAGCAGATCGACGACGTGGCCCAAGGCCGGGTCTGGACCGGCACGCAGGCGCTGGACCGTGGCCTGGTGGACAAACTCGGCAGCTTGGGCGACGCGCTGCAGGCCGCAGCCACGCTGGCCAAGATCGAAGGTGAGCCGCGCATTGCCTATGTGGAACGCGAGCCGGGCAAGCTGGACCGCCTGCTGAAGTCGCTGGACTCGGTGCTGGCACCCACGCTGGTGGAACTGGTGCGCGCGGCCATGCCGCTGCAACTGCCCGCCGCCGTGCAGCAGGCCCAGCAGGAGCTGGCCTCGCTGGCCGAGCTGAGTGCCGGACGCAAGCCTTACTCGGCGCTGGTGCATTGCTTGTGCACGGCGCCGTGAGCGCGCTGAGGCAGGATCGGGAGGGGGCGCGCTTCAGCGCCACCTTCACCTTTGCCAAGGGCGACTATGACGCGGAGTTCCATGCCCTGGATGCCGTCATCGCCGAGGTGGCGAAATCCATCCCGGGCTATCTCGGCGAGGAGAGTTGGGAGAACCCGGCTGCGGGCCTGATCTCCAATGTGTACTACTGGGACAGCCTGCAGGCCCTGCAGAGCCTGATGCAGCATCCGGCCCATCTACAGGCCAAGCAGCAGCAGGGCCGCTGGCTGCGCGGCTATCAGGTGGTGATCGCCGAGGTGCTGCGTTGTTACGGCGATGGCGGCATTGCCCATCCCCTGGCCAGTGCAGCTTAGGCGCTGAAGAACTCCAGCAGCGCCGCCGCCGTCTCGGCCGGTTGCTCCTCGGGCAGATAGTGGCCGCAGGGCAGGGTCCAGCCGCTGACGCGGCCGGCGCACTGCGCCGTCCACAGTGCCAGCGGGTCGAACAGGCGTTCGACCACGCCGCGTGCGCCCCACAGCACCAGCAGATCGCAGGCAATCTTGTGCGCCGAGGCGCGCGAGATGCCGTCGTGCTCCAGGTCGATGCCTGCGCTGGCGCGGTAGTCCTCGCAGGCGGCGTGGATGGCTTCGGGGCGGCAGAAGCAACGCTCGTATTCGGCCAGCGCTTCGGGCTCGATATGCGCCAGGCCCTGGCTGCCCCAGCCGCCCAGTTTCCAGTGCAGGTAGAAGCGCGGGTCGGCGCCAATCATGGTCTCGGGCAGCGGCTGCGGCTGGATCAGATGGAACCAGTGGTAGTAGGCCCGCGCAAAGTCCATGTCGGTGCGGGCATACATGTCCAGCGTTGGCGCGATGTCCAGCACCGCCAGCTTGGCGACCGCATCGGGATGATCCAGCGCCAGGCGGTGCGCGACGCGGCCGCCGCGGTCGTGGCCCACCAGGCCGAAGCGGGCGATGCCGAAGCGCTCGCGCATCAGCGCCACCATATCGTGCGCCATCGCGCGCTTGCTGTAGGGCAGGTGCTGGGCATCGCTGGGTGGCTTGGCCGAGTCGCCATAGCCGCGCAGATCGGGCATCACCAGGAAGAAGTGGTGGCCCAGCACGCGGGCCACGCGCTGCCAGATCGCATGTGTCTGCGGAAAGCCGTGCAGCAGCAGCAGCGGGGCCCCATCCGGCTTGCCGCCGCTGCGCAGGTGGATCGCCTGCCCGCCGACCTCGACGGTCTCCGCAGTGAAGCCTTCAAACCGGCCGCTCATCGTGTGTGCTCCATGCCTGTTGCTCAGAGCCCATCCTGCCACGGAAGCGGCGCCCGATATACTTGGGCCTCATAGCGCCGATTTGTTCCGGATTGCGGGCGCTCTATAAATTCCGCTAAAGAGGGACGCCCGAAAACCGGTGTCCGCTCCGTCAGCGACACCGGCTTTTTTGTTTTTGGGTTGTATGGAAGTCAGAGGTGAGTGCATGGGCTCGATTGGCCACGTCACACCGCAGCGCCTGAAGTTCAGCGAGGCACTGCCACTGCGCAGCGGCGCGCAGCTGCGCGACTACGAACTGGTCTACGAGACCTACGGCCGGCTCAACGCCGACAAGAGCAATGCGGTGCTGGTCTGCCACGCGCTCAATGCCAGCCACCACGTGGCCGGCACCTACGAAGGCCAGGACAAGAGCGAGGGCTGGTGGGACAACCTGATCGGCCCGGGCAAGCCGCTGGATACCGACAAGTTTTTCGTCATCGGCATCAACAACCCCGGCTCCTGCTTCGGCTCGACCGGGCCCATGCATCTGAACCCGGCCACCGGCCGCGTCTATGGCGCCGATTTCCCGGTGGTGACGGTGCAGGACTGGGTCGATGCGCAGGCCCGTGTGCTGGATGCGCTGGGCATCACGCAGCTGGCCGCCGTGCTGGGCGGATCCTTGGGCGGCATGCAGGCACTGGACTGGTCGCTGCGCTATCCGGATCGCATGCGCCATTGCATCGCCATCGCCACGGCGCCCAGCCTGTCGGCGCAGAACATCGCCTTCAACGAGGTGGCGCGCCGCGCCATCATCACCGACCCGGATTTCCATGAGGGTCACTTCTACGCGCATGGCGTGGTGCCCAAGCGCGGCCTGCGCGTGGCGCGCATGATCGGCCACATCACCTATCTCAGCGACGATGTGATGGAGCAGAAGTTCGGCCGCCAGATGCGCGCTGCCGAGCTGGGCTACAGCACGCAGGACATCGAGTTCCAGATCGAGAGCTATCTGCGCTACCAGGGCGACAAGTTCAGCGAGTACTTCGACGCCAACACCTATCTGCTGATCACCCGCGCGCTCGACTACTTCGACCCGGCGCGCGAGCATGGCGGCGACCTGTCGCGCACCTTTGCGTCAGCCAAGGCCAAGTTCCTGCTGGCCAGCTTCACCACCGACTGGCGCTTCTCGCCGGCGCGCTCGCGGGAAATCGTCAAGGCGCTGCTGGACAACAAGCGCGACGTCTCGTATGCCGAGATCGACGCGCCGCATGGCCATGACGCCTTCCTGCTCGAAGACCCGCGCTACCACGGCGTGCTGCGCGCCTATTTCGAACGCATTGCCAAGGAGTTCCAGGCATGAGCGACCGTAGCGTGATGGAAGCGATTGCCGCGCTGGTGCCAGCCGGCTCGCGCGTGCTCGATCTGGGTTGCGGAACGGGCGAGCTGCTGCACCACCTGCAGACCACCAAGGGATGCACCGGCTACGGCGTGGAGCTCGACGATGCCAATGTGCTGGCCTGCGCGCAGCGCGGTGTCAACGTGATCCAGCTGAACCTGGAAGAGGGCCTGGCCATCTTCGAGGACCAGAGCTTCGACGTGGTGCTGCAGCTGGAGACCCTGCAGCATTTGCGCAATACCGAGGCCATGCTGAGGGAAACGGCGCGCGTGGGCCGCATGGGCATCGTCAGCTTCCCCAACTTCGCCCACTGGCCCAACCGCCTGCAGGTGCTGCTGGGCCGCATGCCGGTCACCAAGGTGCTGCCCTACGAGTGGTACGACACGCCCAATATCCGCGTCGGCACCTATGCCGATTTCGAGGTGCTGGCGCGCAAGAACCGCCTGCGCGTGCTGGACAGCTTTGGCATCCAGCAGGGTCAGGTCGTGCGCACCATGCCCAATCTGCTGGCCAGCATGGCGGTGTTCAAGCTCGACCGGGGCTGAGCGCTGGGTGCAGAGCGCCCGGCCAGCCCGATCCCCTCAGCTCAGGCTCAGGCTGCTGCCAAATTCCGGCACAGGCCGCTGGCATCATCAGTGCTCCATATCTCACAGGGAGCTCTGACCATGATCGGCTACACCACCCTCGGTACCCACGATCTGCCGCGCGCTGCGGCCTTCTATGACGAGCTGTTCGCCGTCATCGGCGCGAAGCGCACCATGGACTTCGGCCGCGGCATCGCCTGGGGCCGCAGCATGAGCGAGCCGGGTTTCGCCGTGACGCTGCCTTTCGACGGCCAGCCGGCCACGGTCGGCAACGGCGTGATGATTGCGCTGGCCGCGGACGGCCCGGCCACCGTGCAGGCCCTGCATGCCAAGGCGCTGGCGCTGGGCGGCACCGACGAAGGCGCCCCGGGGCCGCGCGGTGGCGGCTTCTACGCCGCCTATTTCCGCGATCTCGATGGGAACAAGCTCAACGCCTTCTGCATGACGGCCGAGTAAGCAACAAGTCTCTTTGCGCGTTGAATCGAGGCGCTCTGAATTCAGTTCAGGGCTGTGCATGGAGCGCAGGAGAACAGGCAGGCCTGCTGCTCCGTGCCCGGGCCATGGGCCCCGGCTTTCGCCAGGCACAGGGAGTCCAGTGGACTTCCCGTGTCCGGGCTCAATCCCCCGGACGCTACGCGTCCTCCTCCTTTTACCTGCGCATCAGGCCCGCCCGCCCTCCTGCTTGTGGCGCTTGCCTTGTGCTGCGAATCCTGCGATCGCCGCTGAGCCGGGATGCGGGCGCGTGCGCTTACGTAGGTAAAAGGAGGAGGGCCGCCTGCGGCCCGGGGGACACGGAGCAAGCGCATGCGCCCGCATCCCGGCGCCGCCCGATCCGCGCACATGAATTCAAGGTTCCGCCGAAGGATCACTGCCGAACGCTCAAAGAGCTAGCGACCAGACGCCTGACCGGCCTGAGCTCCGGCCCGCCTGGCATCAAAGCGGCGCCGGGTTCTGCCCTTCACCGCGTTCGTAGACCACGTTGGCACGTCCCACCAGCAGTGGGTCCATCTGGGCGATCTTGTCCAGGTCCTTGTTGGTGTAGGGCAGCTGGTGCAGCACGTAGCGCATTGCGTTCAGGCGCGCGCGCTTCTTGCAGTCCGACTTGACGACCGTCCAAGGCGCCTCGGCGATGTCGGTGTGGAAGAACATCGCTTCCTTGGCCTTGGTGTAGGTGTCCCACTTGTCCAGCGAGGCCTTGTCGATCGGCGAGAGCTTCCACTGTTTGAGCGGGTGAGCCTCGCGCTCCTTGAAGCGGCGGCGCTGTTCTTCGCGGCTGACCGAGAACCAGAACTTCACCACATGCACGCCTGAGCGCACCAGGTTGCGCTCGAACTCGGGCGCCTGGCGCATGAACTCGTTGTACTCGTCGTTGCTGCAGAAGCCCATCACGCGCTCGACGCCGGCGCGGTTGTACCAGCTGCGGTCGAACAGCACTATCTCGCCCGCGGTGGGCAGGTGCTGCACATAGCGCTGGAAGTACCACTGGCCGCGCTCGACCTCGCTGGGCTTCTCCAGTGCCACCACGCGCGCGCCGCGCGGGTTGAGGTGCTCCATGAAGCGCTTGATGGTGCCGCCCTTGCCGGCCGCGTCGCGGCCCTCGAACAGGATGACGACCTTCTGGCCCGTCTGCTTGACCCAGGCCTGCAGCTTCAGCAACTCCACTTGCAGGCGGTACTTCTGCTTCTCGTAGGCGCGGCGCGACATCAGGTTCTTGTACGGATAGCCGCCCTTGCGCCAGCCGGGCGCCAGTTCCTCGTCAGGGTCCACCACGTCCTGGCGCGCCGCAAGCTGCAGCTCCTTCAGCAGAGCCTTGCGAAGCGCCGCCGCGTCGTCCGGGGCGGCGCCGGCCACCACGGCCCGCACTGAGTTCGCCAGGTCGCCAGCGCCCTTTTTGCCGACGATGTCCTTGAGCGCCTCCAACTTACGGGCCTGCGCCTTCTCCACCGCCTCGGCAGTTGTGCGCCGCTCGATGCGTTCAGGCTTCAGCGTGCCGGCGGTATCCCCGGCGCGCGTGCGCCGCGGTCGCGGCGTGCGAACTGCGGCGGTGTTAACGGAACTGCGCTCGGCAGCAGGGTTGTTTCGGTTGGATGCCATAGTTTTGTGACACTACGATGGAAGCTCAGGGTCAGAATTCCATCGACAGGGGGCGCTGTCATTGATGCCGATCAAGTGAAGGTCCGGCACAGGCAGGCGCCACCCGCGAAAACGAGCCGACTGCGGAGAAAAACAGTTGTTAAGCCTGAACGAGGATTACCTTCGACCCTGGAGGTTCG
Organism: Roseateles sp.; assembly: GCA_015657635.1. GTDB lineage: Bacteria > Pseudomonadota > Gammaproteobacteria > Burkholderiales > Burkholderiaceae_C > JACDQM01. Next base: position 10,973 of record JACDQM010000127.1, read on the forward strand.
CCCTGATGTCGGTCAGCATCGGGCTGGCGCCGGCAGCCCAGAGCCAAGCGGCCTGCGAGCGGCCGGTGCTTGTGCCAGCGGCGCCTACCGGTCGCCTGGTTCATGTAGAGGGCAACGAAGTCGGTGGCGCCTTGCCAGAACTGCTGCGCGAGATCGGCTGCGAGTTCCGCTTTCCCGTCATGCCAAGGGCGCGCTTGCATCAGGAAGTGATCGAGCATGGTCGCATGGACCTGTTGCTGCCGGCCGGTCGGAATTCGCAGCGTGATGCGGTGGCGCAGTTCGTGCCGTTGCTTCGCGAGCAGGTCGCCCTGGTTGTTCACCAGTCGGATCAGCGCAGCGCGCCAGCCAGCCTGACCGAGCTCAGGGATCGCTCGTCCTGGCGCGGTGCGTTGGTGCGCTCCTATGCGTTCAATGACGAGTATGTCGGCCTGGTCGAGGCCTTGCGCACCCAGCAGCGCGCCGATCTGGTGTCCGACCCGGTCTCCGCCCTGCGCATGTTGCACGCGGGACGCGTGCAGTTCAGCCTGCTGCCGCCGAGCGCGCTGCAGGATGCCGATGGGCAGTGGCGGCCAGGCCTGCAGTTGCTGCCGCTTGCGGGCCTGCCGGCCATGGAGTTCGGCGTCTACCTGTCGCGCAAGAGCCTGTCCCAGGCAGATCGTCAGCGCATCGCCGACGCCTTGCTGAAGGCCGTTCGCGAGGGGCGCGTGCGGGCCATGCTGCTGCGCCACTACCCGGCCGAATTGCTCGACTGGGGGCGTCCGCGCTGAGGCGTCCTCGCCGATCCCTTCACGCCGCTGTCATCGTCGCTGCCTAGGCTGCGGGACTTCAATCCCAACGCCTTTGTGCCGACTGACATGAGCTTCTCTTCGCGTCTCGAGCGTGTGCTTCATCTCCAGCCTTTGAGCGCGCTGCTTGCCGGCTTGCTCGCCAGCGGCACCGCGCTGGCCCAGCCGGTGGCCTATCCGGCAGAACTGGCCGGCCATGCCTGGCTGCCGGCGCGCAGCTTCGTCGCTGCGCCCAAGGATGCACCGGCCTTTCTGCGCAGCAGCGGCAAGTACACCTCCGCCGATGCCCGCCGCATCGATGCGCTGGAGTCGGTGATGGGCAACTCCTACCTGTCCGACAAGACCGCGCCGCGCCCCACAGGGGTCAGCCTGCCCTTCAAGGGCCAGCCGGTGCAGGGCTTCTCCGGCATCAAGAGCATGAAGGACGGCAGCTTCTGGGTGCTGACCGACAACGGCTTCGGCGCCAAGGCCAACAGTGCCGACGCGATGCTGATGTTCCACCAGGTCAAGCCGGACTGGAACAAGGGCGGCATCACGCGCGTGCAGACCCAGTTCCTGCATGACCCGGATCGCAAGGTGCCCTTCCTGATCGTCAACGAAGGCACGGACAAGCGCTACCTGACCGGCGCCGACTTCGACGTCGAATCGATGCAGATCATCGATGGCGAGTTCTGGTTCGGCGACGAGCTCGGCCCCTATCTGATCCGTGCGGATCGCCAGGGCCGCGTGCTGGCCGTGTTCGAGACGCAGCTGGATGGCAAGACGCTGAAATCGCCGGACCACTTCAGCGTCACCACGCCGGCCGTGCCGGGCACGCCGGTGACGACGCCGGTGCGCCGCTCGCGCGGCTATGAAGGCATGGCCGCCAGCAAGGACGGCCGCTTCCTCTACCCGCTGCTGGAAGGCCCGCTGTGGGTCGAGGCCGACAAGAAGTGGGAGACCGACAAGGACGGCCGTGAATACCTGCGCGTGCTGGAGTTCGACGTCAAGCAGGGCGCCTGGACCGGCCGCAGCTGGAAATACTCGCTGGAGCTCAAGGGCAACAACATCGGCGACTTCAACATGATCGACGCCGACACCGGCCTGATCATCGAGCGCGACAACGGTGAAGGCCTGGCCGAGGACGCCTGCAACGGCCCGGCGCGCCCGGACTGCCAGAACATACCGGCCCGCTTCAAGCGCGTCTACAAGATCAGCCTGAAGGACGCTGATGCCGACGGCTTCGTCAAGAAGATCGGCTATATCGACCTGATGGACATCGCCGACCCCAAGGGCGTGGCCAAGCGCGGCGGCAAGAACGGCCGCTTCAGCTTCCCCTTCGTGACCATCGAGAACGTGGACGTGGTGGATGGCGAGCACATCGTCGTGGCCAACGACAACAACCTGCCTTACTCCTCGGCCCGCAAACCCAATCTGCAGGACGACAACGAGTTCATCCTGCTGAAGGTGCCGGAGCTGCTGAAGGCGCGCTGATCAGCGTTCCAGCCGGCCCAGGCGCACCATGGTGTTGCCGGGCCGGCCATGTTTCAGCGAGGGCATCACCAGCACGCAGTCGTCATAGGGCGTGCGGAACACGGTGTCGCCGTCCTGCGCGAAGGCCGTGCCGGCCTGGGCAATCACGTCCAGGCCATGCACCGGCATCAGGAAGTGGAAGTCCTCGCTGAGCGCGGTGATGGGCTGATCGACACGGATCAGCCGCTGCTCGGCAGGCAAGGGCAGCAGCAGATGCTGCGCGGCCCAGTCGGGCGCCACCATGCCGGTGAGGCGCAGGAAGCGGATCAGCGCATCGACCGCCACCACCGCCGACGAGCGCTCCCAGTGCTGGCCGCATTCGAGCAGCAGTGCGTTCTTCGGGCTGGCCGGGTCGCCGAAGCCGCCGCGGTCGCGCATGCGCAGGCCGGAGGGGTGGCCGGTGTCGATCAGCAGCTCGCCCGGCATGCCGAGCTGACGTGAAAATTCAGCGCCCTTGTCGAGCAGACCGCAGACCATCAGCGGCCGGCAGGCGTCCTGCATCGAATGGATGTCCAGCAGAAAGTCAGCCGCGTCGACGAAGGGCCGCAGCGCGCGGGCGCGGCGCAGCTCCAGCGAGTCGCGCGGTCCGAGCAGCACCGCATCGGCCCAGACGCGGTTCAGGTCTTCATCGACGCAGCGCGCGGCATGCGGGTCGGCCGGATCGAAGCGCGCATAGGCCTCGACATTGGCAAAGCTGACGATCAGCCGGCCCTGCAGTGGCAGCAGCGTGCGGCCCAGGCCCTGCTTGAACAGCCAGTCCAGCGCGATCGCACCGCACAGCTCGTTGCCATGCGTCAGCGCCTGCACCATCACCACCGGACCCGGGCGGCCCGAGTCGAACACATGGACGAAGTCGACCCCGCTACTGCTGCTTCGGTAGGGTTCGATATCCGGTGGCGTCAGCTCGATCTGCGGCGTGTCCGGCTGTTGCGGCGCGGTCGTCATTTGGTCGGCCCCTCGGCTTTGCGGATCAGCTCGCCCTTCTCGGTCTGCTGATCGTTAAGGTATTCGCCTTCCCAGCGGTCGCCCGTGGTCCAGCGGTAGACGCCGCGGCCATGCTTGAGCCCGGCGCGCCAGGCCCCTTCATAGCTCTCACCGCCGGGCCAGCGGTAGATGCCCTGGCCTTCGGCAATGCCGCGCACGAAGTCGCCTTCGTAGACACCGGCCTCGCCATAGCGCATGCGGCCCTTGCCGTGCGGCTGGCCGGCGTCGACCTGGCCCTCGTAGATCTGGCCATTGGCGAAACGCATCTGGCCCTGCCCCTGCGGCTTGTCGGCCACCCAGTCGCCTTCGAAGACCTGGCCGTTGGCCCATTGATAGCGGCCCTTGCCATGCGGCAGGCCGGCGCGCAGCTGGCCCTTGTAGCGGTCGCCGCTGGCGAACAGCATCTCGCCTTCGCCTTCGGGCACGCCGTTGATCACCGTGCCGTCGAACTGGTTGCCGTTGGCAAAGCGCAGCTGGCCGCGGCCGGTCGGCTTGTCGTCCTGCCACTCGCCCTGGTAGCGCTGGCCATTGGCCCATTGCAGCGTGCCCTGGCCCTGGCGCTTGCCGCGCAGCAGAGCGCCTTCGTAGACATCACCGTTGGCCCATTCGACACGGCCGCTGCCGGTCACGACCTGACCCTCTTCGCGCACGAACAAGCCCTTGAAGCGGGTGTCGCCGACGCGGATGTCCAGCTCGCTGGGCTTCTCGGCGGCGGCCAGCGGGGGCTCCACAGGCTTGGTCGCCGCGGCGGCCAGATTGCCGAGTGCCGAACCGATGCCGGACAGCAGGCCCGGGCTTCGCTGGCGGCGGCGCTGGCCGTTGCTGCGGTGGCAGCGGTTGCCGCCGCTGCGCCCTTGCCAGCGGCCGCGGCTGGCTTGGCGGCGGGCGGCGCCGCTTGTGCGGTGGCTGTGCCGGTGCTGGTGGCGGGCTTGGCGCCAGGGCTCGCGGCGGTAGGTGCGGTCGCGGGGGCGGCTGGCGCCGTCATGCCGGCCGGCAAGGTGGCCACCCAGGGCGTGCCGCGCTCGCGCGCCAGGGCCTGGGCATTGTTCTGTGCCAGTTCCTGTGCATTGCCCTTGCACTGGCCTGCGGCCTGGCGCCACAGCGTCTCGGCCTCCATCGACACGCGCTGCTTGTCCGCCACGCCCAGGCCGGCCGCGCTGTTGCGGAACTTCTGCGTGTGTTCGCGGGCGCGGTCGAACTGGGGCGCGCAGAACTCGGCGTTGTGGCCGTCGATCTCGCTTTGCTGGCGGCGCTGCTGCGCGGTCTGCTGCTGCTTGCCGGTGCATTGCTCGGCGGCCAGCTCCCACATGGTCTCGGCCTTGCGGTAGAGCGCGCCGGCATCGCTCCAGCGCCGCTCGCCGAAGGCCTGGCGGGCCAGGTCCTGCAATGAGGCCGCATCGCGGTGGGCGCTTTCGCAGGCGGCGCCAGCCTCCTGGCGTTCGTTCAGCGCGGCACGCTGTTTGGTGCCGTCGGCCAGGTGGCGGGTGGCGCGTTCCTTGGCGCGGTCTTCGCAGCGCTCGACCGCAGCACGCCACAGGGCCAGCGCTTCGTCCAGCTGCTTGATCTGGACCTCGAGTTCACGGTTGAGCGTCTGCGCTGTGGTCGCGCGCAGATCCGCCGCCATCGCGCGCGCCGTCAGTGCCGTGCAACTGGGTGGCGGTGGCGGTGGCGGTGGCGCTTCGGCGGCCGGCACGGACGAAGCGGCCGTCTCGACCGGCATGGCCGCGCTCGCCGCGGATGCGGCAGGCGCCACGGCGCTGGCGCTGGGGGCTGGTGCGGTCTGCGCCAGCACAGGCAGGGCAGGGGCCAGGCTCAGGGCGATCAACAGGGCAGCCCAGGACTTCAGGCCTGGGCGTCGCGGGTCGGCAGCGGTCATGGCTTCTTGCGTTCGGCGGATTCGGCGGGGATGTCCAGCATGGCGTCGATCAGGCCGCGCGCGAAGCGGCCGGCGCCCGGGTCGTTGGGGTTCTCGAAGGAGAAGGTGTCGGGCGCCGAGGCCAGCGGCATGGCGCCGATCTCGAAGGCCAGGTCCTCGGGCTTGAGCCCGCGCAGGATGGCCAGCACCTCGCCGTCCAAGCCCTTGGCCTGCGCCACCTTGTTCAGCGCCGACAGGCGCTCGGCGTCGAAGATCAGCGCATTGCCGGTCAGTCCGCGTTCGACCATTTTCTGGTGCAGGGTGAAGCCGGCCAGCGGGTTGCCGCCGAGCTTGGCGGCACGATCGAAGGCCCATTTGTCGGCTTCGTCGAACACGGTGGCGCCGATGCGCGCCACGCCGCTGAGCGAGCCGCGGTTGGCGGCGGCCTGCTGCAGCGCGTCCACCACCTGGGCCTTGGTCAGCTGCTGGGCGGCGTCGGCCAGGCCCTCGCGGATCTTCTGCATCGCCAGCGCCTTGCCCTGCTCGATCAGCTGCTGCTTGATCACCTCGGTGGCCACGCTGGCCGCGGCCGACTTGGCCGCGTTGACGGCGGCGTTGGCGGCCAGCGCGGCGCTCTGCAGGCCCGAGGCCAGCGTCACCAGGTTGAACAGCGTGCCGGCGATCTTGCTGCCGTAGTGGTAGGTCTTCATGCGCACGCCGCCCTCTTCGGACAGGCCCTGCGTCCACAGCACGGTCCACAGTGCTTCGTCTTCGTTCAGATCGGCCCGGGTGATCTCCAGCGGGTGCAGGCTGAGCAGCCAGTGATAGTCCTGCAGCTTGGGCGTGTTGGGCGGCGCCAGGCGGGTGTAGCCGCGGCAGACCTTGAATGGCGTCACGGTGGCGGTCTTGCCACTGCTGAGCTGCACGCCGAAGGGTCGGCCATCGTCACGGTACTCGGCCAGGCGTTCCAGCATCGTCTGGCTGTCCTCGCTCTGCGTGCCGCCCACCTTGGCGATCTTGTCGCCGTTCCTGAGCGGCGCGTCGGCGCTGGCGGCCACCACGGTCAGGCGCTCGTCCACGCCGAGGCCGCGCACCCAGGCGACGCGGTCGTTCTCGGCCCAGCCCTGGCTGGTGGCGACGGCAAACGGCAGCTCCCACTGCGTGTCGCAGTCGGGGTCCTTCAGTGCCGCGCTGCGCACGATGGCCGGGCGCAGCGCGCGCTCGCCGGCGCCGTAGGCGCGGATGCTGCCGAGCAGCACCTCGTCGACCTTGCGTCCATCGTCGGTGGTGTATTTGGGGCCGGCGCAGGCGCTCAGCAGTGCCAGGATCAAGGCGCTGGCCGGCAGGCGCCAGCGGCGTGGCAGTCGGGACGTCTCTTGCATGGGCTTCGGTGGCGACAGCGTTCGAGCGCGCAGTTTAGGCGCCCGCAGCACCCGCGGCCCGAACCCGGCGGGCACTGTTGCGGATGCGGCTCAGAGCTCGGCGATCGGCTTGAGATCGGCGAAGCCGGCGTCCTGCTTGGACTTCCAGGCCATGATGGCCTGACCCATCTCGGCAGTGTCGAACACCGCGCTCTGCAGCACGCTCATGTGGGCCAGCGAGGCGGCCACGCCGTGGTCGCGTGCATGGTTGAGCGCCAGCTTGCTGGCACTGATGGCCAGCGGGGATTTGGAGGCGATGGCGGCGGCCAGCTTCATCACATGCGCCAGCAGCGCCTCGGCGTCCGGCAGCACGGCATTGACCAGGCCGACGCCCAGCGCGCGCTCGGCCGGCAGGCGCTCGCCGGTGTAGGCCAGTTCGCGGGCCAGGCCGGGCGGAATCAGGCGCTGCAGGCGCTGCAGGATGCCGAGGTCGGCGGCCATGCCGATATTGATTTCCTGCACGCTGAAGAAGGCATCGGCGCTGCAAAAGCGCATGTCGCAGGCGGCCGCCAGATCAAAGCCGCCGCCGATGCAGCCGCCCTGCACGGCGCAGATCACCGGGAAGCGCGCCTGATCGAGCACGCTGAAGCAGTCCATCAGTCGCTGCAGCGAATCCTGAAAGCTCAGCCGCGCCCGTGCATTGCTGGTGTCCAGCATCGCGCCCTGGCCGGCAAAGGTGTCCAGCGCCATGCCGGCGCTGAAATGCTTGCCGGTGGAGGAGATCACCAGCACGCGGGTGCGGCCCTCGTCGCTGAGTGCCTGCACCGCATCGCGCAGGGCCGGGAAAAAGGCCGGCGCCATGGTGTTCATGCGCTCCGGGCGGTTCAGTTGCAGATGGGCAATGCCTTGCGGCGATTGGGCAAGGGTGAAGAACTCGTTCATCAGGACTCCGTGTCGGGGGCGGCGGCTCAGCCGGCGAGGGCGTAGCTTACTCAAGGGACAGCTGCTGTCTATCGTCTAAGCGACAGGCGCGGGCCGCGGATGGGCTGCGTACTTTTACCAAAAGGGGAAGCCCTGGGGCGCCGATTCGTGCGCGCTCCCTACACTGCCGCCATGCGCACCTTGAGAACCGAAGACGGACTGCCACTGCATTGGCGGCAATGGAGCAAGCCCGGGATGGAGTCCGCCCGCGGCACGGTGCTGATCGTCCATGGCCTGGGCGAGCATATCGGCCGTTATGAAGCGCTGACCGCCCGGCTCAATCGTTGGGGCTGGCATGTGGTGGGCCACGACCAGCGCGGCCACGGCGCTTCGGGCGGGCCGCGTGGTGACATCCCGGCGCAGGACAGCCTGCTGAAAGACCTGGCCCTGGTCATCGATGAGGTGCGCGGCGATGCGCAGCTGGGCGCGGGCCGCTGGTGCTGCTGGGTCACAGCATGGGCGGCCTGGTGGCGGCGCGTTTCGTGGCGGGCGGCCTGTCGGTCAGCAATGGCGGCGTGATGCCCGGCTGGTTCAGGACTGTCGATGCCCTGGTGCTGAGCTCGCCGGCGCTGGACCCCGGCCTGTCCGGCTTCCAGCGTGCGCTGCTGGCGGCCACGCTGCCGCTGGTGCCGCATCTGGCCGTGGGCAATGGCTTGAAGCCCGCCTGGATCTCGCGTGAGGCGAACGTCGTCGCGGCCTACAAGAATGATCCGCTGGTGCATGACCGCATCACGCCGACGCTGGCGCGCATGATCGCGCAGGTGGGAGCCGAAGTGCTGGAGCATGCCGCCGAATGGGTGGTGCCGACGCTGCTGATGTGGGCCGGCGGTGACCGCTGCGTCGATCCGCGCGGCAGCCAGGCCTTTGCTGACGAGGCGCCCGAGGCGGTGGTGCAGCACCAGGTGTTCGAACGCCTGTATCACGAGATCTTCAACGAACCCGAGCGCGAGCAGGTCTATGCCCGGCTGCGGGCCTGGCTGGACGGACGCTTCGGTAAACTGGGCGCCCCCCAGCCACAAGCCGGATGACGCCATGAATGCACGCGACCCCGCACTGCCCCTGCAGACCGATGAAGCCAGCGCCCTGGGCGCTTTCGCCGCCCGTGTCTGGGACGAGGAAATCGTTCCGGCGCTGACCGACTACATCGCGATCCCGGCCAAGAGCCCGATGTTCGACGCCGACTGGGCGAAGAACGGCCATATCGAGAAGGTGCTGCGCGATGCCGCCGCCTGGGTCGAAGGCAAGAAGGTGGCGGGGCTGACGCTGGAGGTGGTGCGCATCGAAGGCCGCACGCCGGTGATCTTCTTCGAGGTGCCGGCCACCAAGAGCGGCTGCGAGGACACCATCGTGCTCTACGGCCACCTGGACAAGCAGCCCGAGTTCAATGGCTGGCGCAGCGACCTCGGCCCCTGGACCCCCAAGTACGAGAACGGCCTGCTCTACGGCCGTGGCGGCGCGGACGATGGCTATGCGGTCTATGCCTCGCTGACGGCCATCATGGCGCTGGACAAGCAGGGCATTCCGCGCCCGCGCTGCGTCGGCATCATCGAGACCTGCGAGGAGAGCGGCTCCTACGATCTGCCGGCCTATATTGATGTGCTGAAAGATCGCCTGGGCAATGTCTCGCTGGTGGTTTGCCTCGATTCGGGCGCCGGCAATTACGAGCAGTTGTGGCTGACGACGTCATTGCGCGGCATGGTCAGCGGCGTGCTGAAGGTCGAGGTGCTGACCGAGGGCATCCATTCTGGCGATGCCTCGGGCCTGGTGCCGTCGAGCTTTCGCATCCTGCGCCAGGTGCTGGACCGGCTGGAAGACAGCAAGACCGGCCGCCTGTTGCCCGACAGCTTCCACTGCGAGGTGCCTGGCAACCGTGTCGAGCAGGCGCGCGCGACGGCGGAGATCCTCAAGGACGAGGTCTGGAAGCGCTATCCCTGGGCCTGTGGTGCCGATGGCGGCTCGGTGCTGCCGGTGACGCAGGACCCGGTCGAGGCGCTGCTGAACCGCACCTGGCGGCCGACCCTGTCGGTGACCGGCGTTGACGGCTTCCCGGAGCTGAAGAACGCCGGCAATGTGCTGCGGCCCTACACCGCCTTCAAGCTTTCGCTGCGCCTGCCGCCGCTGGTGGATGGCAACGAGGCGGCGCTCAAGCTCAAGGCCTTGCTGGAAGACAACGCGCCCTACAACGCCAAGGTGACTTTCGTGCCGGATGGCCGTGCTGGCGCTTACGGTGCGACCGGCTGGAACACGCCTGAGCTGTCACCTTGGTTGGCGAATGCGCTGGATGAGGCCAGCCAGACGCATTTCGGCGCACCGCTGGGCTATATCGGCCAGGGCGGCACCATCCCGCTGATGAGCATGTTGCAGAAGGGCTTCCCCAAGGCACAGATGATGGTCTGCGGCGTGCTTGGCCCGAAGAGCAATGCGCACGGCCCGAACGAGTTCCTGCATGTGCCCTATGGCAAACGGCTGACGGCCGCGGTGGCGCAGGTGATGGCAGCGCATCCCTGAGGCTCCGCGCCGGCGGGGCTGAATACGCAAGGGCGGGATCTCGCGACCCGCCCTTGTGCTTTCTACTCCAGCCGCGCGTCCGCTCTACAGCAGCATGCGCAAATGGGCCTGCGACTGCAGCAGCGGCGGCAGGCAATGGTCCACCAATTGCTCCATGCTCATGCGTGAGGCGTGCACGCTGATGCTCATCGCGGCTACCACATCGCCGCGGTAGTTCTTCAGCGGCACGGCGACCGTGCGCAAGCCCATTTCAAGCTCCTGATCGACGCAGGCATAGCCCAGCGCGCGGGCACGTGCGATCTCGATGCGCAGGCGCTCCGGGTGGGTGATGGTGTGCGGCGTCAGTTGAGTCAGCTCCTGGCGGGCCACCCAGTTGTCGATCTCGGTCTGCGGCAGCGCCGCCAGCATCACGCGGCCGGTTCCGGCGCAGAAGGCCGGCACGCGGGTGCCGGGCTGCAGCGTCGGCGAGACCACGCGGCCGGCGCTGGTGGCCGAGATGCAGATCACATCGTTGCCATCCAGCACGCCAGCGCCGCTGGCCTCCTTCATTGCGTAGGCCAGCTTGTGCAGCTCCGGCTCGACGATGCGCGGCAAGCGGGCCGAGTGCATATAGCTCTGGCCCAGTCGCAGCACCTTGGGCGTCAGCGCGAACATCTTGCGATCCTGCGAGACAAAGCCCAGATGGGTCAGCGTCAGCAGATAGCGCCGCGCTGCAGCGCGCGTCAAGCCGGTGCGGGCAGCCACCTCGCTGATGGTCAGGCGCGGACGCTCCTGATCGAAGGCTTCAATCACCGCCAAGCCTTTTTCAAGGCCGGCGACCAGATCCCGTTTCAGCGGTCCGCTGTCATCGGCGTTGGCCGAGGAGGAGGCACTTGGGGACGCGGCAATTGCGGCCAGATCATCGAGAGCGCGGGCAGCAGACATGGTGGCTTGGGGTGCGATTAGCGCCCTTAAATGCGGACGCGGGCCTGAAAGTGCCGACTATAGAAAGCGCAATCCGTTCTGGCCTACGCAGAAACCGACGAGTCGGGCGATAAGCGCACGACAATGCACCATGATGGTGAATTTGGCGCGCAGTCAAGCCCGCCGCCCTTGCGGCGGCGATGTCGGAAGGCCTGCCGGGAGTATCGGCTGGCCTGTCCCCTGTTTCTGGCGCCGCATCGATGTACAGACTTGACGGCAGCGTTGCCAATGCCTGCCGATGGCCGAGCGCCGGTCGGCCCAGGGCTTAGAGTCGCTCGACGATCAGCGCGATGCCTTGGCCGACGCCGATGCACATGGTGCACAGGCCGTAGCGGCCGCCACTGCGCTGCAGCTGGTTCACCGCCGTCATCACCAGGCGCGCGCCGCTGGCGCCCAGCGGGTGGCCCAGCGCGATGGCGCCGCCGTTCGGATTCACGCGTGGGTCGTCGTCCTGCAGGCCCAGTTCGCGCAGCACCGCCAGGCCTTGCGCGGCGAAGGCTTCGTTGAGCTCGATCACGTCCATCTGCGCCAGCGTCAGGCCGGTCAGTTCCAGCACGCGGCGGCTTGCCGGGGCCGGGCCGATGCCCATGATGCGTGGCGCGACGCCTGCGGTGGCCATGCCGACGACGCGGGCGCGCGGCGTCAGGCCGTGACGCGCCGCGGCTGCTTCGCTGGCGATCAGCAGCGCCACCGCACCGTCATTGACGCCCGAGGCATTGCCGGCCGTCACCGTGCCGTCCGGTCGCACCACGCCCTTGAGCTTGGCCAGCGCTTCCAGGCTGGTTTCACGCGGGTGCTCGTCGCGGTTGACAAGCAGGGCCTCACCCTTCTTCTGCGGGATGCTGACCGGGCAGATCTCGGCATCGAAGACACCGGCCTGCTGGGCGGCCACGGCCTTCATCTGGCTGGCCAGCGCCATCCGGTCCTGCGCTTCACGCTCGATCTTGAAGTCAGTCGCCACGTTCTCTGCCGTCTCGGGCATCGAGTCGACGCCGTAGCGCTCCTTCATCAGCTTGTTGACGAAGCGCCAGCCGATGGTGGTGTCGTAGACCGCATTGCTGCGCGAGAAGGCGCTCTCGGCCTTGGGCATGACGAAGGGCGCACGGCTCATGCTCTCGACGCCGCCGGCGATCATCAACTCGGCCTCGCCGGCACGGATGGCGCGTGCGGCACTGCCGACCGCATCCATGCCCGAGCCGCACAGGCGGTTGATGGTGGCGCCGGGCACGCCGATCGGCAGGCCGGCCAGCAGCGCCGACATGCGCGCCACATTGCGGTTGTCCTCGCCGGCCTGGTTGGCGCAGCCGTACAGCACATCGGTCACAGCCTCCCAGTCGACGCCCGGGTTGCGCTGCATCAGCGCGCGCAGCGGCACGGCACCGAGGTCATCGGTGCGCACCGAGGACAGGGCACCGCCGTAGCGGCCGAAGGGGGTGCGCTGGGCATCGCAGATCAGGGCGTTCTTCATCATGTGTCTACTCCGTTGAGGTCGTTGTTAGAGGGGTGGCAGCAGCGTTACGCCGCTGAGGGCTTGCAGGCGGTCGAAGTCGAGGCCGTCTGCCATGTCGATGACCTGCAGCCCTTGCGGGGTCACGGCCAGCACGGCCAGGTCGGTATAGATGCGGCTGACGCAGGCGGCGGCGGTCAGCGGATAGCGGCAGCTCTCGACGATCTTGCTCTCGCCGCTCTTGCTGCAGTGCTCCATCATCACGAAGGTCTGCTTGGCGCCGATGGCCAGGTCCATGGCGCCGCCCACCGCCGGTATGGCGTCGGGCGCATCGGTATGCCAGTTGGCCAGATCGCCGCGCGTCGAGACCTGGAAGGCTCCCAACACGCAGATGTCCAGATGGCCGCCGCGCATCATCGCGAAGCTGTCCGCATGGTGGAAGAAGCAGCCACCCGGCAGCAGTGTGACCGGCTGCTTGCCGGCATTGATCAGGTCGTAGTCTTCGGCGCCCGGGGCCGGGGGCGGGCCCATGCCGAGCACGCCGTTTTCGCTGTGCAGGATCACCTCGCGGCCGGCTGGAATGTGGGCGGCCACCAAGGTCGGCAGGCCGATGCCGAGGTTGACGACCGCGCCCTCCGGAATGTCCTGGGCGACGCGCGCTGCCATCTGCGCGCGGCTCCAGCCTTTCAGTGCGGCACTGCTCATTTCAGACGGCTCCTTTGAAGCCAGCGCCACCCGTCGGCCGGCGAGCGACCTGGACGACACGCTGGACGAAGATGCCGGGCGTCACCACGGCTTCGGGGTCGAGGCTGCCAAGCTCGACCAGTTCATGCACCGAGGCCACGGTTGTCTTGGCCGCCATGGACATGATGGGGCCGAAGTTGCGCGCGCTCATGCGGTAGCAGAGGTTGCCCCAGCGGTCGCCGCACTCGGCCTTGATCAGCGCGAAGTCGGCGTGGATCGGGTATTCGAGCACATGGCCGCGGCCCTCGATCACGCGGCATTCCTTGCCCTGTGCGAGCTGTGTGCCGTAGCCGGTAGGCGTGTAGAAGGCGCCAATGCCGGCGCCTGCTGCGCGGATGCGCTCGGCCAGATTGCCTTGCGGGACCAGTTCGAGTTCGATCTTGCCGCTGCGGTAGAGCGCATCGAAATGATGCGAGTCGGTCTGACGCGGGAAGGAGCAGATGATCTTGCGCACCCGCCCGGCGCCCAGCAGGGCGGCCAGGCCGGTATCGCCGTTGCCGGCATTGTTGTTGACCACGATCAGATCGCGGGCGCCTTGGTCCAGCAAGGCCTCGATCAACTCATCCGGCAGGCCGGCGGTGCCGAAGCCGCCGATCATCAGCGTCGCGCCGTCGGCGACATCGCGCAGCGCCTGCGCGGCCGACTCTTGAACCTTGTTGATCATTGTTATTGCTGCAATTGTTCGAATAAAGAACTGAAGTTCAATATTTGGATACAACTGTCCCCGCACTTCGGGCGGAGGTCAAGCGGATGGCGTGACAATTCGCACGTAAATTTCATCCGGTTTCAAGCCGAAGCGATTTGCAGTGTCTTGTTCACTCAAGTAACGACGTGAGTTGACCGATGCTAGGCACGAGGGCGCCCAAAAACAGGCCGTAGGTACCAAATGAAGGACAGATCTTCCGATCCCCTGATCGACGTCAGCCAGCTGAAGGTGGGCATGTTTATCCATCTGGATCTGGGATGGATGTCGCACCCATTCCCGCTCAGCAGCTTCAAGCTCAGCTCGGAAGAGCAGTTGGGCATCTTGCGCCGCCTCGGACTCAAGCAGGTGCGCTGGAGCCCGGGCAAGAGCGATCTGCAGACAGACGCCATGCCGGTGGCTTTGCCGAACGCGCCCGCTGAAGATCCCGGCGCGCTGGATCCTGCCCAGGCGGCCAAGGAGGCGCACCGGCGCGCGCTGGCTGCGCAGCGTGCCGCGCTGAGCCTGTGCGAAAAGCAGTACGGCGAAGCGGCGACCGCATTCCGCGAGGTGATCGAGATCCTGCCGCGCGATGCCCATGCTTCGCGCGACCAGACGATCGCCCTGACCGGCGCCATGCTGGACAAGATGCTGGTCGAAGGTGACGTCAGCATCCGATTGCTGAACGAAGGCGCGGGTGATCGCGGCACAGCGCATGCGCTGAACGTGTCGATCGTCTCGCTGCTGTTGGGCCGGGCCTTCGGCCTTGGGCGCGACGAGTTGATGGATCTGGGTGTCGGCGCCTTGCTGCACGACATCGGCAAGGCGGAGCTGCCCGCTCGCGTGCGCAATCGCGACGACAGTTTCACGCTGGCCGAGACGCAGCTGTACCAGCAGCACGTCATGAAGGGCGTGGCGCTGGCGCAGCAGATGGGCTTGGCCTCAGGGCCGATGCTGGTGATCGCGCAACACCATGAGAATGCGGACGGCAGCGGGTTTCCGCAGCGTATCAACGTCGACCGCATGAGTGCTGCTGCCCGCATCGTGGCCCTGGTCAACCGTTTCGACGGCCTGTGCAATCCCCTGCTGGCCTCCAAATCGATGACGCCGCATGAGGCCCTGTCCCTGATGTTCGCGCAGGGGCGCAATCGCTTCGACGCGACCATGCTGAACGCCTTCATCCGCATGATGGGGGTGTATCCGCCGGGCTCGGCTGTTCAGCTGACTGACGACCGCTACGCGCTGGTGGTGGCGGTCAATTCGTCCCGGCCGCTCAAGCCGAAGGTGATGGTGCACGATCCCAAGGTGCCGCGCGAGGAAGCCTTGATCGTCAATCTCGAGGACCATTCGGACCTGGGTATCCGCCGCAGCCTGAAGCCCAATCTGCTGCCCCGTGATGCCTTGGACTACCTGAGCCCGCGTGCCCGGGTGGCCTACTTCTTCGAGAGCGCTGCGACCGCGCCCGCCGGGGAGATGGCTGCGTGATCTTTCCCAAGCTCAAGTCGCCAGGCGCGCCGCTGGTGGACCGGTACCAGAACCTTCTGGACGGTCTGCAGGAAGCGGTATGCCTGGTGGACGCGAGCACGAACGCCCTGCTGGCGCTCAATCAATCGGCTTGCCAGCTCCTGCGGGTGAAGCCTGGGGAGTTGCTGGGCTGCAGCATGGACTCGCTGGCCTGCACCAGTGAGGACGCGGTGTTCTGGATGGAGGCGGCCGGCGGCAGCCGTGAAGGCCTGCATTCCGACACCTTGCTGCGCGCCGGCGACGGACAGACCTTGTGGGTGTCCCGCCGCATCACCCATGTGCCGCAGCCCGGTGCTCCCGGGCTGTGGCTCGTCACGATGCAGGACCAGACGCGCCAGCGTCAGCATGACGAAGAACGTGAAACCCTGCTGGCGGAACTCAAGGCCACGCTGGAATCGACGGCCGACGGCATCCTTGTGACCGACCTGGCCGGACGGATGCGCAGCTTTAACCAGCGCTTCGCTTCGCTGTGGGGCTTGCCTGAAGACTTGCTGCTGGAACGCAACGACGAAGCGGTGCAGGCCTGGATGCGGCGCAGTGTCGTCGACGGCGCGACCTACACGACGCGCTTGGCGGCCATCGAGGAAGCGCCGCTGCTGCAGACCAGCGATGTCATCAAGCTGATCGACGGCCGCGTGCTGGAACGGGTGTCGCAGCCCCAATGGAGCCGCGGGCGCC
>JACDQM010000128.1 GCA_015657635.1 Roseateles sp.
GAGTTCGGCCGCACCACGGACCCGGTGCGCATGTACATGCGCGAGATGGGCACGGTGGAGTTGCTGACCCGTGAAGGCGAAATCGAAATCGCCAAGCGCATCGAAGGTGGCCTGCAGGCCATGATGCTGGCGATCTCAGCCTCGCCCACGACGATTGCCGAGATTCTTTCGACCGCCGCCAAGATTCGAGCGGGCGAGATGCAGATCTCCGAGGCCGTCGATGGTTTCGTCTCCAATGACGAGGCCGACGACTATGTGGCTGAAGAAGACTTCGACGAATTTGACGAAGAAGATGACGACGACGGCAACGGCGGCTCCAAGGCGCTGACCAAGAAGCTGGAAGAGCTGAAGAATGCCGCACTGGTGAAGCTGGACTCGCTTTCGACCAACTTCGACAAGATGCGCAAGGCCTTCGAGAAGGATGGCTACAAGTCCGCCTCCTACAACAAGGCCCAGCAGGCGATCAGCGCCGAGCTGATGACCATCCGCTTCACCGTCAAGACCATTGAGCGCCTGTGCGACATCCTGCGCTCCCAGGTCGACGATGTGCGTCGCTACGAGCGCGAACTGCGCAAGATCGTGGTCGACAAGTGCGGCATGCCGCAAGACCACTTCATCAAGACCTTCCCGCCCAATGCGCTGAACCTGCAATGGGCCGAGAAGGAAATCGCCGCCAACAAGCCCTACAGCGCCGTGCTGAGCCGCAATCTGCCTGCCGTGCAGGAACTGCAGCAGAAGCTGACGGACATCCAGGCCAAGGCTGTCGTGCCGATTGATGACCTCAAGGACATCAACAAGAAGATGAACGAGGGCGAAAAGGCCTCGCGCGACGCCAAGAAGGAAATGATCGAGGCCAACTTGCGTCTCGTGATCTCCATCGCCAAGAAGTACACCAACCGCGGTCTGCAGTTCCTGGACCTGATCCAGGAAGGCAATATCGGCCTGATGAAAGCGGTGGATAAGTTCGAATACCGTCGCGGCTACAAGTTCTCGACCTACGCCACGTGGTGGATCCGCCAGGCCATCACACGCTCGATCGCTGACCAGGCCCGCACCATCCGCATTCCGGTTCACATGATCGAGACGATCAACAAGATGAACCGCATCTCGCGCCAGCACCTGCAGGAGTTCGGCTTCGAGCCGGACGCCCCGACGCTGGCCGAGAAGATGGAGATCCCGGAAGACAAGATCCGCAAGATCATGAAGATCGCCAAGGAGCCGATCTCCATGGAAACGCCGATCGGTGACGACGACGACAGCCATCTGGGCGACTTCATCGAGGACACCAACAACACCGCGCCGATCGAAGCCGCGATGCAGGCCGGTCTGCGCGACGTGGTGAAGGACATCCTCGATTCGCTGACCCCGCGCGAAGCCAAGGTGCTGCGCATGCGCTTCGGCATCGAAATGAGCACGGACCACACGCTGGAAGAAGTCGGCAAGCAGTTCGACGTCACCCGCGAGCGCATCCGCCAGATCGAAGCCAAGGCCATCCGCAAGCTCAAGCACCCGAGCCGCTCGGACAAGCTGCGCACGTATCTGGACAACCTGTAAGGGTGACCGAAAACGCGGCTTGAGACGAAGTCACAAGCTGCACACGTATCTGGACAACTTGTAATCCACCGACCCAAAGGCGTCACTGACACGGCGCCGCAGGTGACAAAGGGCTGGCTCTGCCAGCCCTTTTCCTTTGGGCCAAGCCTTTGCAGCAATCCCGCCCTTCTCCGCGTTTACTCGCCCGGAAACTGTCACTTGCCGCGGCTACACTGAGAACTGCTTCACGATCTGCCCTTTCTTGCCCATGACCCACATCCGGGAACGCACCGTCTTGTTTGCCGATTTGCGTGGCAGCACGGCGCTTTTCGAGACTTTGGGCAATGCCGAGGCCACAGCCGTGGTCACCCACACCGTGGGTCAGATCGGCAAGGCGGTCAGCGATTGCAGCGGCATGCTGATCAAGACCCTGGGCGACGGCCTGATGGCGGTCTTTGACTCACCGCGCGATGGTGTGAAGTCCGCCATCCGCATGCATGAAATCCTCGAACGCATGGTTGCCAAGGGCCGGCCGCAAGCCTCGTCGCCCAGCCTGAGGGCGCTGCGTATGCAGGTGGCTCTCGCGCGCGGTGAGGTGGTTGAGATGAGCGGCGACTGCTTCGGCGATGCCGTCAATGTGGCCGCGCGCCTGCTGGACCATGCGGGCGACAACGAAACCCTGGTCACGGCCGAAGTCCTCGCCGGCCTGCCGAGCACGCAGAAACTGCGTTTTCGCAGCCTGGACCGCATCACCGTGCGTGGCCGCGTCGAGCCGGTTCATGTGTATGTGCTGGACAAGCCCAACCAGGGTGACCCCGTCGCCACGCAGTTCGGTGAAGTCAGGCAGGACAGCATCGATCCCGACGGCATCCGCCTGATCTGGATGGATCTGGACCGCGTCTTCGACATCGCGAGCATGCCCATCGTGCTGGGTCGCAGCGTGCAGGCCACCTACTGCATCACCGATGGCCGTGTGTCGCGTTCGCATGCACGCATCGACTGGCACGGCGGCTCCTTCTCGCTGACCGACCTCAGCTACAACGGCACCTATGTGCGCTTTGGTGGCGCGGGCGACATCATCAGCCTGCGCCGTGGCAGTTGCACGCTGCATGGCAGCGGCATCATCGGCCTGGGTGGCTCGCCCATTGGCGGCGGGTCGCCGACCGTCAGCTTCGAGGTGCTGCACTTCGCCGATACCGAGCCCCTGCTGTCCGGATCCAGCCGCGGCGCCCTCTGAGTCTCTCTTCTCTCCGCTCCCCCTGCCCATGCCACGTTTCCAGCCCGAAGCGCCCTATTCCCACGGCAGCGCCGCCAAGACCGCTGTGCTGCTGTGCAATCTCGGCACACCTGACGCGCCGACAGCCCCGGCACTGCGACGCTACCTTGGCCAGTTCCTGAGCGATCCGCGGGTGGTGGAAATCCCCAAGCTCGTCTGGCAGCTGATCCTGCACGGCATCATCCTGCGCGTGCGCCCCGCCAAATCGGCGGCCAAGTACGCGACCGTGTGGATGCCTGAGGGCTCGCCGCTGCGCGTCTGGACCGAGCGACAAGCCAAGCTGCTGCAAGGCTATCTGGGCGAGCGCGGCCACCAGCTGCTGGTCAAACCTGCGATGCGCTACGGCCAGCCGGCCATCGCCGACACGCTGAACCAGCTGCGCGCCGCAGGCGTCACGCGCGTGCTGGTGTTGCCGGCCTACCCGCAGTATTCCGGTGCCACGACGGCCAGCGTCATCGACGATGTCTCCCGCTGGGCGCTGCAGACCCGGCACCTGCCCGAGCTGCGCTTCATCAACCGCTATCACGACGACCCCGGCTACATCGCCGCGCTGGCCGACAGCGTGCGCGCGCACTGGCAGCGCAACGGCCAGCCGGACTTGCTGGTGATGAGTTTTCACGGCATGCCCGAGCGCACCCTGCACCTGGGCGACCCTTACCACTGCGAGTGCCTGAAGACGGGCCGTCTGCTGGCCGAAGCCTTGGGCCTGAGCCGCGATCAGTATCTGGTCACCTTCCAGAGCCGCTTCGGCAAGGCCAAGTGGCTACAGCCCTATACCGAACCCACGCTGCGCGAGCGCGCCGCGGCCGGGCTGAAGAAGGTCGACCTGATCTGCCCTGGTTTCGCGGCCGACTGCCTGGAGACGCTGGAAGAAATCGCCCAGGAAGCCCGCGAGGCCTTTCTCGAAGCGGGCGGCAAGGAGTTCGCCTACATCCCTTGCCTGAATGACAGCGACGGCGGCATGCGCATGCTGGCCGATCTGGCCGAGCGCCACTTGCAAGGCTGGCCGACACGGCAGACGCCGGATGCCCAGGCGCTTGAGCAACAGCGTCAGCGCGCCTTGGCCATGGGCGCCACGGACTGAGCAAGCGACGGAGCCAGCGCTCCGTCACCCCGATCCAGCCGGGTTCAGGCGCGGCGATGCCAGCGCAGCAGGCGTGGCGTGATCAGCACCAGCGCCACAACGATCAGCAGACCGAGCGACAGCGGGCGTTCCAGGAACACGCTCCAGCGCCCGTCACCGATGGCGATCGCATTGCGCATCTGTGCTTCGGCCAGGGGCCCCAGAATCATGCCCACCACCACCGGCGCGGTCGGGAAGTCAAAGCGCCGCATCACCACGCCCAGCAGGCCGATGGCCAGCATCAGGTAGAGGTCGAAGGCGCTCTGGCGCATGCCATACACGCCCACCGTCGCGAAGATCAGGATGCCGGCGTAGAGCTGAGCCTTGGGAATCTTCAGCAACTTGACCCACAAGCCCACCATCGGCAGGTTCAAGACCAGCAGCATCACATTGCCAATGTAGAGCGAGGCAATCAAGGCCCACACCAAAGTTGATGAGGTCTGGAACAGCTGCGGACCGGCCTGGATGCCGTAGTTCTGCAGCGCGGACAACAGGATGGCTGCGGTCACCGAGGTGGGGATGCCCAGCGTCAGCAACGGCACCAATGTTGCCGTCACGGCCGAGTTGTTCGCCGCTTCCGGCCCGGCCACGCCCTCGATCGCGCCGCTGGTGCCGAACTCTTCCTTGTGCTTGGAGAGCTTGCGCTCGGTGGCATAACTCAGGAAGGTCGGGATCTCCGAGCCGCCGGCCGGGATGGTGCCGAAGGGGAAGCCGATGAAGGTGCCGCGCAGCCAGGCTGGCACCGAACGCCGCCATTCGCTGCGCGTCATGTGCACACGGCTCATCTTGTTGAGGCTCTGCACACTGCGGCCTTCATACAAGGCGTTGTAGAGCGTCTCGCCCACCGCAAACAGGCCCACCGCGACCAGCACCACCTCGATGCCATCCATGAACTCCGGAATGCCGGCGGTGTAGCGCACCTGGGCCGTGATCTGGTCCAGGCCCACCAGGCCCATCGCCAAGCCGATGAAGAGCGAGGTCAGACCGCGCAAGGTGCTCTGCCCCAGCACCGCACTGACGGTGGTGAAGGCCAGCAGCATCAGGCAGAAGTACTCCGGCGGCCCTAGCGTCACGGCGAATTCCGCCAGCACCGGCGCGAACAGCGTCACCAGCACAGTGGCGATGGTGCCGGCCACGAAGGAGCCGATCGCCGCCGTTGCCAGCGCCGCGCCAGCGCGCCCGCTCTTGGCCATCTTGAAGCCTTCCAGCGCCGTCACCATGGTGCCGGTCTCGCCGGGCGTGTTCAGCAGGATGGAGGTGGTGGAGCCGCCGTACATGGCGCCGTAGTAGATGCCGGCGAAGAAGATCATCGACGCGGTCGGATCGACCTGCGAAGTGATCGGCAGCAGCATGGCCACGGTCACCGCCGGGCCAAGACCGGGCAGCACGCCGATGGCCGTGCCCAAGGCACAGCCGACGAAGGCCCACAGCAGATTGATCGGTGTGCCGGCGGTCGCGAAGCCGCCCAGAAGTTGCGTCCAGAGATCGCCCATTGCCAAGCCCTCCTCAGATCCAGCCGCCAGGCGCAAGGCTTGGCAGGTTGATGGCCAACAGCTTGGTGAACAGCCAGAACACCGGCGCTGCGATCAGCATGCCGGTGACGGCATCTAGCGCCAGCTGGCGCCCGCCGCCGCCGGCCTTGCCTTCGGCCAGGCGCAGGCCGCGCACGGCCAGCACAAAACACAGGGTGCAGGACAGCACAAAGCCGATGTGCGTGATCAGGCTGGCATTGGCCACCACGGCGCCCACCACCCACGCTGCCGACTTCCAGTCCGCCCGCTCCGCACCTGATGGTGTTTCCATCTGCCGGAAGCCGCCGCTGAGCGACTCGCGGATCAGCCACAAGCCGCAAACGATCAAGGCCGCGGACACCAGCCAGGGCAAGGCATTCGGGCCAACGCCGGAGTAGCCCGCCTCGGCGGGAATGGACATCGCGCCGACGGCCATGACGAAGCCGATCAGCAGGGCACCCACGCCCACCAAGGTCTGGTAGGGATAGGAGGACGAACGCGGGGCGGACTCGCTCATGGGCGTCTCCACAGTACAGGTTCAAGGGGGGCGAGAAGCAAAGAGGCCGGCAGTTGCAGCCGGCCTCTCGGGGGAGCGCAGCCGTCGCTCAGATCATTCCGGACTTCACCATCACGGCACGCAACATCGCGAACTCCTGGTCGACGAAGTCGTGGAAGGCCTTGCCCGTCATCAGCGCCGGCGTCCAGCCGTTCTTCTCCAGCGACTCGAGCCAGCTCTTGTTGCGGAACACGCTGGTGATCATGTCGGTCAAAGCCTTCTGCTGCGCGGGGCTGATGCCAGGGGCCGCGTAGACGCCGCGCCAGTTGCCGATCTCGACGTTGTAGCCCAGCTCCTTGAGCGTCGGGATGTCCAGGCCCTTCAGCCGGGTCGGCGAAGTCACGGCAATCGGGCGCATCTTGCCGCTCTCGATGTATTGCTGGAACTCGCTGTAGCCGCTGCCACCCACCGTCACATTGCCACCCAGGATTGCGGCCGTGGCCTCGCCACCGCCACGGAAGGGCACGTAGTTGATCTTGGCCGCGTCAACGCCCGCCTCGCGGGCCAGCATGGCGGCCGCGATGTGTTCGGTCGAGCCGCGCGAGCCGCCGCCCCACTTGACGCTGGCCGGGTCCTTCTTCAGCTGCTCGATCACGTCCTTCATGGTCTTCAGCGGCGACGCCGCCGGCAGCACGAAGACGTTGTACTCGCTGGTCAGGCGCGCAATCGGCGTGGCCTGGCTCAGCGTCACCGGTGGCTTGCCAGTGATGATGCCGCCCAGCATCACCGCACCCATCACCATCAGTGCATTCGGATCGCCCTTGCTGGCGTTGACGAACTGAGACAGGCCGATGGCGCCGGCAGCGCCGCCCTTGTTCTCGTAGGTCACGGAAGACGCCAGGCCCGCGTCCTGCAGCGCCTTGCCCAAGGCGCGACCGGTGGTGTCCCAGCCGCCGCCCGGGTTGGCCGGAATCATCATCTTCACATTGCCGGCAGCCTGAGCCGACAGGGGAAGGGCCGAAGCGGCCGCAGCCGCCAGCAGAGTCTTGAGGAATTCGTCGCGACGCATGACGCTTGTCTCCTTGTTGTGAATTGAATGCCCGCATCCTCGCCGTCGACGCTGTCAGTCGGCTGTCCGGCAGCCTAGGGGAAATGCTAGGTCCGCGACAGCCCTAGACTCGCTGCCCATGAAACTGCTTTTGGTTGAGGACGACGCGGCCATGCGGCTGAGCCTGACGCGCAGCTTCGAGCGACGCGGCTTGCAAGTGCTGGCGGTCGATTGCGGCGCGGCAGCGTTGGAGCGCTGGCCGCAATGGAAGCCTGACGTCGTAGTGCTGGACTTGAGCCTGCCCGATATCGACGGCCTGGACGTGCTGGGCCGCGCCCGCGCCCAGGGGCTGAAGAGCCCGGTGCTGATCCTCACAGCACGTGGCACGGTCGGCGACCGCATCCTCGGGCTCAATGTCGGCGCCGACGACTACCTGCCCAAGCCTTTCGATCTGGATGAACTGATGGCACGCCTGCAGGCCCTGGGCCGGCGCTCCGGCGCCAGCGCCGGCAGCGGCACCGCAACGAGCGCCAGCTTCTGCGGCATGCGGGTCGAGAGCGAGAGTGGCGCCGTCTATCACGAAGGCGAGGTGCTGGAGCTCGCGCCCCGCGAGAGCGCACTGTTGCGCGCCCTGCTCGCCCGTCCGGGCCACGCGATCGCCAAGGAGCGCCTGTTCGAGCTGGTGTTCCCCGGCCAGGCCGAGGTTCAGCTGGAGGCGATCGAGGTGGTGGCTTATCGGCTGCGCAAGCGTATCGCCCACACCGGCGCCCAGTTGGTGACGCTGCGCGGACTGGGCTACCTGCTGAAGGCCCAAACGTGAGCGCGCCACGCCCCAGCTCGCTGCGCCGGCGCTTGACACTGGGCATCCTGCTGCCGGTGATCGTGCTGATCGGCTTCAACACCTGGAGCCTGTACCAGCAGGCCCTGAAGGCGGCCGACACCGCCTACGACCGGACTCTGCTGGCCTCGGCCAAATCGATCGGCGAATTGCTGGAGGTCAGCGACGACGGCCAGCAAGCCCGGCTGCGCGCCACCGTGCTGTACTCAGCGCTGGAGCCCTTCGAAGCCGACAACCGCAGCCGCATCTACTACCGCGTCAGCGGCTTCGAGGGCGAGATGGTGTCGGGCTTCCCCGATCTGCCGGTCTGGCGCGGCGAGCTGCCGAGCACCGGTCCCTATGCGGCCCTGGTCAGCTTCTACGACGACCATTACCGCGGCGAACCGGTGCGCGTGGCGGTGCTGCTGCAGCCGGTGGCCGGCGTGGCGGGCCAGGGCATGGCCACCATCCAGGTGGCCGAGACGCTGGAGCTGCGCCACACGCTGGCGCGCCAGATCCTCACCGAGACGCTGTGGCGCCAGGCCCTGCTGGTGCTGGTGATCGTGGCGGTGGTGGTGGTGGTGGTGCAGCGTGCCACCGGGCCGGTGCGCCGACTCTCGGCGCAGCTGCGCGAGCGCACCGAAGGCGATCTGTCGCCGGTGGATGCACCGGACGCACCGCGCGAATGGGTGCCGCTGGTCGAGGCCACCAACCAGGTGGTGGAACGGCTGCGCCAGTTGCTGGACTATCAGAAGCGCTTTGTGCGCGACGCCTCGCATCAGCTGAAGACGCCGCTGGCGGTGCTGAAAACCCAGGTGCAGAGCGCACGCCAGGGCGATGTGGAACCGATGCAGGCGCTGGCCGAGATTGCCACCACGGTGGACCGCGCCACCCAGGTGGCCAACCAGATGCTGGCGCTGGCCAAGGTCGAGCAGTTGCGCCAGCAAGTCGACGAGATGCCGCTGCAGGACTGGGCCGAGGTGACCCGCGCCGTCGCCCTGGATCTGGCCCCGCTGATTGCCGAAGCGCAGCTGGACTTCGACCTTGATGTGCAGCCCGCGCCGGTGCGCAGCCATGAATGGGCGCTGCGCGAACTGACCCGCAACCTGCTTCACAACGCCATTCAGCACACGCGCCAGCGCCTGCTGATCCGGCTGCATGTGGACGAGCAGGTGGCGGTGCTGACCGTCTCGGATGACGGGCCGGGCCTGAGCAGCGAGCAGCAATCCCGCTTGTTTCTGCCCTTTGCAGCGGGCTCGCCCCAGGGGGGGTCGGGATTGGGCCTAGCGATCTGTCATGGCATCGTGCAGTCGCTACGGGGCAGCATCACGCTGAGCAACCACGTGGCCGAGCGTGCCGGGGCCCAGGCTGTCACCGGTCTGGACGCAAGGGTCAGCCTGCCGCTGGCCAGCGCGGCGAAAATGCCGGCATGAACAAGGCACTTCCTGGCCCCGTGCGGCTGGACAAATGGCTGTGGGCGGCGCGTTTCTACAAGACGCGTGCGCTGGCGGTTGACGAGATCGGCAAGGGCCGGGTGCAGGTCAATGGCCAGGACGCCAAGCCCTCGCGCGAAGTCAGGGTTGGCGATCTGCTGCGACTGCGGCAGGGCCCGGTCGAGCGCGAAGTCCAGGTACTGGCCCTCAGCCATGTGCGCGGACCTGCACCAGTGGCTCAGGCGCTGTATGCGGAAACGCCGGAAAGCAGCGCGGCCCGCGAGAAGGCGGCCGAGGCCCGCCGCCTGGCGCCTGAACCGGCCCAGACCATCACGCAGGGCCGCCCCACCAAGCAGGACCGGCGGCGCCTGTCCGAGTGGGACCGCTGGTCGGCCAGCGCCGACCCGGACTGAGCTTGGCTGCCGGCAGCGGGTTTGCCCCGATGCCGGATGCCACAATCCCCCTCTTGAAAACCAGGGCATGGCCCCCATCTCGCTGCCATTGCCCAATCAAGCATCATGACGACAGAGCACATCCCCACTCCGCAAGACAGCCCGTCCAGCGCCGAAGCGCCGGCCCAGAACCTGACGCCCGAAGCCCGGATTGCCGAGCTTGAGGGCCGCTTGGCCGAGATGTCGGACGCCTACCTCCGCGCCAAGGCCGAGGTGGAGAACATCCGCCGCCGCGCCGAGGATGAGATGAGCAAGGCCCGCAAGTTCGCCGTCGAAGGCTTCGCTGAAGCGATGCTGCCGGTGATGGACAGCATGGAGGCCGCCATTGCCACGCCAGATGCCAAGGTTGAGACGGTGCTGGAGGGCGTGCATGCCACCAAGCGCCAACTCGCTGCCGCACTGGAGCGCAACAAGGTGCTGGAGATCAACCCGGCCCCGGGCGCGAAGTTCGATCCGCACCAGCACCAGGCCATCTCGATGGTGCCGGCCGATCAGGAGGCCAATACCGTGGTGGCCGTGCTGCAGAAGGGCTACTCGATCGCCGAACGCGTGCTGCGCCCGGCCCTGATCACGGTCGCTGCGCCAAAGTAATTCACAGGTCGCTGCCCCTTGAAAGTCAGCGACTTATCCACATTTCTTAGAACAACGAAACCAATCTCCTGGAGTTAGAACATGGGAAAGATCATCGGCATTGACCTCGGCACCACCAACTCGTGCGTGGCCGTGATGGAAGGCAACACGACGCGTGTGATCGAGAACGCCGAAGGCGCTCGCACCACGCCGTCCATCATTGCCTACCAAGAGGATGGCGAGATCCTGGTCGGCGCCTCGGCCAAGCGCCAGTCGGTCACCAATCCCAAGAACACGATCTACGCGGTCAAGCGCCTGATCGGCCGCAAGTTCTCCGAGAAGGAAGTGCAGAAGGACATCGAGCTGATGCCCTACACCATCGCCGCCGCTGACAACGGCGACGCCTGGGTGGATGTACGCGGCAAGAAGCTGGCGCCGCCCCAGGTCTCGGCCGAGATCCTGCGCAAGATGAAGAAGACGGCCGAGGACTACCTGGGCGAGGAAGTCACCGAAGCCGTGATCACGGTGCCGGCCTACTTCAACGACGCCCAGCGCCAGGCCACCAAGGACGCCGGCCGCATCGCCGGTCTGGACGTCAAGCGCATCATCAACGAGCCCACCGCTGCAGCCCTGGCTTTCGGCCTGGACAAGCATGGCAAGGGCGACCGCAAGATCGCCGTCTATGACCTGGGCGGGGGCACCTTCGACATCTCCATCATCGAGATCGCCGATGTGGACGGCGAGATGCAGTTCGAAGTGCTGTCGACCAACGGCGACACCTTCCTGGGCGGCGAAGACTTCGACCAGCGCATCATCGACTACATCGTCACCGAGTTCAAAAAGGAACAAGGCGTCGACCTGACCAAGGACGTGCTGGCTCTGCAGCGCCTGAAGGAAGCCGCCGAGAAGGCCAAGATCGAGCTGTCGAACTCCTCGCAGACCGACGTCAACCTGCCCTACATCACCGCCGATGCCTCGGGCCCGAAGCACCTGAACATCAAGCTGACCCGCGCCAAGCTGGAAAGCCTGGTGGAAGAGTTGATCGAGCGCACCATCGCCCCCTGCCGCACCGCGATCAAGGACGCCGGCGTGGCCGTGTCCGCCATCGACGACGTGATCCTGGTGGGCGGCATGACCCGCATGCCCAAGGTGCAGGACAAGGTCAAAGAGTTCTTCGGCAAGGACCCGCGCAAGGACGTCAACCCTGACGAGGCCGTGGCCGTCGGCGCCGCGATCCAGGGCCAGGTGCTGGGTGGCGAGCGCAAGGACGTGCTGCTGCTGGACGTGACGCCGCTAAGCCTGGGCATCGAGACCCTGGGCGGCGTGATGACCAAGATGATCGCCAAGAACACGACCATCCCAACCAAGTTCAGCCAGACCTTCTCCACCGCCGACGACAACCAGCCGGCCGTGACCATCAAGGTCTATCAAGGCGAGCGCGAACTGGCGCAGGCCAACAAGTCGCTGGGCGAGTTCAACCTGGAAGGCATCCCGCCGGCACCGCGCGGCCTGCCGCAGATCGAGGTGAGCTTCGACATCGACGCCAACGGCATCCTGCACGTGGGCGCCAAGGACAAGGGCACCGGCAAGGAAAACAAGATCACCATCAAGGCGAACTCGGGCCTGTCGGAAGCCGAGATCGAGAAGATGGTCAAGGACGCCGAGGCCAACGCCGCGGACGACAAGAAGAAGGTCGAGCTCGTGCAAGCCAAGAACCAGGCCGACGGCATGGTGCACAGCGTGCGCAAGTCGCTGACCGAACATGGCGACAAGCTGGACGCCGGCGAGAAGGAGAAGATCGAAGCCGCCATCAAGGACCTGGAAGAAGCCATCAAGGGCGACGACAAGGCCGCGATCGAAGCCAAGACCGAGACTCTGATGACGGCCAGCCAGAAGCTCGGCGAGAAGATGTATGCCGACTCCCAGGCCGCGCAAGCTGCTGCAGGTGCGGCCGGTGCGGCTGAGCAGCCGCAGGCTCAGCAGGCATCGTCGGCCAAGCCGGCTGACGACAATGTCGTTGACGCCGAGTTCAAGGAAGTCAAGGACAGCAAGTAAGACGTCCTGCATGACGCGTCGGCTTCGGCCGATGCGTCACCGCCGCCGCGCCCGAGCTCGAGGAATCGCCCCGAAAAGCTCAGCGCGGCGCAATTGTTTGAAAGTCCGGAATACCTCATGGCAAAGCGCGACTACTACGAAGTTCTTGGCCTGGCCAAGACTGCCAGCGAAGAAGAGATCAAGAAGGCCTACCGCAAACTGGCCATGAAGTTTCACCCGGACCGCAATCAGGGTGAAGGCGCCAAGGCTGCGGAGGAGAAGTTCAAGGAGGCCAAAGAGGCCTACGAGATGCTGTCCGATGCGCAAAAACGCGCGGCTTACGACCAGCATGGCCATGCCGGCGTCGACCCCAATATGGCGGGCCGCGGCGGGCCGGGCGGAGAAGGCTTCGGCGGCTTTGCCGAGGCCTTTGGCGACATCTTTGGCGACATCTTTGGCGGCGCCGGTGGCGCACGCCGTGGCGCGGGTGGCCAGCAGGTCTACCGCGGCAGCGACCTCTCCTATGCGATGGAGATCACGCTGGAAGAAGCCGCTCGTGGCAAGGAAACCCAGATCCGCATCCCCTCGTGGGAGGGCTGCGAGACCTGCAGCGGCAGCGGCGCCAAGCCTGGCACCAGCGCCAAGAGTTGCGGCTCCTGCGGCGGCACCGGCACGGTGCACATGCGCCAGGGCTTCTTCTCGGTGCAGCAGACCTGCCCGCACTGCCAGGGCACCGGCAAGATCATTCCCGACCCCTGCACGGCCTGCAATGGCCAGGGCAAGATCAAGAAGAGCAAGACGCTGGAAGTCAAGATTCCGGCCGGCATCAACGAAGGCATGCGCATCCGTTCGGCCGGCAACGGCGAGCCGGGCGTCAACGGCGGGCCGTCGGGCGATCTCTACATCGAGATCCGCATCAAGCAGCACGAGATCTTCGAGCGCGATGGCGACGACCTGCACTGCACGATGCCGGTGGGCATGACCACCGCAGCGCTGGGCGGCACGATCGAGGTGCCGACACTGGGCGGCAAGGCCGAGATCGAACTGCCCGAGGGCTCACAGCATGGCAAGACCTTCCGCCTGCGCGGCAAGGGCATCAAAGGCGTGCGCTCCAGCTACCCCGGCGATCTCTACTGCCACATCAGCATCGAGACCCCGGTCAAGCTGACCGAGCACCAGCGCAAGCTGCTCAAAGAGCTGGACAAGAGCTTCCGCGATGGCGGCGAGCGCCACTCGCCGAACGCAAAAAGCTGGACGGATCGCGTCAAGGATCTGTTCAAGTAACGCGCAGAATTACCGGAAAGCGCCTGTTCGACGCGCCCATCGCTGGCGCGGAGTTCTAAAGTTCGATCTGAATTCGGTCGAAGAGCCGATGGTGAGAATCTCTAGACAACAGCGCTCGACCGGCCCGGCTCCTCAACGCAGTCTCCAGCCTACGGTTGAGGCAATGGAGCCCATATGCGCGTGATGGAAAGCGGCCTGGACAACGCCAGCGCCCTCATCATCGACAGCAATGCCAGTTCGCGCAGCTTGCTGGCGGCCCAGTTGCGCGAACTGGGCGTCGCCAGCGTGCGGCAAACCACGCGCGTGCGAGATGCGCGGGTCATCCTGGAGCACACCGCCTACGACATCGTGCTGTGCGACTACCACTTCGATGGCAGCGAACTGTCTGGCCAGGACCTGCTCGATGAGTTGCGCCGCGAGCAATTGCTGCCCTATTCCACCGTCTTCGTGATGGTGACGGGCGAGGCCTCGTACTCGGCCGTGGCCGAGGCGGCGGAGGCCGCGCTCGACGCCTACCTGATCAAGCCCTACACCTCCGCCTCACTGTCGGACCGGCTGGCGCATGCCCGTCAGCGCAAGCGCATCCTGAAGAACATCTTCGATGCAATCGAGGCCCAGGACTTCGAGACCGCAGCCAATCTGTGCCTGAAGCGCTTCGAGGAAAAGGGCAAGTACTGGCTCTATGCCGCGCGCATCGGCGCCGAGCTCATGTTGCGGCTGAATCGCCATGCCGATGCCCGCACCCTCTACGAAGCCATCATCGAGGCGCGCACCGTGCCTTGGGCCAGGCTGGGTGTGGCCCGCAGCGAACTGGCGGCCGGCAACACCACCGCCGCGCGTCGCACGCTGGAAACGCTGATCGGCGAGGTGCCCGACTACGCGGACTCCTATGACGTGATGGGCCGCATGCAGATGGACCAGGGCGAGATCGCCGAGGCGCTGGCCACCTACCGCATCGCCACCAAGCTGACTCCGGGATGCCTGCTGCGCGGTCAGCGGGCTGGCACGCTCGCCTTCTACATGGGCGAGCGCGCCGAGGCGCTGAAGTTGCTTGAGAGCACCATGGCCAACGGCCTGCGCTCCAAGCTCTTCGACATGCTGACCCTGGTGCTGATCGGCCTGATGCGCTTCGACGCCCGCGACAGCAAAGGGCTACGCTATGCGCACGAGTCCATGCTGCAAGAGATCGAGCGCCAGCCCGACTCAGCACGGATCCGGCGCTTCGGCTTGGTCTTCCAAGGCTTGCGAGGCCTCAGCGAGCACAAGATCGCCAGCGCTCTCGAAGCGGCGCGCAAACTCAGCGCCGAGTTCGACGCGCCGGACTTCGACCTCGAAGCTGCGAGCTTGCTGCTCGGCTTGTGGATCCGCCTGGCGCGCCAGGCCATCCAGCTGGATGAGATGGACTCGCTGCTGAAGAAGATGGGGCTGCGCTACTGCACCACCAAGTCCAGCACCGAGATCCTGATCGCCATGACCGAGGGCAACGAGGAAGCATCGACCAGCCTGCGCGATAGCCATGTGCAAGTCTTCGGCATCGCCGAGACGGCGATGCGCCACTCGATGCGAGGCGGCGCCGAAACCGCGGTGCGTCTACTGATCGAGCAAGGCGAGCAGACGCGTAACGCCAAGCTGATCGATATGGCCAGCCTGGTGCTCAAGCGCCACCACGACAAGATCGCGCACGCCGACGAACTGCAAAGCAAAGTCGTCGAGTTGCAGGAGCTTCATGTGCTGCCGCTAGGCGGTGCCGCGACCCGTATCGGCCAAACCCGGGCCGCAGGCGGACTGGCGCTGCGGACCTGAAAGCCTGCGGGCCGCTAGGGCCGCCGGTCTTCAGCACACACATCGCTTTCAGGCTCAGCCGCCTCGGCGACTGACCGCTCAGAACAGTTCGCCCTGCTCCGCCACAGCGCCGGGTCGACGGAACTGGCTGAGATCCAGCTCGACTCGCTGCCGATTCAGGCCGAAGCGCGCGCAGGCCTTGCGCATGCGCTGCGACATGAGCTCGGCCCACAAACCCTCGCCCCGCATTCGCGAGCCGAAGCGCGGATCGTTGTCGCGACCGCCGCGCAGATCATGCAGCCTTGCCATCACACGCTCAGCCTTGTCTGGCGCGTGCTGCTGCAACCAGTCCTTGAACAGCGGACTCACCTCCCAAGGCAGTCGCAGCGGAATGCTGAAAGCCGATCGGGCCCCGGCCTCAGCGGCAGCTTCAAGAATGCGTTCGAGCTCGGGCTCGTTCAGGAAGGGAATCAGCGGCGACACGCTGACCCCGACAGGCACGCCGGCCTCGACCAGGGTCTTGATGGTGCGCAGGCGCCGGTGCGGCGCGGCGGCCCGGGGCTCAAGCGCGCGGGCCAGATGCGGGTCCAGCGTGGTGATCGACACATAGACGGCCGCCTGCTTGCGCGCCGCCATCGGCGCGATCAGGTCGAGGTCGCGCTCGATGCCGGAAGACTTGGTCACCACCGAAAATGCATGCTCGCATTCGGCCAGCAACTCGACGATGCGGCGCGTGATGCGCAGCCCCCGTTCCACGGGCTGGTAGGCGTCGGTTGCCGTGCCCAAGCAAAGCAGGCGCGGCTTGTATCCGGGCTTGCTCAAGGCCTCGCGCAGCCGCTCCGGTGCATTCATCTTGGCGATGATGCGGGTCTCGAAATCGAGGCCGGGTGACATGTTCAGGTAGCTGTGAGTCGGTCGGGCGAAGCAATAAATGCAGCCGTGCTCACAGCCTCGGTAGGGATTGATGGAAACGTCGAAGCTGATGTCCGGTGACTGGTTGGTCGAGAGGATGGACTTGGCCTGCTCCTCGATGATCTGCGTCACTGGCGGAAGATGCTCCTCACTCGCCTCTTGCTGCAGCGAACCCCAGCCATCATCGAACTGCTCGCGCAGGTCCTTGCTGAAGCGATGCTTGATGGCCCAGGCACTGCCGCGACCTTTGAGTGCGTCGGGCCGGACATAGAGCGGCTGGGCCAGGGCCGGATTGGCTTGGGTGCTGGGTTTGACAGGCATACTGTATTTTTATACAGCCCCAGAAAATACACCAGACTGATTCCATCGAGCCGGAGCCAAAATCCCCGCCTTCGCCTGAAGGGACTCGCCCGATGAAAAATCGAATCCTCGCCTGGACAGCATCGGCGCTGCTGGCCATGCAACTGGGCAACGCGCTTGCCAGCCCGCAATTGCCGCCAGCGCGCTTCAGCGATCCGGAGCGCCTCCCACGACTGCTGAAGGCGCTGCCGCAGATCGAGCAGATGATGCGCGACCGCATGCAGGACGCGGGCATCCCCGGCCTCGCCTTCGGCATCGTCATCGACGGCGAGCCAGTGCTGCTGAAGGGCCTGGGCCTGCGCGACCAGGCAGGCCATGCGGTGGATGCCGACACTGTGTTCCGTATCGCTTCAATGACCAAGAGCTTCACTGGCCTCGGCATCTTGAAGCTGCGTGACGCGGGCCGCTTGCGCCTCGATGACCCGGTCTCGCTACACCTGCCCGAGCTGGCGCGCTGGCAGGCGCCGACGCGTGACTCGGGGCCCATCACCATCCGCCAGTTGCTCGCCCACCTCGGTGGTCTGCCCGAGGACAACCCCTATGGCGACCGCGTCCTCGACATCTCGCCACGCGACTTCTCGGCTTGGCTGGCCAAGGGCGTGCCCTTCTCGACGGCGCCGGGCAGCCGCTTCGAGTATTCCAACCTCGGCTTCATGATCCTTGGACAGGTCATCACGAAGACCTCGGGGCGGCCGTACCAGCAATACATCCGCGAGGAGATCCTGCGACCGCTGGGCATGAAAGCGAGCAGTTGGGACCCGGCCGAGGTGCCGCGCGAGCAATTGGCCCTGGGCTATCGCAAGGACGGCGACAAGCTCGCGGCGGAGCCGATGCTGGCCGACGGCATGGGCGGCGCCATGGGTGGCCTGCTGACCAGCGCCCGCGACCTCTCGCGCTATGTGGCGATGATGCTCTCGGCCTTCCCGCCGCGCGACGATGCCGAAACCTCACCCGTGCTACGCCATACGCTGCGCGAGATGCAGTCCGGCCTCGGCACGCCGGCGATCTCGGCGATGCGCCCGCTGGCAGGCGGTCCGCTGAATGCGCGCGCCCGCAACTACGGCTTCGGCCTCGGTGCCACCGACGACTGCCGCTGGGGCACCGAGCTCGCCCACTCGGGCGGCCTGCCCGGCTTCGGCTCCCACATGGTGTGGCTACCCGAGCGCGGCGTCGGCGTGTTCGTGATGGCCAACCTGACCTATGCGCCGGCCGGCGGCCTCGCTCGCCAGGCGCTGCAGCTGCTGCTCGACACCGGCGCGCTGCAGGCTCGAGAGGCCCAGCCCTCGCCCGCCTTGCTGCGCGTTGCTGAAGAAACGGCAAGCCTGGTCGACCACTGGAGCGACGCACGAGCCGAGGCCCTGGCGGCCTTCAACCTTTTCCTCGACCGCCCGCTGGGCAAGCGCCGCAGCGAGATTGCTGCCCTGCGCGAAGGCATGGGCAGCTGCAAGTTCGGATCGTTCAAGGCCCAGAACGCAATGCGCGGCAAGCTGCGCATCGCCTGCGAGCAGGGTTGGATCGATGCAACGATGATGCTCGCACCGACCGATCCACCGCTGATCCAGCACCTGGACATGCAGGCCACGCGGTCGGCTTCGGGTGAGCTCATCGAACTGGCCCGTGCACTGACCCGCGCGCACGCCAACGGCGGCAATGATCTGCGCCTGGCGCCCGCGCTGCGCCGCGCCGACCTGGCCATTGCCATGCAGGCGAATCATCAGGTGCATGGGGCCTGCACGGTGGGCGAGCAGATCAGTGGAGACGGCAAGACCGGAGCGCGCTTCAAGCTGGCCTGCGAGCGCGGCGGCGCCGAGCTGAGCCTGGGCGTCGAGTCCGGGCGGCTGAGCCGGGCCCGCTTCAGCGAGCCCGACGGCGGCAGCTGCATGCCCTGATCACAGGGCGTGTCAAACTTAGGTTAGCAAGCCTGCTTCAACCAGGAAACGCGACGGCAATTGCGGATCGAAGCTGATCGTCAGGCGCTGGCGCGCCCGCGTCATCGCCACGTAGAGCAGGTTGCGATTTTCGGCAGCGCCGGTCTCGCCGACGAACTCGCCCCGGCTGAGGTGCGGGATCACAACATGGTCGAACTCCAGGCCCTTGGCGGCCTCGATGCTGGACAGCGTCACGCGCGGCTGCCCCCGCTGGCGTTGCTGCAAATGGGCCAGCGCATGCAGCAGCTGGAAGGCGTCGGCCACGCTGGTGTCCTCGGCCAGCACCAGTTGCACCAGCTGGGCGATGTTGTCACGCACCTGCAAGATGTCCTCGCGGCGGACCAGCACGGCGCGCGCCAGCCCTGCCGGATCGAGCGCCTGCATGAAGCCCTGCGAGAAGGCGCGCAGGCCGCCGCTGCGGAGCAGTTCCATCGCCGCCTGCAAGCGGGGCAAGGCAAAGGCCGAGGCCGTGCGCAGCACCTGGTTGGCGATGAAGTCGCGCATGCCATCAGGCGGTGCGGCCGCCTCTTCAATCGCGCGGCGCTGCGCGGTCACTGCATCGACATGGCGCAGCTCGGTGCTGTCGATCCAGGCGCCACTGAACAGCATCAAGGCCTCCAGCACCTGGGCGCGTTGCGCCTTGTCGGCAAAGCCCGAGTAATCGTCGACGCTGAAGGCCTGCAGACCACGCACCAGCAGCACCTCACGGCGTTGCAGAAAGGGTCGCAGGTCTTGCATCGCGTAGGCAATGCCCAGTTTCAAAAGCTCTCGCTCGATCAGCACGGACTGAGAAGGCCGGCGCAGCAGCAGGCGCAGCTCCTGATGCTCAGACTGGGCAAGATGTTCCTGCGCCAGCCGCGCCATCAGCTGGGCTTGCAGCGCAGTGGATTCGGCCGGCAGCAAGCGGACCTCGGTGGCACGCGCACCCGCCACCGCATAGGGCTTGCGGGCCAGCGCTCCAGCGGCCTCGGCGAGCGCTGCACCAAAGCGATGACTGGCCGTCAGCGGCAGGCGCAGCGGCGGGCCGATCTCGCGCTCGAAATGCTCGCCCATGAAACCGGCCTCGGCGGCGGCCTGCGAATGGATGACCTGGTCACGGTCGCCAACGCCGACAAAGGCAGCGCGGCGGTTGTGCTGCAACAGCGCCTTCAGCACGGTGAACATCGCACGGTTGGTGTCGTGCATTTCGTCGACAACGACCAGGGCCAGGCCGAGATCCAGCGGCGAGGCATCGACCGTTGCCAGACCCTCTTCGCTGAGCAAGGTGCGAGCCAGGTCATAGCAGGCATCGCCTTCATAGCGGAAGGCTGGATGGTCCGGATGCCCGCCCCGGCGTATCGCCTCGTAGGCGCCGCGCACACGCAGCGTGAAGTAGTCGCAGAGCAGGTCCTCGGCCTGCGCGGGGCTGGCCGTGCCCTCCCAGGCTTGCTGCTCGATGCGCAGTCCACCCTTGAGCACGGCGAAGGATTGCAGCAGCCCTTCGACCAGAGCCTCGGACGGCGCGGTCACGGCCAGTTCGTCTGGATAGCGCTCGTCGGGCCAGCTCTGCGCTCGCTCGATGGCGCGCAGCACGTAGGGCCGCACCTGCTCCAGGCTGCTCAATTGCTGGACACCAGGGCCTTCGATAGCCTTCAAGACCTCGGCGCTGAAGGACTCGAACGTGTGGATGCGCAGCGCCGCGATCTGCGCGGGCTCGACGCCGATCAGGCGCAGCTGCGTCTGCAGGGCCTGGACAGCCGGCGCCGTGTAGGTCAGCGCCAGCACCATCGCGGGGCTGGCGCCGCGCTGCAGGGCCTGGGCGATCCGCAGGGCCAGCGAGGTGGTCTTGGCCGCACCGGCATTGGCCTCGATCAGCAGGTGGCGCGCGCGCGTGGTCTGGATGAGCAGCTGCTCGCTGCTCGGGCGTATCGCCGCGGAGACAAAGACGGTGTCGGACATCACTGCGTCCAGAGGGCGCAGTCCATCAGTAGTCGGAACCGGCTGGGCTCACATAGCCGGGCGCCAGGTTCTCAAACTTGGTGTGCATGCGCTGGAAGGCCAGCTTCACCGTGCCGACCGGGCCGTTACGCTGCTTGGCAATGATGATCTCGGCGACACCCGGCTCCTTGCACTCGTCCTTGGTGTAGTACTCGTCGCGGTAGATGAACATGATGATGTCCGCATCCTGCTCGATCGCGCCTGACTCGCGCAGGTCGGACATCATCGGTCGCTTGTCAGGGCGCGTTTCCACCGAGCGGTTGAGCTGGGACAGCGCAATCACCGGGCACTTCAACTCCTTGGCCAGGGCCTTCAGTCCGCGCGAGATCTCGCCGATGACGGTGGCGCGGTTCTCTTCGTTACTGCCGCCGTTGCCGCTCATCAGCTGCAGGTAGTCGATGATGATCAGGCCCAGCTGGCCGCTGATGCGGGCCTGGCGCCGCGCACGGGCCCGCACCTCGGAGGGGCTGAGGCCCGGGCTTTCGTCGATGTAGATATGGGCCTTGCCGAGCTTGTCGACGGCTTCGGACAAACGGCCCCATTCGTCGTCGTTCAGACGGCCCAGGCGCAGGCGGCTCTGATCGATGCGCCCGACCGAACCGACCATACGCAAGGCCAGCTGGGCCGCACCCATTTCCATGGAGTAGATGACCACCGGCAGGCCTTCGTCGATCGCGACGTTTTCGCCGATGTTGACCACGAATGCGGTCTTGCCCATGGAGGGGCGTGCCGCCAGGATGATCAGGTCGCCAGGCTGGAAGCCGGCGGTCATATTGTCGAGGTCGTAGAAGCCAGTCCGCACGCCGGTCACATCCTCGGCGCCGTTCTCGGCAAGCTCGTTGACGCGGTCGATCAGGGCCACGACCAGGTTGTCCATGCTCTGGAAACCCTGTCCGCCCTTGTTGCCTTCCTCGTTGATGCGAAAGATCTTGCCCTCGGCCTCGTCAACGATGTCCTTCACCGCCCGCCCCTGCGGGTTCATGGCCGCGCTGGCGATCTCATCACTGGCGGCGACCAGCTTGCGCAGGACCGCACGCTCTCGCACGATTTCCGCATAACGCCGTAAATTGGCGGCACTCGGCACGCTCTGAGCCAGGGCGTTCAGATAGGGCAAACCGCCGCAGTCCTCGGCCTTGCCCAGCGAGGTCAGCTCCTCGAACACGGTCACCACGTCAGCCGGCTTGCCGGTGTTGATCAGCTTGCCGACGGCAGCAAAGATCTGCTTGTGCTCGAAGCGATAGAAGTCGGTATCGGTCAACAGGTCGCCAGCGCGGTCCCAGGCGCTGTTGTCGATCAGCAGGCCGCCCAGCACGCTTTGTTCGGCTTCCACCGAATGCGGCGGCACGCGCAGGCGGGCCACTTCGTCATCGGTACCGGAGGAGGAAGAGGAGAAGATCGCTGACATCGCTGTGGACAACCCTGGGGACAAGCAGGGGGTACTGATTGAACAATATCAGACCCCAGAAACGACGAAGCCGACACCCGGAATGCAGGCGTCGGCTTCTTGGATCTAAGCAGCCACAGGGGCTGCTGACCATTGGGGCTTACTCGGCCTCGGCAACCACCTGAACCGAGACTTCCACCACCACGTCGGTGTGCGGAGCCACGTTCACAGGGAACTCGCCCACAGCCTTCAGCGGGCCATTCGGCATGCGGATCTGAGCCTTGGCGATCGCGAAACCCATCTTCGTCAGGGCTTCAGCGATGTCAGCGTTGGTGACCGAGCCGAACAGGCGGCCGTCCACGCCAGCCTTCTGGCTGATGCGCACGGTCTTGCCGGTCAGGCTTTCGCCCAGAGTCTGGGCAGCAGCCAGCTTTTCAGCGGCAGCCTTTTCGAGCTCAGCACGGCGGGCTTCGAATTCCTTGATCGCGGACTCAGTGGCACGGCGTGCCTGCTTGGTCGGGATCAGGAAGTTGCGAGCGTAGCCGTCCTTGACCTTGACGACATCGCCCAGGTTGCCAAGGTTGGCCACTTTTTCAAGCAGGATGATTTGCATGACGTGTGACTCCTCAGACCTTGTGCTGGTCGCTGTACGGCAGCATGGCCAGGAAGCGAGCACGCTTGATGGCGACAGTCAGCTGACGCTGGAAGAAAGCGCGCGTGCCGGTCAGGCGAGCGGGCGTGATCTTGCCGTTTTCACCGACGAAATCGCGCAGCGTGTCGATGTCCTTGTAATCGATCTGCTCAACACCGGCGACGGTGAAGCGGCAGAAACGCTTACGGCGGAACAGCAGAGATTGTTGGTTGCGCTTGGGCTTCTTGTCTTTGGAGAAGCGACCTTTACCACGTGGCGGGGGCATCGTAGACCTCTTTCAATTCAATCCGGGTTCTTCGAACAATCAGGTGCGGGGCTGGACGTCAGAGCCGTGATGTGAAAAATCACTCCACGACCATTGCGCATGGCGGCAAGGAAACCTGAAAACAGGGCATTTCCTCCAACGCCAAGCGCCTGTACGCGCTTGCAGATCTCACCGATTGCCACAGCCTTGATCTCCATCGAGACCTTGCGGGGCTTGCCTGCCTCTTGCACCTGGGATTCATGCTTCAAGCTGAAATCCAGGGCCGTCTGGCCGGCCGGCGTGTATCTGATCAGTCCCAGCTCCAGCAACTGTGCCTGCAAAACCAGTTGATTCAACCGGCTTGCGTCAGCAGCGCCAGAGCTCACCAGCTCTTAGGCGTTGGCGTCCTGAGGCGCCTTGCGGGCCTCTTCACGCTCGACGGCCTTCATCATCACCGACGGCGTGGTCTCAGCCTTGGGCTTGACCACAGTCAGGTGGCGCAGCACGGCGTCGTTGAAACGGAAGCCGGTCTCGAGCTCAGCCAGGGTTTCCTTGCTGCACTCGATGTTCAGGCACAGGTAGTGCGCCTTGGCCAGCTTCTGGATCAGGTAGGCCAGTTGGCGGCGGCCCCAATCTTCGACGCGATGGACCGCACCACCACCGGTGGTGATCAGGCCCTTGTAACGCTCCAGCATGGCCGGAACCTGTTCGCTTTGATCCGGATGGATCAGCAGAACGATCTCGTAATGACGCATAAACACTCCTTGTGGGTTCCAGGTCTCGCGCCAGCCGGAGGATTCCTGCTGCGCTCCACCCGAGGAAGCCGCCCCACAGCGTCAAAGTCGTGGGTACGGCAAGGGAAAGCCCGCGATTGTAGCGCCAGAAGGAGAATTGAGCCAGAACTATGTTCAGCAGCCAGCACCAAGCCCGTTCACGGCCGCGGCGGGCTGTGCAATCGATCCACCAGCGCAGCTTGCGTGCCGCGTGTTGGCGGCGTCAGAAGACTGACCAAGACAATTGCAGCAAAGCTGGCTGGCACGCCAAAAAGGCCTGCCGAGATCGGCTGTATGCCCCACCAAAGCTCTGGAACTCCGCTCAGTCCGAGGGCCGATCGCAGCCAGGGCTGCGTAACCGCCATGTAGTAGGCGGTCAAGCCCATGCCCACCAGCATGCCCGCCAGTGCGCCCCATCGATTTGCACGTTTCCAGAACACACCCAGCACCAGGACGGGAAACAATGCCGCCCCTGCGAAGGAGAATGCCGCCGCCACCAGGAACAAGATGTCCGCCGGCTTCTGCGCAGCCACCGCTGCTGCAGCCAGCGCTGTGAGCATCAGCAAGGCCTTCGAGATGGTGACCCGCGTCCCGGTTGTCGCCGTCGGATTGATGACGCGGTAATAGACGTCGTGGGACAGTGCTGCCGAAATGGTCAGCAGCAGTCCGTCGGCTGTCGACAGTGCGGCAGCCAAGCCCCCGGCCGCCACCATGCCCGACACCACGTAAGGCAGGCCCGCGAGTTCCGGCGTGGCCAGCATCACGATGTCGCCG
Source organism: Roseateles sp. (assembly GCA_015657635.1). Taxonomy (GTDB): domain Bacteria; phylum Pseudomonadota; class Gammaproteobacteria; order Burkholderiales; family Burkholderiaceae_C; genus JACDQM01. The sequence goes on from JACDQM010000128.1 coordinate 24,364, forward strand.
CCGATGCTCATCTCGCCCAATTGCAGAATGCCGTCGCCGTTGATGTCACTGACCGACAGCAAAGCCGGATCAACGCGCGCCCACTGGGCAATCCAGGAGGGAAGCTGATTGAACGGCGTCCCCACAAGGGTGCCGAACACCTCGAACTTCACCATCACGGCCAGTGCCGGCGCGGTGATGTAGAGCAGGCCGATGAAGAGCAGCGACCAGCCGACCGACTCGCGTGCCTCCCGCACCGATGGTGTGGTGTAGAAGCGCGTCAGGATGTGCGGCAATCCGGCGGTTCCCACCATCAGGCAGAACACCAGCGCCAGGAAATTGCGCCTGGATTCGTCGAAGGCCCGCTGCTCGGCCGGCGTGCCGTCCGGATCACCGGCAAACTGCTGCGCATGCGGCGGCATGCCAGCCAGCGGCTTGGCCCGAGCCTCATCGCTCGCCTTCTGGCGCTGCCACAGTTCACGGGCTTCATCGACCGTGCGCGGCATCAGGGCGAGCCGCTTCTCGGCCGCCTGGATCTGCGCCAGAGGCGCGTCTTCCGCCTTGAGCCGGGCCACCTGCCGCTGCGCTTCGAGCCGCTCATGGGCGAGCGCCGTCGGCACGTCCTCAAGCTTGCGGCCCAGCGCCTGCGCCCGCGCCTGCAGCACTTCGATGACCTCCAGCTCCTTGGGGTCAACGGCCAGGCCTCGCTCCAAGTCGGCGATCTTCTGAACCTGGTAGCCGTATACCGCCTGAGGCAGGGGCGACCCGGTCTGCTTGACCGACAGCCACACCACCGGCGCAAGATAGGCGACGATCAAAATGATGTACTGCGCCACCTGGGTCCAGGTCACGGCGCGCATGCCCCCCAGGAACGAGCAAACCAGCACGCCGCCCAGACCGACGAACACACCGATCTCGAAGGTCAGGCCGGACAGCCGCGTCGTGATGAGCCCGATGCCATAGATCTGGGCCACGACATAGATGAAGGAGCAGAGGACGGCCGCGAACGCCGCCATCAGGCGCACCGCGTGACTGCCGTAGCGATCACCCAGAAAGTCAGGCACGGTGAACTGGCCGAATTGCCTCAGATAAGGCGCCAGGCCCAGCGCAACCAGGCAGAAACCGCCGGTCCAGCCCAGCACGAAGGCCAATCCCCCATAGCCTGACAGGTAGAGCGTGCCGGCCATGCCAATGAAGGAGGCCGCACTCATCCAGTCCGCACCACTGGCCATGCCGTTGTAGATCGCCGGGACACGGCGGCCGGCAACGTAGTACTCGGACGCATCCGTCGTGCGGCTCAGCACCCCGATGCACGCGTAGACGGCAACCGTGGCGAACAAGAAGCTGAAGCCGATCCACGACTTGGACATGCCCATGCGTTCAAGCATGGCAAGCACCAGCACGAACACGGCGAAGCCCAGCGAGTACCAAGCGTAGATGCGATTGAGCTTGGACTTCAGGCTGCGGTTTGCGGGGGCGACAGGGACGGTCTTCTTTCTGGCCACGCGCTAGTCTCTCCCGACGGAGCGTCAAGGGGCACCCGGGCTTGTACGGGCAGCAGCACCCCACTCAGGATGCACTGAGATGACAAAGGCCCGCCGCAGCGGGCCCTCGCCTTGCTACCGGTGCTTAGCCTTGCAGGCCGCACCGGCCGCGGCTGGTCCTTCGCCAGGCGTCGGGCCAACCGCAGGGCTGAGCCCGGACTGGGGCCGTCCTGAGGACGGGCCCAGCCTGGCGAAGGCCCAAGCCCTCTGGGCTTGGGCTGGTCTTCGGTCGCGGCTCAGCGCTTGGCCAGGCGTTGCCAGGTTTCGATGACCGTGTCCGGATTCAGCGAGATCGACACAATGCCTTCTTCGGCCAGCCAGTCGGCAAAATCCGGGTGATCACTGGGGCCTTGGCCGCAGATGCCGATGTACTTGCCGGTCGCGCGGCACGCGGTAATGGCGCGCGAGATCAAGGCCTTGACGGCAGGATCGCGCTCATCGAAATCACCAGCCAGCTGCTCCAGGCCCGAGTCGCGATCCAGGCCCAGGGTCAGCTGGGTCAGGTCATTGGAGCCGATCGACATGCCGTCGAAATGCTCCAGGAAAGACTCGGCCAGGATGGCGTTGCTGGGCACCTCGCACATCATGATGATGCGCAGGCCATCTTGCCCGCCGGTCGCGGCGCGCTTGAGGCCACGCTCGGCCAGCATGCTGACCACCCGTTCGGCCTGCCGCACGGTGCGCACAAAGGGCACCATGATCTCGACGTTGGTCAGGCCCATGTCATTGCGCACGCGCTTGAGGGCCTCGCACTCCATCGCAAAGGCATCCGAGAACTCGCCGCTGATGTAGCGCGAAGCACCACGGAAGCCCAGCATCGGGTTCTCTTCATCGGGCTCATAGCGCGAGCCTCCGATCAGCTTGCGGTACTCGTTGCTCTTGAAGTCCGACAGACGCACGATCACCGGGCGCGGGAAGAAGGCGGCCGCAATGGTCGCGATGCCCTCCACCAGCTTGTCCACGTAGAAGGCTCGCGGCGAGGCATGACCTCGCGCCACCGACTCAACCGCCTTCTTCAGGTCGGCATCGATGTTCGGATAGTCCAGGATCGCCTTCGGGTGGACGCCGATATTGTTGTTGATGATGAACTCAAGACGCGCCAGGCCCACGCCTGCGCTGGGCATCTGGGCGAAGTTGAAGGCCAGCTGCGGATTGCCGACGTTCATCATGATCTTGATCGGGCAATAGGGCAGTTCGCCGCGGTGCACCTCGCTGACCTCGGTCTCCAGCAGGCCGTCGTAGATGTGGCCGGTGTCGCCCTCGGAGCAGGCCACCGTGACCAACTGGCCGTCCTTCAGCGTTTCGGTGGCGTCACCGCAACCGACCACCGCCGGGATACCCAGCTCGCGCGCGATGATGGCAGCGTGGCAGGTGCGTCCGCCACGGTTGGTGACGATGGCGGCGGCGCGCTTCATCACCGGCTCCCAATTCGGGTCGGTCATGTCGGTCACCAGCACATCGCCGGGCTGCACTCGGTCCATCTCGGCAATGCTGTGGACGATGCGCACCGGGCCGGTACCGATCTTCTGACCGATGGCGCGGCCCTCGGCCAGCACGGCGCTGTGGCCCTTGAGCTTGTAGCTGTGCTCGACCTGGCCTTCCGCCTGGCTCTTCACGGTCTCGGGACGCGCTTGCAGGATGTAGAGCTTGCCGTCGATACCGTCGCGGCCCCATTCGATGTCCATCGGGCGGCCGTAGTGCTGCTCGATGATCAAGGCATAACGGGCCAGTTCAATGACCTCATCGTCCAGCAGCGAGTAGCGGTTACGCGCCTCCGGCACCGTGTCCACGGTCTTCACCAGCTTGCCGCTTGAAGCCTTCTCTTCCGGCGTGGAAAACTCCATGCGGATCAACTTGGAGCCGAGGTTGCGGCGGATGATGGGCAGCTTGCCGCGCTGCAGCGCCGGCTTGTGCACATAGAACTCGTCCGGATTCACCGCGCCCTGCACCACCGTCTCGCCCAGGCCGTAGCTGGAGGTGATGAAGACCACATCCTTGAAGCCGCTCTCAGTGTCAATGGTGAACATCACACCAGCCGAGCCCAGGTCGGAGCGCACCATGCGCTGCACGCCGGCCGACAGTGCCACTTCACTGTGCGCGAAGCCCTTGTGCACGCGGTAGCTGATCGCGCGGTCGTTGTAGAGGGACGCAAAGACCTCCTTCATCTTGTGCAGCACTTCCTCGATGCCATGCACGTTCAGAAAGGTCTCCTGCTGGCCGGCGAAGGAAGCGTCGGGCAGGTCTTCAGCGGTCGCCGACGAGCGCACCGCAAAGGTTGCATCCGGGTTGTCAGCCGTCAGCTTTGCAAAGGAGCTGCGGATCTGCGCCTCGAGGTCAGCCGGGAAAGGCTGCGCCTCCAGCCAGCCGCGGATCTCGGCACCGGCCTCGGCCAGTGCACGCACATCGTCGGTATTCAGTGTGGACAGTCGTGCAGCAATCCGCTCATCCAGCCCCTCGTACTTGAGGAACTCGCGGAAGGCATGGGCGGTGGTCGCAAAGCCGCCAGGCACTCGCACGCCCGAAGCGTCAAGTTGCGAGATCATTTCGCCGAGGCTGGCGTTCTTGCCGCCAACCACCTCGACGTCCGACATTCTCAGATTCTCAAAGGGGACGACCAGGGCGGTCGGCTCGAAGCGAGAAGACATGGGAAAACTCCGTGATGTTGAAAAACTGGGGTTCCCGATGCTCGCCTCACAGGCGCAGCATCCACGACACGCAGCACTGTCCGGCCATTTCTGGATTCTTGTCTGAGGCTGGGGGCTGGCATCGTTTGTCGAGGGTTGCTTGCAGGGAATTCTACGGGCAAGCCCACTTATGATGCTTAAAGACTCCTGAGCAGCCCGACCATGCATCATCGCACCGTGTACTTTGTCTCGGACGGCACTGGCATCACCGCCGAAACCTTCGGCAACTCGATCCTGGCCCAGTTTCCAGCCAAGCCACGCCATGTCCGCCGCCCCTTCATCGATAGTGCCGAAAAGGCCTATGCCCTGGTGCGCGAAATCAACGAGACCGGCGAACGCGAAGGCGCGCGCGCCATCGTCTTCGCCACCCTGGTTGACCGCGAGGTGCTGCACATCGTGCGCGAGCACTGCAAAGGCAAGGTGCTGGACATGTTCGGCACCTTCATCGAACCGCTGGAGGAAGAGTTCGCGGTCAAGAGCAATCACCGCGTCGGCCGCTTCTCCGATGTGGCACGCAGCCAGGAGTATCACGACCGCATCGAGGCGATCAACTTCTCGCTGGCGCATGACGATGGCCAATCGGCCCGCAACCTGGCCGCGGCGGACGTGATCCTGGTCGGCGTGAGCCGCTGCGGCAAGACGCCAACTTCGCTGTACCTGGCGATGCAGCATGGCATCAAGGCCGCCAACTACCCGCTGATCCCGGACGACTTCGAACGCAACAAGCTGCCCAGCGCGCTGATCGAACACCGGCGCAAATGCTTCGGCCTGACCATCGACCCCGAACGCCTCTCGCAGATCCGCAACGAACGCCGCCCCGGCAGCAAATACGCCGCCATCGAGAACTGCCGCTACGAGGTCAATGAAGCCGAAGCCATGATGAAGCGCGACGGCATCGCCTGGCTGTCGTCCACGCACAAGTCCATCGAAGAGATCGCGACCACCATCCTGCGCGACATCCGACCGGATCGGCTGATCTACTGACATGCCGGCGACGGCGCTTGCGCTGGTGCTGTGCGCGGCACTGCTGCATGCGCTGTGGAACCTCGCCGCCAAGAAGGCCGGCGGCAACCATCACTTTGTGCTGGCCTGCGCGCTCGCGGTCAGCCTGCTTTGGGCGCCGCTGGCCCTGGGGCTGGGGTGGGCTGAATTGCGCCAGTGGCCTTCCGCCGCTTGGATCGCCGTGCTGGCCAGCGCGATCCTGCATCTGCTCTATTTCAATGCCCTGCTCGCCGGCTACCGCGCTTCGGATCTGAGCGTCGTCTACCCTGTGGCGCGCGGCAGCGCACCGGCGATTTCAGCGCTGGCTGCCATCCTGCTGCTGAATGAGCGGCCTGGCTGGGCAGGCGCGATCGGGCTCATCGCCGTGGTTTCCGGCATCGTTTTGATCGCGGCCGGTCCGGAACTATGGCGCCGAAGCGATGACCTGCAGGCACGCGCTCGACGCCGTCTTGGCCTAGCCTGGGGGGCACTGACTGGCCTGCTGATTGCGAGCTATACGGTGATTGATGGCTATGCCGTCAAGATCTTGCTCCTGTCGCCGCTGCTGCTGGACTGGGTCTGCAATGTGATTCGCGTGCCTTTCGCCATGCCTGCCGTGTGGCGCGACCGCAGCGGCTTCCTGCCTGCGCTGCGCCAGCAATGGCCGTATGTGCTGGTCATCGCCATCTTCGCGCCGCTGGGCTACATCCTGGTGCTGTACGCCATGCAGTTGGCGCCCTTGTCGCGCGTGGCGCCGGCCCGCGAGCTGTCGATGCTGGTAGCTGCGCTGCTCGCCGGTCAGCTCTTGAAGGAAGGTGACAGAGCCTCAAGGCTGCTTGGCGCGGCCTGCATCGCCTGCGGCGTGATCGCGCTGACGCTCTAGCTGAGCCGCTGCCGCGCGCTCTCGTAAAGGCAGATCGCCGCGGCCGCGCCGACGTTGAGCGACTCCTCGCCGCCCGGCTGCGGAATGCCCACGGTCAGCGTGCAGCGCTGCATCAAGTCAGGTTGCACGCCCTGCCCCTCGTGACCCATCACCCAGGCGCAGGGGCTGGGCAGCCGCAGCTGATGCAGCTGCTTGTCGGCGTGCGAGCTGGTCGCCACCAAAGGCAGCTGCAGCGCATCCAGATCCTCAGGCGCCAGGCCCTCGACCAGATGCAGGCCGAAGTGCGCGCCCATGCCGGCGCGCAACACCTTAGGACTCCACAGCGCTGCCGTGCCCTTGAGCGCCAGCACCTGGCGAAAGCCCATCGCCGCCGCGCTGCGCAGGATGGTGCCCACATTGCCGGCGTCCTGCAGTCGGTCCAGCACCACCGAATCCTGCCCAGGCAGCAAGGCACGACCGGCATCGAGCGGCACCTCGAAGCCCAGCTGCGCCGGCGACTCCAGCCCACTGATGCTCTTGAACAATGCCACCGGCACGACCAGCACCTTGGGCGCCGCATCGGCCAGCATGCGCAGCGCAGGTTCGGCCATGGCAGCCTCGGTGATCACCGCCAGGCTCACCGCATGGCCTCGCTGCAGGCAGGCGCGCATCAGGTGATCACCCTCCAGCCACACCGTGCCCAGCTTGCGGTAGGCGCTGCCATCCTGGCTGAGCTTGCGCAGGCGCTGCAGCACCGGGTTGTCGCGCGAGCTGATGTGAAGAAGCTGAGTCATCGCGTGTTCTCCAGCAGCTGGCGCACCGGCCCGAAGCTGCGCCGGTGCCAGGCCGTGACGCCATGCTTGCGCAGCGCCTGCAGGTGTTCGGGCGAGGGATAGCCCTTGTGCTTGGCGAAGCCGTACTCGGGATGCAGCTCGTGCACCGCCAGACATTGCCGATCGCGCGTGACCTTGGCCAGGATCGAGGCTGCCGAGATTGCCTGCACCTTTGAATCCCCTTTGACGATGGCCTCGGCCGGAATCTTCAGCACCGGCAGGCGGTTGCCGTCCACCAGCACCTTGGCAGGCTTGAGACGCAGGCCCTCGACGGCACGGCGCATTGCCAGCAGCGTGGCCTGCAGGATATTGAGCGCGTCGATTTCCTCGACGCTGGCCTCGGCGATGCAGCAGCACAGTGCCTTGGCGCGGATCTCGTCGAACAGGCGCTCGCGCTTCTTCTCGGTCAGCACCTTGGAATCCGCCAAGCCCTTGATCGGGTGCAGATCGTCGAGGATGACCGCCGCCGCGACAACCGGGCCAGCCAAGGGGCCGCGGCCGGCCTCGTCCACGCCGGCCATCAAACCGGGCACGTCCCAGGACAGGCCCAGCTGCTCAGGCACGGCCGAGGACTTGCGCGATCGCATCGGCAGCCACCTGCGCCGTGTTGCGGCGCAGGAGTTCATGTTGTTCGGCAAAGCGTGACTGCACGCGCTGGTAGCGCGCACTGTCGTCCAGCCAGGCGAGTCCTTCGCGTGCCAGCGCTTCAGGCGTGCAGGCATCCTGCAGCAACTCAGGCACCAGGAACTCGCGCGCCAGCACATTCGGCAAGCCGACCCAGGGCTGATAGCGCTTGTCCTTCATGCGCCACCAGTTCAGCGCATGCATGCGGTAGGCAATCACCATCGGGCGTTTGAACAGGGCTGCTTCCAGCGTGGCCGTGCCGCTGGCGACGAGCGTCACATCGCAGGCAGCCAGGGCCTCGTGCGATTTTCCGTCCAGTAGCGCCAAGGGGAGCTCGGGTGCGCAGGCTGCCACCATCGGTGTTAGCAAATCGCGCAGACCTGGGGCCACCGGCATCACGAAGCGCAGCCCAGGCCTGGCTTGATGCATCAAGACGGCAGCGCGCAGCAGCGGTTCGGCGATGTAGCGCACCTCGCTCTTGCGGCTCCCCGGCAGCAGCGCGATCACCGTATCGGACTCGCCCAGTCCCAACAGTGCACGGCTGGCCGCCTTGGGCGGCTCCATCGGAATGGCATCGGCCAGCGGATGGCCGACATAGGTGGCGGCAATGCCGGCCTCCTGCAGCAGCGCCGGCTCGAACGGGAACAGGCACAGCACATGATCGGCCGAGCGGCGGATCTTCTGCACGCGCTCGGCGCGCCAGGCCCAGATCGAGGGGCAGACGAAATGGATGGTCTTCACACCCGCCTCGCGCAGCTGGGCCTCGAGCGTGAAATTGAAGTCCGGCGCATCAATGCCGATGAAAGCGTCGGGCTTGTCCGCCAGCAGCCGCGCCGCCAGCTGGCGCCGAATGCCGAGAATTTCGCGCAAGTGCAGCAGCGCATCGACGTAGCCGAACACCGACAGCTTGTGATGCGGCCACCAAGCCTCAAAGTCCTGGGCGGCCATGCGCGGCCCGCCGATGCCCTGGGCTTGCAGAGAAGGCCAGCGCTGCCGCAGCCCGGCCAGCAGCAGGCCGGCCAGCAGATCACCGGAGGCCTCGCCGGCCACCATGCCGAAGCGGGGCGCGGTGTCTTGCATGGGGCTCAGCGGATGATGCCGCGCGTTGCGGTGGCCAGGAAGTCCAGCACCAGCGTGATGGTGTCCGCTGCCTCAGGCATGCTGCCGCGCAAGGTTTCCATCTCCATTCGCGCCTGGTCCAGCGTCAGGCCGCGGCGGTAGATGATGCGGTACATCTGCTTGACCGCATTGAGCTGCGCCGGGCTGAATCCGCGGCGCTTCAGGCCTTCCACATTGAAGCCCTTGGCCTCGGCTGTGTTGCCGCTGGCCATCACGAAGGGCGGCAGATCCTGGAACAGGATCGAACCCATGGCGGTCATGCTGTGCGCGCCGATGTGCACGAACTGATGCACCACCGTGAAGCCGCCCAGGATCGCCCAGTCGCCCACATGCACATGGCCGGCCAGCTGCGCGTTGTTGGCGAAGATGGTCTTGTTGCCCACCTTGCAGTCATGCGCCAGATGGACATAGGCCATCATCCAGTTGTCGTCACCCAGGCGGGTCAGCCCGTCGTCCTGCGTGGTGCCGCGGTTGAAGGTGCAGAACTCGCGGATCGTGTTGCGGTCGCCGATCTCCAGCCGCGTAGGCTCGCCGGCGTACTTCTTGTCCTGCGGCGCAGCGCCGATGGAGCAGAACTGGAAGATCTTGTTGTCGCGGCCGATGCGGGTCGGGCCCTGCAACACGCAATGGGCGCCGACGCTCGTGCCCTCACCGATGCTGACATCGGGGCCGATCACGGTGTAGGGGCCGACTTCCACATTGGCGCCAAGCTCGGCCTTGGGGTCGATCAGCGCGGTCGGATGAATCAGTGCCATCGCTTGCTTGCTCCTGCCCGTTTTCTCACTCAGCTCTCGACGCGGCGCATGGTGCACAGCAGCTCGGCCTCGCAGGCCAGCTCTTCGCCCACATAGGCACGGCCGGTGAACTTGTAGATCGAGGCCTTGGCACGATCCAGCGTGACGTCCAGCACCAGCTGATCACCCGGCTCGACCGGGCGCTTGAAGCGGGCCGCGTCGATGCCGGCGAAGTAGACCACCGACTTGTCGTCGAGCTCAATGCCCTGGCTGACCAGCGTCAGCACCGTGGCAGCCTGCGCCATCGCCTCAAGGATCAGCACGCCCGGCATCACCGGACGGTGCGGGAAGTGGCCGGTGAAGTGCGGCTCGTTGATGGTGACGTTCTTCAGGGCGCGGATGCGCTTGCCCATCTCCAGCTCGATGACGCGGTCCACCAGCAGGATGGGATAGCGGTGCGGGAGCTTCTTCAGAATCTGGTGGATATCCATCATGGTCACAATTTCTTTTCCAGCGCTTTCAGGCGCTCGCGCAGGCTATAGAGCTGGCGCAGAGTGGCGGCATTCTTCTCCCAGCTCGCATTGTCGTCGAAGGGGAAGACGCCGGTGTACTGGCCCGGCTTGGCAATCGAGCGCGTGATCAGCGTGCAGGCCGAGATGTGCACGTGGTCGGCGATCTGCAGATGGCCCACGATGCTGGCAGCGCCACCGACCGTGCAATGCGCGCCGATGCGAGTGCTGCCGGCGATCGCGACGCAGCCCGCGATGGCGGTGTGGGCGCCGATCCGCACGTTGTGGCCGACCTGGATCAGGTTGTCGAGCTTCACGCCATCGGCAATCACGGTATCGCCCAGCGCCCCGCGGTCGATGCAGGTGTTGGCGCCGATTTCGACATCGTCACCGATCTGCACCGCACCCAGCTGCTCGATCTTTTCCCAGCGGCCTCCGTCGGCCGACTTCACCGGCGCAAAGCCGAAGCCGTCGGCACCAATCACCGCGCCGCTGTGGATGATGCAGCGCGCGCCGATGCGGCTGTCGAAGCCGACCGTCACCCGCGCGGCCAAGCGCGTGCCGGCGCCGATTTGCGAGTCTCGCTCGATCACACAATGTGGGCCGATGCGTGCGCCGGCACCGACCGCCACGCCGGCCTCGATCACCGCCAGCGCACCGACGTCAACGCCCTCGCCCAGCACTGCGCTGGCGTCGATCACGGCCGACGGGTGGATGCGCGGCGTGGCTTGCGGGCGCACGCGCGCAGCCCACCACTGCGTCAGTCGGGCAAAGTACAGATACGGGTCAGGCGTGACGATGGCTGCACCGCGCGCCGAGGCCGTTTCGGCAAATGCCGGCGCGACGATGACACAGGCCGCCGCAGTGCCCTGCAGCTGCGACTGGTAGCGCACATTGGAGAGGAAGCTCAGAGTGCCTGAGTCCGCCCCCTCCAGCGGGCCCAGCCGCGTGATCTCGATTTCGGAGGCACCAACAAGATCGCCGCCCAAGGCGGCGATCACATCGGCGAGCGTGATGCGGCTCACTTCTGCGCGTTGAGCGCGTCGATCACCTTCTTGGTGATGTCCACGCGGTTGCTGGCCATGATGGCCTCTTGCACGATCAGGTCGTACTTCTCGGCGTCGAAGATCTGCTTGATCACGCGGTTGGCGCGCTCGACCAGCGCACCCAGTTCTTCATTCTTGCGCTGGTTCAGGTCTTCGCGGAGTTCGCGTCCCTTGCGCTGCAACTCGCGATCACGGTCGATCACGTCGCGCTGGCGGCGGTTGCGCTCAGCCTCAGACAGCGTCGGCGCTTCCTTTTCCAGTTTCTCAGCCGCGGCACGCAGCTTGTTCTCCTGGTCCTTGAATTCCTTCTCGCGCTTGCTGAACTCGGTCTCCAGCTTCAGTTGCGCTGCCTTGGCCATATTGGCCTCGCGCATCACGACCTCGCTGTTGACATAGCCGATCTTCAACTCCTGGGCCTGAACAGCCACGGCCGAGGTGCACACCAGGGCGGCCATTGCCACCGTCTTCAACAGCTTGCTCATAGTCAGAATGCAGTCCCGATCTGGAATTGGAATTTCTCGATTCTATCCGTTGGCTTTTTCCGCAAGGGCGTGCCAAAGCTCAGCTTCAACGGCCCCATCGGCGACATCCAGCTCAGGCCGATACCGGCCGACACGCGCAGGGAGTCGAGGTTCACGGATTCAAACGAGCTCTTGGTGTTCCACACGTTGCCGGCATCGACAAAGCCGAACAGGCGGAACGACTTGTCATTGCCGCTGCCTGGCACAGGAACGTAAAGCTCAGCGTTGGCGTTGACACGCAGATTGCCGCCGGAATAGGAGCCGGTCGGATCCACTGGGCCCAGCGAGTTCGATTCGAACACCCGCACCGAACCCAGGCCGCCAGCGTAGAAGTTCTTGAAGATCGGATAGCTGCGGCCACCCAGACCGGAGCCGACACCGAGCTCGCCGTTCACCATCAGCGAAAACTTGTTGTTGGCGCTGAGCGGGAAGTACTGCTGGTACTGCAGATTGGCTCGAGCGTAGCGTGCGTCGCCAAACAGGCTGGACTCGAGGTTGACCCGCTGGTAGCGGCCTGCGCTCGGCGACAGCACGCTGTCGCGGCTGTCGCGCTGCCAACCCAACGTCAGCGGGAAGGAGTTGCTGCGGTCACCGAACTCGTTGAAGTAGCGCTTGTAGCTCAGCGGCACGCCGACGTTGGTGCTGATCGAGGTGCGCTCGGCACCGAGGCCGAAGAACACCGTATCAACCTCGGAGAACGGCACGCCGAAACGAATCGTGCCGCCATAGGAGGCCAAGGAATAGACCTCGCCCAGGGTGTTCAGCGGCTTGGTGGTGCGGTAGAACACATCCAGCGCACGCGACACACCGTCGACCGTGAAATAGGGATCAACCGTGCTGAGCGCGACCTGGCGGCCGGTCTTGGCCGTGTTGAGCTCGATGCCCAGGTAATTGCCCGAGCCGAAGACGTTGTCCTGCTTGATCGAGCCCTGAAGCGACAGTTTCTGCGCGCTGGAGTAGCCCGCGCCCACCATGATGTTGCCGGTCGGCCGCTCTTCAACGGTGATGGTCACATCCACCTGGTCCTGCGCGCCCGGCACCTCGCTGGTGTCGATATTGACTTCCTTGAAGTAGCCCAGGCGCTCGACGCGGTCACGCGAAGCCTTGATGCGCTGACCGTCATACCAGGCGGACTCGAACTGGCGGAACTCGCGACGGATCACTTCGTCACGGGTGCGTGTGTTGCCGGAAACGATGACACGGCGCACATAGACGCGGCGCTGCGGCTCGGCAAAGAAGGTCACCGCCACCTGACCGGTGGCGCGATCGATCTCGGGGCGGCTCTCGACGCGCGCGAAGGCATAGCCGTAGGTGCCATAAAGGTCGTTGAAGGAGCGTGTGGTCTGGGCCACTGCCTCGCCCCGGTACGCTTCGCCCGGCTTCAGCGCCACCAGGCGCTTGAAATCTTCTTCGCGCCCCAGGTATTCGCCTTCGAGCTTGACCGCAGTCACCGTGTAGGGCTGACCCTCGCTGATGGTGATGGCGATGTTGATGCTCTGCTTGTCCGGCGAGATCGTCACCTGGGTGGAGGTGACATTGAACTCAAGATAGCCGCGGTTCAGATAGAAAGAGCGGATGGTCTCGATATCGGCATTCAGCTTGGCGCGCGAATAGCGGTCCGTCTTGGTGTACCAGGTCAGCCAGCCGCTGGTGGTCTGTTCCAGCAGACCCAGCAGCGTGCCTTCCGAGACGGCCTTCGTGCCCAGAATGCGGATCTCGCCAATCTTGGCGGGTTCGCCCTCGGTGACCGTGAAGCTGACGTTGACCCGGTTGCGCTCCAGCGGCGTGATCGTCGTCGTCACCTCGGCGCCGTACATGCTGCGGGTCAGGTACTGGCGCTTGAGCTCCTGCTCGGCGCGATCAGCCAAGGCCTTGTCGAAAGGCTTGCCTTCGCCGATGCCCACATCCTTCAGCGACTTGGACAGGGCTTCGGTGTCGAACTCCTTCAGGCCGACGAAACTCACATTCGCGATGGTGGGGCGCTCCTCGATGATCACCACCACGGCGCCGCCGTCGATGCTCAGACGCACGTCCTTGAACAAGCCGGTGGCGAACAATGCGCGCAGCGCAGCCGCGCCCTTGTCGTCGTTGTAGGTATCGCCGATGCGGAAGGGCAGCGACGCGAACACCGTACCGGGGTCGGTACGCTGCAGGCCTTCGACACGGATGTCCTTCAACACGAAGGGATCGACGGCCCAGGCGGCGCCCGACTGCAGCGCAGCGGCAAGCGCCAGCATCAGGAAAGACGGACGCAGGGGCGCGGACTTGCGATGACTAGAGGACATGCGGAATAGAGAGTCAGTGCAGACCCAGCTGGCGGGCCAGGTCGTTGGAAAGGGCCAAAGCCATCAGCAGAAACAAAATCAGCGCACCTGCGCGCTGCAAATGTCTGAGCCACCATTCCGAGACGGGGCGGCCGGTCAGACCCTCGAAAAGATAATACATCAGGTGTCCACCATCGAGCATCGGCAGCGGCAGCAGGTTCAGCACACCGAGGCTGACGCTGACCAGGGCCAGAAAGCTCAGATAGGCGGTGAGCCCGAGGCGCGCGGACTGACCCGCGTAGTCGGCGATGGTGATGGGGCCGCTGAGATTCTTCAGCGACGCTTCGCCAACCAGCATGCGACCAACGACTTTCAGCGTCATGGTCGACACCTCCCAGGTGCGCTGGGCGCCGAGGCCGATCGATTCAAACGGGCCGTGGCTGACCTTGACCAGCGCCGGCGGCGCGCCCACCATGGCCTCGATGCGGCCGAAGCGCTGCCCGGCTTCGTTGACCTGGCGCGGACGGACAACGAAGGTCAAGACCTGACCCGCGCGCTCGACTTGCCACTGCATCGGCAGCGCCGAGTCGCCGTCGCGACCCGAGGCGCGGATGCGTTCGCGCAGTGCGGCGGCATCGCTCACCAGCTGACCGTCAACGCTGATGACCCGGTCGCCCGCCAGCAGTCCAGCAGCAGCGGCAGCCCCGCCAGCTGATATCTGACCCAGCACGGGCTCGCTGAACGGCGAGCCCATGCCCAGCTTGCGAAGCAATGCGGCATCGAGATCGCGACCGCCCAACTGGTCGGTGTCGAGCAACAACTCGCGCCGCCGATGGCCCGCCTCATCGCTGACGCTCAGGTGCAGCTTGCGCCCCTCGCTGACCGCTTGCGTCAGCTGCCAGCGCAGCTGCGGCAGCGACTGGATCTCGGTCCAGTTCTGCCCGTCGGCTGAACTCGCCTGCACCCAGTCGCCGGCACGCAGACCAGCCCGCTCGGCCACGCTGCCGGCCAGGGGCGTACCGAGCACAGCCTTGGGTTCGTCGACCCCGATCCAGTTCACCGCCGCAAACAACAGGATGGCGAGCACGAAGTTGGCGACCGGCCCGGCCGCGACGATGGCGGCGCGCTGGCGCAGCGGCCGGTTGTTGAAGGCCTGCTCGCGAAGTTCCGGCGGCACCGGCCCTTCCCGCTCATCCAGCATGCGCACATAGCCCCCCAAGGGCAGCAGGCTGAGCGTGAACTCGGTCGAGTCAGCGTCTTTCTGGCGGCGCCAGATCACGCGGCCGAAGCCGACCGAGAAGCGCAGCACCTTGACACCACAGGCACGCGCCACGCGGTAGTGGCCCCATTCATGGACCACGATCAGCACACCGAGTGCCAGAACAAACGCCAGTGCGGTACTCAGCAAGGACATGGCCTGCCCCGACTCAAGCGCGCAGCCGCTGCATCAGCGTCTGCGCGTGGCGGCGCGCCCGGGCATCCAGCGCCAGCAGCCCCTCGACGCTGTCGCACTCGCCGGCTTCAGGCTGCAGCGTTTGCATGCACTCGCGATTCAGCTGGGAAATCTGGTCGAAGCGCAGGCTGCCCGCCAGGAATGCAGCCACGGCCTCCTCGTTGGCGGCGTTGAGCACGGCCGTCGAACCCTCGGCCGCGCGCAGCGCCTGCCAGGACAGATGCAGTCCGGGGAAGCGGCGCTCGTCAGCGTCCTCAAACGTCAGTGTCGGCTTGGCCAGGAAATCCAAGGTCTGCGCGCCGCTCTCGATCCGCTCGGGGAAGGACAGTCCATAGGCGATCGGCACGCGCATGTCCGGCGTGCCCAGCTGGGCCAGCACCGACTTGTCGCGGCAGACCACCATCGAGTGGATGATGCTCTGCGGGTGGATCACCACCTTGATCTGTTCGGGTGTCAACCCGAACAGCCAGCGCGCTTCGATCACCTCCAGCGCCTTGTTCATCATGGTGGCCGAGTCGACCGAGATCTTGCGCCCCATCACCCAGTTCGGATGCGCACAGGCCTGCTCGGGCGTGACCTCGCCCAGCGTGGCCGGATCGCGCAGGCGGAAAGGGCCACCGGATGCCGTCAGCACGATATGGTCGACGCGCTGGTGCCAGGTCTTCCGGTCCTCGGGCAGGCACTGGAAGATGGCTGAATGCTCGCTGTCGATGGGCAGCAGCGTGGCACCGCCCTCCTCCACCGCCCGCATGAACAGCGCACCACCGACCACCAGCGCCTCCTTGTTGGCCAGCAGCAGCTTTTTGCCCGCGCGCGCCGCTGCCAGACAGGGCTCAAGCCCGGCCGCGCCCACGATCGCCGCCATCACCACATCGACATCCGGATGCGCTGCAATGGTCGCCAGGCTGTGCGCGCCGTCCAGCACCTCGGTACTCAGGCCGCGCTCGCGCAGCCCAACACGCAGCTGCGCCGCAAGACCAGCATCTGGAAGCACCGCATAACGCGGCTTGTACGCAGCACATTGCTGCAGCAGATCGTCGACCCGGCTCATCGCGCTGAGCGCGAAGACTTCATAGCGCTCAGGGTGGCGCGCCAGCACGTCCAGGGTATTGCCACCGATGGAACCGGTGGAGCCCAGCACGCAGACCCGCTGCGGACGGCCAGAAGGAGAACTGATCATCGGAGAAAGCCACCCAATCCACTCAGAGCCAGCGCCAGCGGAAACACCGGCAGCAAGGCATCGACACGGTCCAGCACGCCGCCATGCCCGGGCAGCAGGCCGCTGCTGTCCTTGGCACCGGCCGCGCGCTTGATCAGCGATTCGAACAGGTCACCGACCACGCTCATCGCCGACAGGAACAATAGACTCAGCACGCCGACAAAGCCGCCTTGCTTGAGCAAAAGAAAGTAAAGGCTGGGCGAGTCGACCTGAAGATGCCTGTCGATGCCATAAGCCCAAGCCAGCGCCAGCAGCAGCACGCCGGCCATGCCGCTCCAGACGCCTTCCCAGCTCTTGCCAGGACTGATGGCCGGAGCCAGCTTGCGCCGCCCGAAGGTCTTGCCGCCAAAATAGGCCGCGATGTCGGCCACCCAGACCAAGCAGAAGATCGACAGCAGGAAGTTGATGCCCAGCGTCTTGGCCTGCGCCATGGCCAGCCAGGCAGCCCAGAGCGCCACCGCACCGAGCAGCAGGCGGATCAGGCGCGGCGTATGCGGCCAGGCGGCAGGCCCGCCACGCAGCGCATAGGCACCGCCCAGCACCCACACCAGGGCCGCCACCCACCAGCACCAGGCCGGCGGCGCTGTCATCCCCAGGGCCCAGAGTGTGACGCCGCAGGCCGCGGCAATCCCGGCGCCATAGACCAGCGCAGCAGCACCCGGCGCCGCATTGAGCCGGGCCCACTCCCAGCCGGCAGCGGCAATCATGACCAAGGTCAGAGCCGCGAACGGCCAGGGTGAGCTCGCAAACAACGCCGGCAGCAGAACGGCCAGCAGGACGAGGGCGGTGATGATGCGCTGCTTCAGCATGCGTGCACCGCCCTATGCATCGGCCAGAGCCGGAACAGCATCCTTGACCCCGCCGAAGCGGCGATCGCGTTCGCGGAAAGCCTGGATCGCCGCATCGAGTTGCGCTTCACCGAATTCGGGCCACAGGCAGTCAGAGAACACGAACTCGGTATAGGCCGCCTGCCAGAGCAGGAAGTTGCTGATGCGCACTTCGCCGCCGGTGCGGATGAACAGGTCCGGGTCGGGCGCATAGCTCATGGCCATGAATTCACTGAGCTTGGCTTCGGTCAGCTCGGCGGGTGCGACGCCGGCCTGCATGGCCGCCTTGCAGGCCTGCACGATGTCCCAGCGGCCACCGTAGTTGAAGGCCACGTTGAGCGTCAGCTTGGTGTTGTGACGGGTGGCCGCCTCGGCTTCGTTCCAGGCATTGCGCAGCTTCTCCGACACCGCGTCGCGGTCGCCGACGATGCGGATACGCACGCCCATGGCCCCCATGCGCGCCAGATAGCGCGACACCGCGGCCAGCACCAGGCCCATCAGGCCCGACACCTCATCGCTAGGCCGCTTCCAGTTCTCGCTGGAGAAGGCAAAGACGGTCAGGTACTCGATCTCGCGGTCGATGCAGGCCTGCACGATCTTGACCAGCGCATCGACACCTTGCTTGTGGCCGAAGAAGCGCGGCAGGAAGCGCTTCTTGGCCCAGCGGCCATTGCCGTCCATCACGATGGCCACGTGGCGCGGCATCGTGGCCGCGGTCTTGGTCACGGCAGCGCTTCCGCTCAAACCGCCATGATCTCGGCTTCCTTGCCGGAGATCAGCTTGTCGATCTCGGCAATGACGCGGTCCGTCAGCTTCTGGACTTCGTCGAGGCTGCGGCGCTCGTCGTCTTCACCGATTTCCTTGTCCTTGAGCAGTTTCTTGGCCTGTTCATTGGCATCGCGGCGCAGATTGCGCACCGCCACCTTGGCGTCCTCGCCGGCGTTGCGCACGACCTTGGTCAGATCCTTGCGGCGCTCTTCCGTCAGCGGCGGCATCGGCACGCGAATCAAGTCACCCTGCGCAGACGGGTTCAGACCCAGATCCGACTCGCGGATCGCGCGCTCGATCTTGGCGCCCATGCCCTTTTCCCAGGGCTGGACGCTGATGGTGCGGGCGTCCAGCAGGCTGACGTTGGCGACCTGCGAGATCGGCACGAGCGAGCCGTAGTAGTCGACCTGGACCTGATCCAGGATGCCCGGGTGGGCACGGCCGGTACGGATCTTCTGCAACTCGCTCTTGAAGGATTCCACCGACTTGGCCATCTTCGCTTCGGCCGTCTTCTTGATGTCTGCAATGCTCATGGTGATTGCCTTGATTGCTCGTCTGATTGCGTCTCTTGTCTAACGCCGGTCCACGCTCAGACGTGGACCAGGGTTCCCTCGTCCTCGCCCATAACGACTCGCTTGAGCGCGCCGGGCTTGAAAATGCTGAACACCTTGATCGGCAGCTTCTGGTCGCGGCATAGCGCGAAGGCCGTGGCATCCAGCACCTGAAGATTCTTGGTGATGGCCTCGTCGAAGCTGATGCGCGCGTAGCGCGTCGCGGTCGGATCCTTCTTGGGATCAGCCGTGTAGACCCCGTCCACCTTGGTGGCCTTCAGCACGATCTCGGCGCCGATCTCGGCACCGCGCAGGGCTGCCGCCGTGTCGGTGGTGAAGAAGGGGTTGCCGGTGCCGGCCGCGAAGATCACGACCTTGCCCTCTTCCAGGTACTGCAGCGCCTTGGGGCGCACATAGGGCTCGACCACCTGCTCGATGGCGATGGCCGACATCACGCGCGCCGTCATGCCTTCCTGGCGCATCGTGTCGGCCAGCGCCAGCGAGTTCATCACGGTCGCCAGCATGCCCATGTAGTCAGCGGTCGCACGGTCCATGCCCACCGAGCCGCCAGCCACGCCGCGGAAGATGTTGCCGCCTCCGATCACGACAGCCACCTCCACACCCAGTTGCGTGACCTCCTGGATCTCTTGCACCATGCGCACGATGGTCGCGCGGTTGATGCCGTAAGAGTCGTCGCCCATCAGGGCTTCACCAGAGAGTTTCAGCAGGATGCGTTTGTGCGCGGGCATTCTTACCTCGTTTTATCAATTGGGGGTGGGCTCCGCGATCAACCGGCCTCGTGGGCCAGTCACCGCGGGCACAAGTGTAAAGGGCGCCAGTGGCGCCCTTGTTCAGTGCTTGAAGCGCCGGGGGCTCACTGGCCCTTGGCAGCGGCGACCTGGGCAGCCACTTCGGCGGCGAAGTCGTCAACCTTCTTCTCGATGCCTTCGCCGACCACGTACAGGGTGAAGCTCTTCACCGTCGTGGCCTTGTCCTTCAGCATGGCAGCCACCGTCTGCTTGCCGTCGGCAGCCTTGACGAAGACTTGATCCAGCAACGAGACCTCCTTCAGGTACTTCTGCACCGAGCCTTCGACCATCTTGGCGATGATGTCGGCCGGCTTGCCGGACTCGGCAGCCTTCTCTTCAGCGATCTTGCGCTCCTTGGCGACCAGCTCGGCCGGCACTTCGGCGCTGGACAGCGCGGCCGGCTTCATGGCGGCCACGTGCATCGCAACGTCCTTAGCCGCCACGTCGTCACCGTCGAACTCGACCATCACGCCGATGCGGGTGCCGTGCAGATAGGACGCCAGCTTGGCACCCGACGCATAGCGCTTGAAGCGGCGGATCGTCATGTTCTCGCCGATCTTGCCGATCAGGCCCTTGCGCACGTCTTCCACGGTCGGGCCGAAGCCTTCTTGCGACAGCGGCAGCGCCGAGAGCGCTTCGACGGAAGCCGGGTTCTGCTCGGCGACCAGGCCGGCCAGCGCGTTCACGAAGGCCAGGAAGGCATCGTTCTTGGACACGAAGTCGGTTTCGCAGTTGACTTCGATCAGCGCGCCAGTCGTGCCCACGACGGCAGCAGCGACCACGCCTTCAGCCGTCACGCGCGAGGCGGCCTTGCCAGCCTTGTTGCCCAGCTTGACGCGCAGGATCTCTTCGGCACGGCCCATGTCGCCTTCGGCCTCAGTCAGAGCCTTCTTGCACTCCATCATCGGTGCATCAGTGCGGGCGCGCAGCTCAGCCACCATGCTTGCGGTAATTGCAGCCATTTCAATCTCCGGTTTGCAGCGGAGCCGGCCACAGCCGACTCCAGTCAAATTTCGTATCAGCTTTGAAAAAAAGGGGCTGAATCAGCCCCTTCGTTCCGGGTGCCTGAGGATCAAGCGCCTTCGTTGACCTCGACGAACTCGTCGCCGTCAGCAGCCACAGCCTGCACCAACTCATTGGTGGCGTTGGCACGGCCTTCCAGCACGGCGTCAGCCACAGCCTTGGCGTACAGCGCCACAGCCTTGGCCGAGTCATCGTTGCCCGGGATGATGTAGTCGATGCCTTCGGGCGAGTGGTTGGTGTCAACCACGCCGATCACCGGAATGCCCAGCTTCTTGGCTTCAGCGACAGCAATCTTGTGATAGCCGACGTCGATCACGAAGATGGCGTCCGGCAGCGCGGTCATGTCCTGGATGCCGCCGATGTTCTTTTCCAGCTTGGCGATGTCGCGCTGGAACAGCAGGGCTTCCTTCTTGATGGCCGGCTGGGTGCCAGCTTCGACTTGAGCCTGCATGTCCTTCAGGTTCTTCAGCGAACCCTTGACCGTCTTGAAGTTGGTCATCATGCCGCCCAGCCAACGCGAGTCGACGTAAGGCATGCCGGCGCGCTGGGCTTCCAGGGCCACCACTTCGCGGGCTTGGCGCTTGGTGCCGATCATCAGGATCGTGCCGCGCTTGGCAGCCAACTGGCGCACGAACTTCATCGCTTCCTCGAACTTCGGCAGCGTCTTTTCGAGGTTGATGATGTGAATCTTGTTGCGATGGCCGTAAATGAAGGGGGCCATCTTGGGGTTCCAGAAGCGGGTCTGGTGACCAAAGTGGACACCTGCTTCCAGCATTTCGCGCATCGTGACGGACATGTAGTAACTCCGAAGGTTGGTTCTAAAATCCGGCCTGAATCGCGTAGGTCTTGAATGCATGGAAGACCACAGCGCGACACCTTTCAGAAGCCGGTTTGCGATTTGTTCTGCAAGAAACGCCAAGGCCAAAAAGGCCCAGCGCACCCGGCAAAACCCAAAGAGTATACAACACCCATGCACCATGACCTGTGCGGCGCCCTCACCCAACTTCGAGATGGCAGCACCACGGCCAGCGCATTGATGGGCCTCAGCCAGGCTGCAGCCCGCAGCGAGGCGGCGCGCCATGTCTTTGTCCGAGACTTCTTCCCGCAGGCCACTGCCGCTGCGGATGCCGCCGACACCCAACTGCGGGCCGGCGCGCCGCTGCAGCGACTGGGCGGCTTGGCGATCAGTATCAAGGACCTGTTCGACGTTGCAGGACAGCCGACCACCGCCGCCTCCGCATCACGCCATGACGCACCCTTGGCCGGTGAAGATGCGCTCGCGGTCTCACGTCTGCGCCGCGCCGGCGCCGCACTGATCGGCCACACCAATATGAGCGAGTTCGCCTTCTCAGGGCTCGGACTCAATCCGCACCACGGCACGCCGCTCAACCCGGTCTGCTTGGCGCTGGATGGCAAGGCACGCATCCCCGGTGGCTCGACATCGGGCGGTGCCGTGAGCGTGGCCATCGGAGCGGCCTGGGCCGCGCTGGGCTCGGACACTGGCGGCTCGATCCGCATCCCGGCGGCGCTGCAGGGACTGGTGGGCTTCAAGAACACCGCCCGGCTCACACCCGCAATTGGCAGCCTGCCGCTTTCGCAGACGCTGGACACGGTCTGCGCCGTCACCCGCTCAGTCCGGGATGCCGTCCTGCTCCACGAGGTGTTGAGCGATGCGCCGGTCAGGCTTTCAAGGCGCCCGTTGAGTGCGGCACGGCTTGGCATTCCCGCGCAGCTGCTCGAAGGGATGGACCCGACCGTGGCGCACGCCTTCGAGCGCAGCGTCAGAGCCTTGCGCGAAGCAGGCGTGCGCATCGAGCCGGTGGACTTGCCGATCGCTGAGATGGCCAATCTGCAGGCGCAAGGCGGGTTTGCTGCGGCCGAGAGCTGGGCTTGGCATCGCCACGCCTTGCAAGACCGCGAACCGCTCTATGACCCGCGCGTGGCGCTGCGCATCCGCCGCGCGCCGCCATCAGCGCCGCAGACTACATCGATCTGCATGCCGCTCGCCAGGCCTGGATCGCGCGCATGGCGCATTCGATGCAAGGCCTTGATGCACTGCTCTGCCCGACCGTTCCAACGGTCGCCCCTGAAATCGGGCCGCTGCTGAGCAGCGATGAAGCCTTCCTCGCCACCAATGCACTGATGCTGCGCAACACCTCGCTGATCAATATGCTCGACGGCTGCTCGATCAGCCTGCCCTGCCACGCGCCTGGTGAGATGCCAGTCGGCCTGATGCTGTCCAGCAGCGCGCTGCAAGACGAGGCGCTGCTCACGCTGGCCTTGCAGGTCGAGCAGACACTGGCCCCGATC
The DNA here is from genome assembly GCA_015657635.1 of Roseateles sp. Taxonomy (GTDB): domain Bacteria; phylum Pseudomonadota; class Gammaproteobacteria; order Burkholderiales; family Burkholderiaceae_C; genus JACDQM01. Next base: position 47,024 of record JACDQM010000128.1, read on the forward strand.
ACGCGGAACGGGGAGCGCTGAGATGCGGGTGGCAGTTATCGGCGCCGGCATCGTCGGCGTCAGCACAGCGTACGAGCTCGCGGCCGACGGTCATGAAGTGGCCGTGTTCGAGCGCGGCGGCAGCGTTGCCGCCGAGGGCAGTTTTGCCAATGGCGGCGTGATCGCGCCAGGCGCATGCGTGGCTTGGCCGAACGGGGGCGCCTTCGGTGGCGGTTTGGGCGGCCTGTTCGGCCAGGCGGCAAGGGCTCATCTCGGCGGCCCGCTGCTCGCCCGGCTGGCCTGGTCCCTGAGCGCATGGCGCCACGCCCGGTCAGACACCGCCTCGCTGCGCGCACGCAGTCTGCTGGCACTGGCCACCCACAGCCAGAGTCAGCTGCAAGGCCTGCGCCGCAACCTCGGCCTCGACTACGAGCACACGCAAGGCCACTTGCTGCTGTTGCGCAGCGCCAAGGACCTTGCTGCACTGAAGCCCGCACTGGAACTGCTCGATCAGCTCGGCGTCGCCCATCAACTGCTCGACCCGGCCCGATGCCTTCGAGCCGAGCCCGGCCTCAATCCGGAGACCGGGCTGCATGCTGGCGTGCTGCTTGGCCAGGCTGAGGTCGGGAACTGCCGGCAGTTGGCGCTGCTGCTGCGACAGGAAGCCCAGCGGCTGGGCGCGCGCTTTCGCTTTCACACCCAGGTGATGCGCATCGACGCCGGCACACAACCGCAGCTGCTGCACGCCTACGCGCCACCCGAGCCCGGGTCGACAGCCTTGCGCGATGCCGCGGCCAGCGCCGGCGGCCCCGACACGCAGGCCATGCCGAGCGAACCCGCGCTGGAGCGCTTCGATGCCATCGTCGTCTGCGCTGCGGCTGCTTCGGCCGGCCTGCTGGCGCCCCTGGGCGTGAAGCTGCCGCTGGCCGCGGTGCACGGCGTCTCGCTCACCGCCCCATTGCGCCAGATCGAAGCCCACCCAGACTTCGGGCCTCGCGCATGCGTGCAGGATTCGCGCTTTCGCGTGACGATCAGCCGGATCGGCCAGCGCGTGCGGGTCAGCGGCGGCGCAGCCCTGGGCAAGGCCGAGCAGATCGGTCCGCGCGTTGACGAGATGCTGCACCGCGTGCTGCACGACTGGTTTCCCGGCGCCACCCAAGGCGGCACGGTGCAACGCTGGGTCGGTGCCCGCTCCGCGGTGCCGGACGGACTGCCCTTGCTGGGCAGCAGCGGCCTGCCCGGGCTCTGGCTCAACTGCGGCCATGGCAATCAAGGCTGGGCGCTGGCCTGTGGATCGGCCCGCGTGCTGGCCGATCAGCTGAGCGGCCGGCAAGCAGCCGTCGAAGCCGGCGCACTGCAAGCGCTGTCGCCCGGCCGCTTGCGCTAATCTGCGGCCATGCGCCGACTTCTGCCCAGCCTGCACAACCTGCCCCTGCACACCGCCGCCAGCAGCCGTGCCATCGAAGCCCATGCCCAGGCAAACCTGCCTGCTCATGCGCTGATGGCCAGGGCCGGGCTGGCGCTGGCCAAGCTGGCTGCCGCACTGGCGCCGCATCAGCGTCTCATCTGGGTGGCCTGCGGTCCGGGCAACAACGGCGGCGACGGGCTGCTCGCCGCGACATGGCTGCACAAAGCGGGTTTCCCGGTTCAGGTCAGCCTCATCCGCAGTGAGGTCGCGCCGCCAGTGGATGCCGCCTGGGCGCTGGGCGAAGCGCGCGGCGCCGGCGTTCCGATCACAGCTGATTTGCCGAACTGCAAGCCAGGCTTGCTGATGGACGCATTGCTGGGCCTGGGCAGCAACCGCGCGCCGGAGGGCCAGATCGCCGACTGGATTCGATTCATCAACAGCCAGGCAGCGCCGGTGCTGGCCGTCGACCTGCCCACCGGCCTGCACTGCGACACGGGGCAAAGACTTGGCGACTCGATCGTCCGTGCCACCCACTGCCTGACCCTGCTGACGCTGAAGCCAGGGCTCTTCACCGCGCTAGGCCGCGAATACTGCGGCGAGTTGTGGGCCGACGACCTCGACTGCCAAGCCGAAGCGCCTGCGGATGCCTGGCTGCTGGGGCGGGACAGCTTGGCTGCTGTCCAGCGCCCGCCCCTTGCCAGCGCCCACAAAGGCAGCCATGGCGATGTGCTGGTGATTGGCGGCGCCGCCGGCATGCATGGCGCGGCCAGTCTGGCGGCCGAGAGCGCTCTCGCCGTGGGTGCCGGCCGCGTCTACCTGAGCCCGCTGGATCCGCTGACCCCCGCGGACGCCACGCGCGCCGAGCTGATGCACCGGCCCTTGGAACAACTCAAGGAGCGCGACACGTGGCGCTCGCACAGCGTGGTGGCAGGCTGCGGCGGTGGCGCGGCCATCGCCGCAGTTCTGCCGCCCCTGCTTGAGCATGCCGAACGCCTGGTGCTGGACGCCGATGGGCTGAATGCGCTTGCCGCAGACGCGACCCTGCAAAGCTTGCTGCGCGAACGCCGCGAGCACGGCCTGCGCACCATACTGACACCGCATCCGCTGGAGGCGGCACGGCTGCTCGGCAGCACCAGCGCGAACGTGCAGGCGGACCGCCTGGCGGCGGCAAAAATGCTGAGTCAGCGCTTCGACTGCACCGTGTTGCTCAAAGGCTCAGGCTCAGTGATCGCCAGCCCAGACCGCCGTCCAGCCATCAACAGCAGCGGCGGCCCAGCCCTTGCGACCGCCGGCACCGGCGACGTGCTGGCGGGCTGGCTGGGCGGCCTTTGGGCCCGCCACGGCGACACGCCTGAGCATGAGCTGGCTTGTGCAGCCGCCCACTGGCACGGCCTGGCCGGCGACCAGCAGGCAACAGCCGGCCCGCTGCGGGCCGGCGATCTCATCGAAGCGATGCACGCGCTTCACGCCTGCGCGACGGCGAGCCGCGCAGCAGTCCCGGTCTAGGGGCCTGCCAGCTCAGCGACGCTTGCGGCTGCGCGATTCCGCCGACTTGGCCACGCTCTGCGCGGCGGACTTGCCAGCCGTCTTTCCACCCTGCTTGCGCGCCGCGGTGCGGGCAGCCTTGATGGGGTGTTCAGAGGCTCCAGCGGCCGCTGGCTTGCTCCCGTCAGCACGTTTGCGCCCTGCCTTCGCTTCGCGATCCTGGCGCCGCACACGATCTAGCGCAGCGACGGCCGAATCGGAGTCGACCGCCTGCCCCGTCTTGTCACGGTGCACGCGCGCCGGACCGCGAGCGTCCGTCTGCTCCAGGCCGTCTCGAATCAGGCGGAAGTCGATCTTGCGCCCGTCCAGATCCACGCGACTCACCTGCACCCGGACGCGAGCGCCGGTGGCGTAGCGAATGCCGGTGCGCTCCCCACGAAGTTCCTGGCGCACCTCATCGAAGCGGTGGTATTCGCCACCCAACTCGGTGATGTGGATCAGCCCTTCAACATAGAGTGCATCAAGCTGAACAAACAGGCCGAAGCTGGTGACGGCGCTAACCGTTCCGCTGAACTCCTCGCCCAGATGTTCGCGCATATAGCGGCACTTGAGCCAGGCCTCGACATCCCGAGAAGCCTCGTCAGCCCGACGCTCGTTGGCACTGCAATGCGCGCCCGCAACCTCCCAGCGCTCGAGCTCGGTGCTGGCTTCGGCCGGGTTGATCGGCTTGGCGCGCCCCGGACGCTTGGCCGGCATCGGCACCTGCATCTTGGTCGCGTCGAGCTGGTAACGCTTGCCGCCCAGCATGGCCTTGATGACGCGATGCACGAGCAGATCGGGATAGCGCCGGATGGGGCTGGTGAAGTGGGTGTAGGCCGGGTAGGCCAGACCGAAGTGACCGGCATTGGCCGAGGTGTAGATGGCTTGCTGCATCGAGCGCAGCAGCATGCTGTGGATCTGCGTGGCGTCGGGCCGCTCCTTGGTGGCTGCAGCAATGGCCTGGTACTCACCCGGCTTGGGGTCGTCGCTCAGCCCCAAGCCCAGCCCCAGCGCACGCAGGTAGGCCTGCAGCGCCGTGCGCTTCTCGGGCGTCGGCCCCTCGTGCACCCGGAACAAGGCGTGGTGCTTGCCGCCCTCGATGAAGTCGGCGGCACAGACGTTGGCGGCCAGCATCGCTTCTTCGATCAAGCGGTGCGCCTCGTTGCGGGTGCGCGGCACGATCTTCTCGATCCGACCGTTGTCGTCGCAGACGATCTGCGTCTCGGTGGTTTCGAAATCCACGGCGCCGCGCCTCTTGCGATGATCCAGCAGCGCGCGGTAGACCTCGTGCAGATGCAGCAGATGCGGCACCAGGTCGCGCCGCTTCGCGGCTTCCGGCCCATGCGTGTTGGCAAGGACCGCAGCCACCTCGTTATAGGTCAGCCGTGCATGGGAGCAAATGACCGCCGGATAGAACTGGTAGGCACGCGTCTCACCTTCAGCGTCGATCAGCATGTCGCACACCATCGACAGCCGGTCCTCATGGGGATTGAGGGAGCACAGGCCGTTGGACAGCTTCTCCGGCAGCATCGGGATGACCCGGCGCGGGAAGTAGACCGAGGTTGCGCGCTCGTAGGCATCGAGGTCCAGCGGCTCCCCTGGCTTCACGTAATGGCTGACGTCGGCAATGGCCACCAGCAGGCGCCAGCCGGTGAAGGCTGTCTTGCCCCGCCCCTGCTTGTGCGGCTCACAATAGACGGCGTCATCGAAATCCCGCGCGTCCTCGCCGTCAATCGTCAGCAGCGGCACATCGCGCAGATCGATGCGCTGCTTGAGGTCGATTGCCCGCAAGCGCTCCGGCAGCTTCGCCGCCTGCGCCTGGGTCTCGGCACTGAAGCGATGCGGGACATCGTACTTGCGCACCGCGATCTCGATCTCCATGCCCGGGTCGTCAATCTCGCCGAGCACCTCAACGACGCGTCCGACCGGCTGCGAATAGAGCGATGGCGGCTCGGTCAACTCGACCGCAACCACCTGGCCTGCCGTCGCATTGGCAATGCCGTTCTTCGGGATCAGGATGTCCTGCCCCATGCGCTTGTCCTCTGGCGCAACCAGCCAGATACCCGATTCCAGCAGCAAGCGCCCGATGATGGGTCGCTTCTTGCGCTCCAGAATCTCAAGCACGCGCCCTTCCGGCCGGCCGCGTTTGTCATAACGCACGATACGCACGCGCAGGCGATCGCCATGCATCACCGGGTGCATTTCCTGGGAGGACAGGTAGATGTCCGACTGCCCGTCGTCGGGCACGAGGAATCCGTGCCCATCCCGATGCCCCTGCACCTGTCCTTCGACCTCGCTGAGCAATGCTCCCTGGGCCACGCTTGCGGTCTTAACGTTTTTGATGATAGAATCCTTGTCTTTCCTGAACGGCCAAGTTTGATTTTTCAGCCTTGGACACCTTGCCCAGGTGGCGGAATTGGTAGACGCACTAGTTTCAGGTACTAGCGGGTAACTCCGTGGAGGTTCGAGTCCTCTCCTGGGCACCATATTCGATGAAAGGCCAGCATTTGCGTGCTGGCCTTTTTTCATTCTGCGTTGAACTTCTTCGCCACCTGCCTGCAGCGCAACGATACCGCAAGCCCGCCCACTGGGGTCAGGCCTTGCGGAGCCAGCGGCCTGCTCAGACCGCAAACTTCTTGGCCAATGCGTCGGGTCGCAGGTTGTCGTATTCCTCAAACGGCTGGTGAATCCACGGACTGGTTTCCAGCATGTCCACGTAATAGTCCGGCGTGTAGCTGGACACGCCCTTGGTCCAGATGACCGCCGAGCGCAATTCCGCGATGGCGGGCATGCCGCGCAGGCGCTCAACCACCGCCTTCAAGGTGACGCCGGAATCAGCCAGATCGTCGACCAGGAGCACGCGCCCCGCCAGCTCGCCCTTGGGCATGGTGATGTACTTGGCAATGTCCAGACGCCCCTGAATCGTGCCGGCTTCGGCACGATAGGAACTCGTGGACATGATGCCCAGCGGCTTGTCGAACACGCGCGACAGCACGTCGCCAGGGCGCATGCCGCCACGGGCGAGGCAAAGGATCTGGTCGAACTCCCACCCCGATGCATGGATCTTCAGCGCCAGGCGCTCGATCAGCAGGTGGTACTCGTCCCAGGACACATACAGATGCTTGCCGTCGTCGGTCAACATAGTCTCAATCTCCAAATCCGCCCCGATGAAATCAGGCTTTGTATGGGTGTTGCAGGAGGATGGTGTGGTCGCGATCCGGCCCGGTGGAGACCATGGCGATCGGCGCCCCGGTGATCGCCTGGACGCGCTCAAGATAGCGGCGCGCGTTCAGCGGGAGTGCATCCCACTGGGTGATGCCGGCCGTCGTTTCGGTCCATCCAGGGAAGGTTTCAAACACGGGCTTGCACGCCTCGATCTCGTCCGCATCCAACGGCAGGATGTCGACGATCTGGCCGTTCAGCTCATAGCCGACGCAGACCTTCACTTCAGCCAGGCCATCCAGCACGTCAAGCTTGGTCATGCACAGGCCAGTGATGCCGTTGATGATGATCGAGCGCTTCAGCGCTGCCGCATCCAGCCAGCCGCAGCGGCGCGCACGACCGGTCACGGTGCCCTTCTCCTGACCCACGGTGGACAGGTGGTAGCCCACGGTGCCTTCCTTTTCCCACTCCAACTCGGTCGGGAACGGGCCACTGCCGACGCGCGTCGTGTAGGCCTTGGTGATGCCCAGCATGTAGTGCAGCATCTGCGGACCGACGCCCGCACCAGCGGCGGCATTGCCGGCCACACAGTTGCTGGACGTCACGTAGGGATAAGTGCCGTGGTCGATGTCGAGCAGCGTCCCCTGCGCACCTTCGAAGAGGATGTTCTGGCCGGCCAGGTGCGCCTTGTGCAGCATATAGCCCACATCAGCCATCATGGGCCTGAGCACCTCGGCCATCTTCATGGCCTGGTCGTAGATCGGCTGAAACTCCAGCGCATTGGAGTTCAGATAGCCATTCAGTGCGAAATTGTGCAGCGCCAGCAACTCCTTGAGCTTGTGCGCGAAACGCTCGGGATGCTTGAGGTCCTGCACACGCAACGCCCGGCGCGCGACCTTGTCCTCATAGGCCGGACCGATGCCCTTGCCCGTGGTGCCGATCTTGCCGCTGCCGCTGCTCTCGCGCAGTGCTTCGCGGGCTTTGTCGACTTCAACGTGGAAGGGCAGGATCAGCGGGCAGGATTCGCTGATGTACAAGCGCGAACGCACCTCCACACCGGCCTTCTCCAGGCGCTCGATCTCGCTCAGCAGATGGGTCGGATCCAGCACCACGCCATTGCCGATATAGCAGGCGACGCCGTCGCGCATGACGCCCGAGGGGATCAGCTGCAGCGCCGTCTTGACTCCCTTGATGACCAAGGTATGCCCCGCGTTGTGTCCGCCCTGGAAGCGAACCACGGCTTGCGCGTGCGGCGTCAGCCAGTCCACCACCTTGCCCTTGCCCTCATCGCCCCACTGGGTGCCGACGACCACCACGTTGCGCCCGCGCGCAATTTCGCTGCTGTGCATGATTGATAACCCGATAAAACTATGGACAGGTGATTGCGCCGCTCTTCAGAGCGCGCGCACCACCCACTGATCGCCGACGCGCGCCAGTTCGCGGTCGCAGTCGAATTCGTCACCTTCGTGCTCGTGCCCAGGCAGCACGCACACCACGGTCTCACCCAGCTCGCGCAGACGGCGCACCGCAGCACGCAGCCCGGAGTCCTCGCCCCAAGGCGCACGCACCGCGGCCCGCAGCGGCGTTTCCGGGATCAAGGCGACCAAGGCCTTCAAGTCCAGGCTGAAGCCCACCGCCGGACGCCGACGGCCAAACACCGCACCGACCTCGTCATAGCGTCCGCCGCGAAGCACCGCATCGCTGGAGCCCTCGGCGTAGAGCGCAAAGCGGACGCCGCTGTAGTAGGCATAGCCACTCAGGTCAGCCAGGTCGAACCCGAGGCGAGCCTCAGCCTGTGTCTGGCCGAGGTGATTGAAGAGCCATTGCAGATCGTCGAGCGCCGCGCTGATGACCGCATTCTTCGGCAGGCACTCGCGTGCGCTCGCCAACACCTCCGCCCCTCCGTAAAGGGTCAGAAGGGCATGCAGCCCCTGCTTCGCTGCGCCCGGCAGATCGGCCGACAGCAAGGCCAGCTGACCCGCGTCCTTGGCCGCAAGTGCCGTCACCAGATCGGCCAGCAAAGCTGGCGGCAGCTGCAGATCGCCCAGCACGCCCCTGACGAGACGCGCGTCACCCATGTCCATCACGACACCCGTCAAACCGGCGCGCTTCAAAGCATCAAGCGCCAGCTCCTGCACTTCCAGGTCGGCTTCCAGGCCGGCATGGCCATAGATTTCAACGCCGAACTGCAGCGGCTCGCGGGTCGACTGCATGCCGGATGGCCGGGTGTGCACCACAGGCCCGCAATAGCAAAGCCGGGTCACGCCAGCACGGTTGAGCAGGTGCGCGTCGATGCGCGCCACCTGAGGCGTCGTGTCCGCACGCAGTCCGAGGCTGCGGCCAGACAACTGATCGACCAACTTGAACGTCTTCAGGTCAAGCTCGCGGCCGGTACCCGAGAGCAAGGACTCCAGGTGCTCCAGCAGAGGAGGCATGACGAGCTCGCAGCCATAGCTGCGCGCCATATCCAGCAGGTCGCGACGCAACTCTTCGATGCGACGAGCCTGGGAAGGCAGGACGTCAGCGATGTGCTCGGGCAGCAGCCAAGCAGAGGTCATGGACGTAAGGACGCGGTTAAAAACGGCATTGTACCGGGCATGCGCCGCAGATTCGGCAGCATGCGTCGCGGCGCCGCGCCAATTGCCACCCCTCAGGGCGACTTGTCAGCGCCAAGTCAACGCTGATTCAGGCCCACAGCAGCCAGAGGGACAACAGGCCGAGCAAGGAACTGGCCAGACCGATGAATCGGATCTGGCCGTCAGAGAAAGTCAGCAGCCGCTGAAAGACCTCGCGCCACGCGGACGGACTGAGAAGCGGCATCAGCCCTTCAATCACCAGCATCAGCGCCAATGCGGCCAGCAGCGTCTCAGTCACGGACAGACCACGCCGACTTACTTGCTCTTGGCCGGTGCGGCAGGGCCGCCGCCACGCATCGCTTTGAAGAAGTCACTGTTCGGGTCGACCACCATCACGTCCGACTTGTTGCGGAAGCTGGCGCGATAGGCCTCGAGCGAGCGATAGAACTGCGCGAATTGCGGGTCGCGACCGAAGGCTTCGGCAAACAAGGCGGAAGCACGGGCATCGCCTTCACCCTTGACCTTCTGGGCTTCGCGATACGCCTCGGCGACGATGACTTCACGCTGGCGGTCTGCATCAGCGCGGATCTTCTCGCCTTCCGCACCACCGGTCGAGCGCAGTTCGTTGGCCACACGCTGGCGCTCGGACTTCATGCGGTTGTAGACCGCCTCGGTGATGTTGGCCGAGAAGTCCACGCGTTTGATGCGCACATCGACGATCTCGATGCCGAACTCCTTGGCTTCGTCAGCCAGACGCGCGCGCACATCATTCATCACCTTCTCGCGCTCGGTCGCCAGCACGGCACGGACGGTGCGCTTGGTCACTTCTTCGTTGAGTGCGGCCTGCACGATGGGGCTCAGGCGATTCTCGATATTGCGAATATCGACGCCGCTGTTGCGAATGAACTGGCGCGGCTCCGAGATGCGCCACTTGACCAGCCAGTCGATCACCAGACTCTTCTTCTCGGCGGTGAAGATGGGCCGGGTCTCCGGGCTGTCGAGGGTCTGCATGCGCCGGTCGAGGAACACGACGTTCTGGAACGGCGGCGGCATCTTGAACTTCAGGCCGGGCTCGGTGACCACTTCCTTGATTTCACCCAAGGCGTAGATCACGGCGAACTGACGCTGGTCGACGATGAAGAGTGTCGAGCTGGCAACCATGAAGGCGATCAGCGCGCCGATGACAATGGGGGCGATACGGTTCATTTTGATCGTCATCCTTCTCAACGGCCGTCGCGGTCACGGCTGCGCGAACCATCGCGCGAACGCACATCAGTCACACCACTGGCCGGGCCACTCTCAGGCACGCTGGTGGCGGGCACGGGAGAACTGGCCGTCACCGTGCCGCTGCTGGTCTGCTGGATGAGCTTGTCCAGCGGCAGGTACAGCAGATTGGAGCCATTGCGGCTGTCCACCATCACTTTGCTCACGTTCGAGTAGACCTGCTGCATGGTGTCGATATAGAGGCGGTCGCGCGTGACGGCCGGCGCCTTCTGATACTCGGTCAGCACGCTCTTGAAACGCTGCGCATCACCCTCTGCCTGCGCCACGACCCGCGCCTTGTAGGCTTCGGACTCTTCGCGCAGGCGTGCGGCCGTACCCTGAGCCTTGGGGATCACGTCGTTGGCGTAGGCCTGGCCCTCGTTCTTCAGACGCTCGCGGTCGGCGCCCGCCTTGACCGCATCATCGAAGGACGCCTGCACCTGCTCGGGCGCCTGCACGCTCTGCACGTTGATGTTGGAGATCAGCACGCCGGCCTTGAGCCTGTCCATCTGCGCCTGCACGGATTTCATCAGCTCCGTCGCGATGGCATCGCGCTGCTCGTACAGCACCGAATCCATCACGCTCTTGCCGACGATTTCACGCACCGCCGACTCGGCCGCCTGCACCACGGCTTCCCCGGGGCTGCGGTTCTCGAACAGGTAGTCGCGCGCGTCTTTCAGGCGGTATTGCACCGTGAAGCGGATGTCGACGATGTTCTCGTCCTGCGTCAGCATGGACGAATCGCGCAGGCCCGTGGCAGGCACCACCGCATTGCGGCCGACCTCCACCGAGCGCAGCTGCGTGACCGGAACGGTCTCGTTGGCCTGGAAGGGATAAGGCAGGCGCCACTGGAAGCCCGCGTCCACCGTCTTGCTGTACTTGCCGAACGAGGTGATGACCGCCTGCTCGCCTTCCTGCACGATGAAGAAGCCGCTGCCCAACCAGCCCAGCACCACCACCGCGCCGATCAGGCCAGCGCCGATACCGGCGCTCTTCATGTCGGGCTGGAAATTGCCGCCGCCATTGCCCTGCCCACCGCCCTGGCCGCCCCCGCCTTTGCTGCCGCCGAACATCCCGGACAGCTTGCGGTTGAAATCGCGCCAGAGCTCGTCGAGATCGGGCGGGCCTTCGTTGCGGCCGTTGTTCAGATGGCGGCCGCCGCGCCAGGGCATGGCGGCAATCATCCCGGCGAACAGGGCTCTCGCAGCCCCCGCCAGGGCCGTCAGCCCCTGCTGGGGAGCAGCCGTGCCCATGGACTCAATCTTGTTCATGCTCATGACCTGTCATTCACTCAATGGTTGTAGCGCGCCATCGTCAGATGGCGCCAAATCCTCAGCCTTCAAGTCCGGCAATTCAACGCCCTGCGCTCGCATCGCCTCAACGATCTGGCTGCGCAACAGTTCCAGGCCGCTGCCCTCGACGGCGCTGACAAACACGCGCGGCACGCGCACGCCGCCAGGACGCTCGATCCAGTCCATAGGGCTGCGCGGGCGCTGGTTCTCAGCCAACAGATCCTGTTTGTTGTACACAAGAATCTGCGGAATGCCCTCAGCGCCGATTTCATCCAGCACGCGCTCGACCTCGACCATCTGCTCATCCAGTTGCGGCGAAGCCGCATCCACCACATGCAGCAGCAGATCGGCCTCGGCCGCTTCCTGCAGCGTCGCCTTGAAGGCGGCGACCAGCTTGTGGGGCAGATCACGGATGAAGCCCACGGTATCCGAGAGCGACACGCTCTGGCGCGCCTCCTCCAGGTATAGCGAACGCGTCGTGGTATCCAGCGTGGCGAACAGCTGGTTGGCCGCGTAAGCCCGCGCTTTCACCAGCGCATTGAACAGCGTGGACTTGCCCGCATTGGTGTAGCCGACCAGCGAAACACGGAACACCGCATTGCGCTCGCGCGCACGGCGCTGCGTGCTGCGTTGGCGCTGCACCTTCTTCAGCCGTTCCTTGGTGACCTTGATGCGGTCATCGATCATGCGGCGGTCCAGCTCGATCTGTGCCTCGCCAGGACCGCCACGCATGCCGATGCCGCCGCTCTGGCGCTCCAGGTGGCTCCAGCGCCGCACCAGGCGTGTGGCCAGGTATTGCAGACGCGCCAGCTCGACCTGCAGCTTGCCCTCGTGGCTCTTGGCACGCGCGGCAAAGATCTCCAGGATCAGCGCGGTGCGGTCGGCCACCGGCACGCCCAGCACACGTTCCAGATTGCGCTGCTGAGCCGGCGAGATCGCCTGATCGAACAGCACCGTGTGGGCTTCATGCGCCTGCACCAACAGCTTGATCTCATCCGCCTTGCCGGAGCCGACAAACAGAGCGGCGTCAGGAGCCTGCCGACGCGCCACAACACGTGCGACCGGTGTGTCACCAGCCGATTCGGCCAGCAAGGCCAGTTCGTCGAGTGTCGGGTCGAAAGTCGAACCACGGCCGAAGTCGACGCCCACAAGAATGGCGCGCGCCGCCTCGGAGGGCGGCGACGTCTGGGGGGAATGGGCGGAACTCAAGGTCTTGCGGCAGGGGCGAGGATGCCCGTGGCGATCAAGAGGGCTCGCCGCCGCCGCTCTCGGCTGCGTGGAAATTCACCGCACGACCGGGCACGACGGTGGAGATGGCATGCTTGTAGACCATCTGTGTCACGGTGTTGCGCAGCAGGACCACATACTGGTCAAAGGACTCGATATGACCTTGCAGCTTGATGCCGTTGACCAGATAGATCGAGACCGGCACATGTTCCTTGCGCAGCAGGTTCAGAAAAGGATCTTGCAAGAGTTGTCCTTTGTTGCTCACGATATTTGCTCCGTGTTGAGTGAGTGGGTGACTCGGTTTCGGCACCTTAACACAGGGCCATGCGCCCTGCTGCCGCAGGGCTGCGGACTTACTCGTCCTTGAAAGGGTTCTTGGACGAGCGCAATTCGATACGCAGCGGCGTTCCCACCAACTTGTAGTGGGCGCGGATGCGGGCTTCCAGATAGCGCTTGTAGACCTCGGTGACGCCTTCCAGCGAGTTGCCGTGGATCACGACGATGGGCGGATTCATGCCGCCCTGGTGGGCATAGCGCAGCTTGGGGCGGAAGTGGCCGCTGCGCTTGGGCGTCTGGTGCTCGACCGCTTCCTGGATCAGGCGGGTCAACACCGGCGTGGTCATCTTTTTGTAGGCCGAGGAATAGGCATCAGCCATCGCCGTCCACAACGGACCCAGGCCTTGGCGCTTGAGCGCCGAGATGTGGTGCACCGGTGCGAACTTCAGGAATGCCAGGCGATGCTCGATCGAGCGCGCCAGTTGCTCGCGCTGGTAGCTGTCGATCGCATCCCACTTGTTGACCGCCAGCACCACGGCGCGGCCGCTTTCAAGGATGTAGCCGGCAATATGCGCGTCCTGATCGGTCACGCCCTGCGTCGCATCCAGCAAGAGCAACACCACATGCGCATCGGCAATGGCCTGCAGGGTCTTGACGACCGAGAACTTCTCGATCGCCTCGAACACCTTGCCCTTGCGACGCAGGCCGGCGGTATCGATCAGCTGGAACTTCTGCCCATTGCGCTCGAAGTCCACGGCGATCGCGTCACGCGTGGTGCCGGGCATGTCGAAGGCCACCAGGCGCTCCTCGCCCAGCCAGGTGTTGATCAGCGTGCTCTTGCCCACATTGGGGCGGCCGGCCACCGCCAGGCGGATCACGCCTTCGTGCTCTTCTTCGGCGGGCTCGTTCTCGTCCGATTGGAACGGCTCCAGCACCGCCTCCAGCAGGCTGCGAATGCCCTGGCCGTGGGCGGCCGAGACCGGGTGCGGTTCGCCCATGCCCAACTCATGGAACTCGGCCAGCAGCGGCGAGTCGCTCATGCCCTCAGCCTTGTTGACCGCCAGGTGAACGCGCTTGTTGGCCTGGCGCAGATATCGCGCAATGTCCTGATCCTGCCCCGACAGGCCGGTCCGCACATCGACGACGAAGATCACCGCATCCGCCTCGGCCACGGCCTGGCGCGTCTGCTTGGCCATTTCCTTGACGATGCCCGTGGTGCTGTCCGGCTCGAAACCGCCCGTATCCACCACGATGAACTCACGGTCGCCCAGGCGACCGTCACCGTAGTGGCGGTCGCGCGTCAGACCGGCGAAATCCGCCACGATGGCGTCCCGGCTCTTGGTCATGCGGTTGAAAAGCGTGGACTTGCCCACATTGGGGCGTCCGACCAGGGCGATGACGGGTTTCATGTTCTTATTGTTCTCTCAGGGTCAAGTCGGTGCGGCCGCCTTACTGCGGCCGCATGGCATAGAGGCCACCCTTGCGGGTCACGACCAGCACCGTGTTGCCGATGGCGACTGGCGCCGCGTTGATTTCGGAGCCATCGGTAGGCAGACGAAGCAGGGTCTTGCCGGTGTCGCGTGCAAGGAAGTGCACATAGCCTTCGTAGTCGCCAAACACGACGGTGGCGCCCACCACAAGCGGTGCGCTCAGCTTGCGCTGGCTGAACTGCTCAGCGGTCCAGGCGACGTCGCCATTGGCGGTTTTCCACGCGGTGATGCGGTCCGACGCATCGGCACCGATCACGAAGTCGGCATCGCCACTGACACCCTGGCGGCCGGCGTTGTTACGGCTCCAGAGCATCGAGCCGCGCTCGGCATTGACACAGCCGACGGCCGACTGAAAAGCGCGGGCGCACAGCAGTTCGCCTTGCCGGTGCATGGGCGCCACCAGATCAGCCAGACGTTCCACCTCATTGGTGCCGCGCGGATTGGCCACATTGGCTTCCCAGCGCAGCGTGCCTCGCAGCGGGTCGACACCCGCCAGGCGGGGGCCCTGCCCCACCACCAGTGTGTCCTTGTAGGCTGCAATCACGCCCGGCTGCGACAGCGTGAGCGGCTCGCCGGGGCGGCGCAAATCCCACAGCCTACGTCCGTCGAGCGCGTCGAAAGCGAGCACGGCGCGGTCCACGGTCAGCACGAACACGCGCTCACCAGCAACCAGCGGCGCGGCAAACACGGGCGAATTCAAAGGCTTGCGCCACAGCGGCTTGCCGGCATCCAGCACCACCAGCTCATTGGCGCGCGTGACGACAGCTGCAAAGCGACCGTCGCTGCCCACACCAGCGGCCAGCTTGCCGACCGGCTCGCTGCGCCACAGCGTGGCGCCGGTGGACGCCTGCAGCGCCTGCACCACGCCATCACCGCCCGCGACGACAAACTGCTCGCCACGCGCGACCACGGACAGCGGGAAGCCCAGGCTCTCGACCTGGCTGTTCCAGACCACGCGCCCGGCGATCGATGGCGTGAACGTCTCCAGGGGCGCCGGCTTGATGGTGGGCGCACTGCTGAAGATGGAGCAAGCCGACAGCGCCAGCGCGGCGCCGATGACGCTCAGCGAGTTGCGAAAGACTGCAGTGTTCACGACTTGCCTCCCTTCGCCGCCGAGGCGGGCTGTTCCGGTGCCGCCACGCCCAGACTGGCCAGCTTGGCCTCGATCACACGACGGTAGTCCAACTTGGGATCCATCACGGCGTAGGCCTTCTGGTACTCAGCTTTGGCCTGATCAGGCTTGCCCGTCAGCAGGGCCAGATCGCCACGGCGGTCCGCCACCAGGGCAGCGAACTCGATGCCCTTGACGCCGTCCAGCGTCTTGCCGGCCTCGTCATACTGCTTGGCATCCGTCTGGAGACCCGCCAGGCGCAGGCGTGCGATATCGCGGTACTCGGTCTCGGCTGCGCTTTCAGCAGCCCAGCTCAGGCTGGCGCGAGCGGCGTCGACCTGGTCCTTGTCGAGCTGCACCTTGGCTGCCAGCAAGGCAGCCTGTGCAGCGTAGGTGGTGCGCGGGAAGCGCTCCTTGAGGTCACCCAACACGCGGCCAGCCTTGTCGGCATCGCCGGCCTTGACGGCGCGGTCCAGCTCGTCATACATCGTGGCAGCCTTGACCGCCTGTTCACGCTGCCAATACTCCCAGCCCGTCCAGCCGGCAAAGGCCAGCAGGACCAGGGTCAGCACCCAGGTGATCGGGTTGCCGTAGCGCTTCCAGAAAGCCTTCAGCTGTTCCAGCTGTTCTTGTTCTTCGAGATCGAGATGCGACGCCATGTGAAGCTTTGTGGGCTAGAGGTGTAAGGGGTAGAGAGCCGCGATTATGCGTTGAGCAGCTCAGCTGCCCAGTCGGCCGCCGCATCCATGCGGCGGGTGTACTGTGCTGCGCCTTCGCTGCGCAGCGGCTTGATCGAGACCAGGCCCTGGGCCAACTCGTCATCGCCGAACACCAGCGCATAGGCAGCGCCGCTGGCGTCGGCCTTCTTGAATTGGGATTTCATGCTGGATTGGCCCGGATGCAGCACCACGCTGACGCCCGCGGCGCGCAACTCTTCGAGCGCCACCATCACCTGGGGCAGACCGTTGGCCGAGGGCACGACCGCGTAGGCATCGGGGGCCGGCGCAGCGGGCGCCACGCCCACCTCCTCCAGCAACAGCAGCATGCGCTCCATGCCCATGCCGAAGCCCACTGCCGGCGTGGCCTTGCCGCCCAGCTGCTCGATCAGGCCGTCGTAGCGACCGCCGCCACAGACCGTGCCCTGGGAGCCCAGCTTGTCGGTCACCCACTCGAACACGGTGAGGTTGTAGTAGTCCAGACCGCGCACCAGGCGCGGATTGAGGGTGTAGGCAATGCCGGCCGCATCCAGGATGGCGCGCACACCGTTGAAATGCGCCAGCGAGGCCTCGCCCAGGAAGTCCAGCAGCTTGGGCGCTGCATTCGCCATGTCCTGCAGGGCCGGGTTCTTGGTGTCCAACACGCGCAGAGGATTGGTGTACATGCGGCGCTGGCTGTCTTCGTCCAGCAGCGCCTTGTGCGCCTCCAGGTGGGCCACCAGGGCCTCGCGATGGGCGCGGCGCTCCTCGGGCGCGCCCAGGCAGTTCAGCTCCAGGCGTACATGCTCGCCGTCCTTCAGGCCCAGCTCGTGCAGCAGGCGGCTACCCAGCAGGATCACTTCCGCATCCACGTCCGGTCCGTGAAAGCCCAGAGCCTCGACGCCCATCTGGTGGAACTGGCGGTAGCGGCCCTTCTGCGGCTTCTCGCGGCGGAACATCGGGCCGAAGTAGTAGAGACGGCGGCCCGAGTCGCGCAGAAAGCTGTGCTCGATCATGGCGCGCACCACGCCGGCGGTCATCTCGGGGCGCAGGGCCAGATGCTCAGCCTGGCCATGCTTGTCGGCGCGGTCCTCGAAGGCGTACATCTCCTTTTCGACGATATCGGTCACCTCGCCGATGCCGCGCACGAACAGGGCCGTGGGCTCGACGATGGGTGTGCGCACGTTCTGGTAGCCATAGCGCTGCAGCACCGAGCGCATCTTGCCTTCCAGCCACTCCCAGCGCGCCGACTCCGGCGGCAGGATGTCGTTCATGCCCTTCACAGCCTGCAAGGGCTGCAGCTTCTTCTGCTCAGTCATTGTTGTTCTTTGTGCTCGGGCTCAGGCAGCGGCGCCGCCAAAGCGCTTTTCGATGTAGTTCTCGACCAGGGCGTGGAACTCGGTGGCGATGTTCTCGCCGCGCAGCGTCAGCGCCTTCTCGCCGTCGATGAAGACCGGCGCCGCCGGTGCTTCGCCCGTGCCGGGCAGGCTGATGCCGATGTCGGCATGCTTGCTCTCGCCGGGGCCGTTGACGATGCAGCCCATCACCGCCACCCTGAGGTTCTCCACGCCAGGGTACTTGGCGCGCCAGACCGGCATCTGCGCGCGCAGGAAGTCGTCAATCTGCTTGGCCAGTTCCTGGAAGGTGGTGCTGGTGGTGCGGCCGCAGCCCGGGCAAGCCGTCACGCTCGGGTTGAAGGCGCGCAGACCCAGCGATTGCAGGATCTCCAGCGCCACGGCCACCTCCTGGGTGCGCGACTCACCGGGCTGAGGCGTGAGCGAAACGCGGATCGTGTCGCCGATACCCTCCTGCAGCAGCACCGACAAGGCCGCGGCCGAAGCCACCGTGCCCTTGGTGCCCATGCCCGCCTCGGTCAGGCCGAGATGCAGCGCGTAGTCGCAGCGCGCATTCAGTGCCCGATAGACCGAGATCAGGTCTTGCACGCCGCTGACCTTGCAGCTGATGATGATGTTGTCCGGGTTCATACCCAGCTCGCGGGCATAGTCGGCCGAGGACAGCGCGGACTGGATCAGGGCCTGGTACATCACCTGCTGGCCATCCCAGGGCTCAGCCCGGGCGGCGTTCTCGTCCATCATGGCGGCCAGCAGTTCCTGGTCCAGGCTGCCCCAGTTGACGCCGATGCGCACGACCTTGTCGTACTTGATCGCGGCCTCGATCATCTGGGCGAACTGCCGGTCCTTCTTGTCGCCCTTGCCGACATTGCCGGGGTTGATGCGGTACTTGGACAGGGCCTGCGCCATCGCCGGATAGTCGGTCAGCAGGCGGTGGCCGTTGTAATGGAAGTCGCCAACCAGCGGCACATCAATGCCCATGCGGTCGAGTTGCTCGCGGATGTGCGGCACAGCCTCGGCAGCCTCGGGCGTGTTGACGGTGATGCGCACCAGCTCCGAGCCGGCGATCGCCAGCTCCTTGACCTGGATCGCGGTGCCGATCACGTCCACCGTGTCGGTGTTGGTCATCGACTGCACGCGCACCGGTGCATCACCGCCGATGGTGACCACGCGCGAACCCCAGCGTACGCTCGCCTGACGGCTGCGCCGCGCCGCTGGCCGGGCCGCCGCGATCATGTCCAGACCAGCGCTCAAGTTGCTGCTCTCACTCATAGTCGATCTATTGCTCTTCCAGAGGGTTGATCAGTTCAGTTCGATTCGGGCCACGTTGTCCTTGGACCGTGCCAGCAGATCGACGGGAGCACCGCGCAGCGTCAGCTCGGTGCCGGCCACGTTGCCAACGCGCAGCTGGGCCGGAAGCGCCAGCTCCAGCTCAGCCTGCTCGCCAGCGCGCATCAGTTTGGAATACACCACCTGGCCGCGCGCGTCGGTCAGCTCGACCCAGGTTTCAGCACTGGCGCGCAGGCCCAGCGGCGCCACGCCTGGCTGGGCCGAGACGACTGCAGGGGCAGCCGTGGGCAGCGGCGCAGGCACGGCAGCAGCACTGGCTGCCACCAGCGGCGACGCGGCCAGCACGGGCGGCTGGGCTGCGACCTGACTGGCTGACGCATCGAGCGGCAGCAGCGGCGACGAAGCCTCGCTGACCGCCGGCGTCGCACCGCCGAAGGTCGTCCAGCGCTCAGGCAAAAGATAGATCAGCAGCGCAGCCAGCAGCAGCAGCAGCGGCCCCCACACCACCGGACGCTTGAGTGCCTCGAAGGACATGCCTTCATCCTGGGTCGGGCGCTCGCGGAAGGGCTGATTCAGGCCGTAGGACACCCGTTCCAACGTACCGCCGCTGCTGGGTGGCAGCATGGCGAGCACGGGCGCGGCATCCACCTTGAGCACGCGGCACATCGCTGTGGCCAGGGCGCGCGCAAAAGTAGCGTCAGGCAGGTCCTGGTAGCGATCAGCCTCCAGGGCCTCCAGCTTGGATTGCGGCACCTTCAGTTGAACCGACAGGGCTGCAATGTGCAGGCCTTTGGCCTGACGGGCCTGCTTCAGCAGGCCACCCGCTGACAGCGCCGCCTTCGGAGCTTCGCTCACGCCGGCTTCACTCAAGATCGCTGACATCCGCTCCCCCTCATTCATCGTACTGGCCCTTGTCGAGCAGTTCTTTTTGGCGCGATTGCGGAAAGCGCTGACGCAGTCGCTGAGCCAACTCGTCAACTGTCGCGCGGTTGCCCATCCGGCGCTCGATGCGCAAGCCCAGCCACAGGCTTTCGGCATTGCTCAGTTCGGGCTGGTCATTGACGCGTTTCGCGTAGAAGCGCGCACGCTCCAGCTGCCCGGCGCGCAAGAGCACATCCGCCAGGTTGACGGCAATGGCCGGGTTGGCAGGTTCCAGCTCAAACGCACGGGACAGTGAACGCTCGGCTTCGACCGGCCGGCCCGAGCGGGCTTCGCAGACCCCCTTCGCCAACAGCGTGCGCCCCATGCCGCGGTACTGCGGCTGCGCCAGCGCGAGATCGAACTGCGCAAACGCCTCGGTCCAGCGCTGCTGCTGGCAGAGGAACCAGCCGAAATTGTGCAAGGTGTCGCCGTCGCGCGGGTACAGGCTGAGCGTGCGCCTGAAGCTCTCGTCCGCCAGGGCCATCTCGCCCAGGGCGGCATAGATCAGGCCGCGCAGATTGAGGGCCTCTCGATAGTCAGGCTTGGCCGCCAGGGCCTGCTTGATCTCATCGAGCGCGGTGTTGTGCTGCCCGCGCGCGAAATAGCCGGCTGCGAGCTCAACACGCACAGCGGCACGTCGATCGGCATCAGTCTGGTCGGAGGCGGTACGCGGCTCGGAACCGCTACCGGCTTGCGGACCGGCGCAAGCCGACAGCAAAGCGAGCAGACCGGCAGCGGTCAGTGTCTGCCACCGGAAGAAGCTTCGGCGAAGTGCTCTCATGGACGCGATGTCTCCTTGGCTGGAACAACCGTGCCGCGCCGATGCACCCGCACCGGTGCGCGCACCATGCGCTCATGAGCGCGGGTTCGGTCCTGCACTTCGCCGGCCAACTGGCCGCAGGCCGCATCGATATCGTCGCCGCGCGTCTTGCGCACGGTCGTCACCAGCCCGGCCTTGATCAGCACCTCGGCAAACGCCATCACGCGCTCGCGAGAGCTGCGCTTCAGACCCGAGGCCGGGAAGGGATTGAAGGGAATCAGGTTCAGCTTGCACGAGACCTTGCCGCGCAGCAGCGCGACCAGCTCCTCGGCCTGCTCGGGCGAATCATTGACGCCGTCGAGCATGCAGTATTCAAAGGTGATGAAGTCGCGCGGCGCCTTGTCCAGATAGCGATTGCAGGACTCCAGCAACTCGGCGATCGGGTACTTCTTGTTCAGCGGCACCAGCTGGTCGCGCAACGGATCGTTCGACGCATGCAAGGACACCGCCAGCGCCACCGGGCAATCGTCACGCAGCCGATCAATCATCGGCACCACGCCCGATGTCGACACGGTCACACGGCGGCGCGACAGGCCGTAGCCATGATCGTCCAGCATGACCTTGAGCGCGGGTACCAAGGCCGCATAGTTCTGCAGCGGCTCGCCCATGCCCATCATCACCACATTGGTGATCTGGCGCTCAGTGCTCTGGGTGCGCAGTCGCAGGCTGTGCTCGGCATACCAGAGCTGCGCCAGGATCTCCCAAGTCTCCAGATTGCGGCTGAAGCCCTGATGGCCGGTCGAGCAGAAACGGCAACCGACGGCGCAGCCGGCCTGGCTGGACACGCACAGCGTGCCACGGTCGTCTTCGGGAATGAACACCGCCTCGACGGCGTTGCCAGCTCCGACATCGAACAGCCACTTGATGGTGCCGTCGGCGGAGACATGTTCGGAAATCACGGGCAGAGCCGCGATATGGGCCTTGTCGCGCAGCTTCTCGCGCAGCGACTTGGCAAGGTCGCTCATCTGATCGAAATCAGCGGCGCCTTTCTGATGGATCCAACGAAACAGCTGGGTGGCGCGAAAACGCTTCTCACCCAGCTGCTCGCAAAACGCAGCCAGGCCTTCCAGATCGAATCCAAGCAGGTTGACTGCGTTCATGGTCTTGCCTCCATCTATGGCCTCATGGCCAGTCACCAGAGGCAGCGCCGATTCAGCGGCTGTAGACGTTCATGCCGGGGAAGAAGAACGCCACTTCGGCAGCGGCGGTCTCGGGAGCATCCGAACCGTGCACGGCGTTGGCGTCGATGCTGTCGGCGAAATCAGCACGGATGGTGCCCTTCTCGGCCTTCTTCGGGTCGGTAGCGCCCATCAGATCACGGTTCTTCAGGATGGCGTTCTCGCCTTCCAGCGCCTGGATCATCACCGGCCGGAGATCATGAAGCTCACCAGGTCGTTGAAGAAGGGGCGTGCC
>JACDQM010000129.1 GCA_015657635.1 Roseateles sp.
ACGATGACCAAGTGCAGCAAGTGCGGCGGCCACTTCGTGACGCATCCGCACGAGATCGCACGCCACTATGTGTGCGGCCTGTGCAACCCGCCGGCCCGTGCTGGCAAGGGCCGCGCCGCTGGCGCGCTGCAGATGCACTGAACGACCGAACGAACCGATCACGACAATGCGCGCCCGCGTCTGCCTGGTGGTGATCGCCCGCAACGAGGCGGCTCGCATTGCGCGCTTGCTGGACAGTGTGCGGCCCTGGGTGGACGAGATGCTGGTGCTGGACACCGGCTCCACCGATGACACGGCCGCGCTGGCCGCCGCGCATGGCGCGCGGGTGGCGCACTTCAGCTGGTGCGATGACTTCTCCGCGGCGCGCAACCGCGCGCTGGAGCTGGCCGGCGGCGACTGGCATCTGGTGCTGGACGCGGACGAATGGCTGATCGCTGGCGGCGAGGCGCTGCTGGCACTGCGTGACGCTGCGCCGGACTTTGTCGGCACCGTCGCGCTGGAAGACCAATTCTTTGACGGCCAGCTGCACAGCAGCGCGCATTCACGCCTGAGCCGGCTGCTGCCCGGTCCTGTCCGTTATGCCGGCCTGGTTCACGAGCAGCCGGTGCATCAGCTGCCGAAGCGCGATCTGCCCTTGCGTGTCGGCCATGATGGCTACCTGCCTGAGCGCCTGCATCACAAGCAAGGCCGCAACCGCCAGCTGCTCGAGCGTGAGCTGGACCAGCATCCGGACGATGCCTACCTCTGGTACCAGCTCGGCAAGGACGCCTATGTCTACGAGGACTATGAGCTGGCCGAGAGCGCCTTCGCGCGCGCCGATGCGCTGCCGCATCCGCAGGACGGCTGGTGGTTCGATCTGATGGCGCGGCGCCTGTTCGCGCTGAAGCAGCTCAAGCGCCACGCCCAGGGGCTGGAGCTGGCCGAGCAGCAGCTGGGCATCTGCGGCGATTCGCCGGATTTTTTCTTCACGCTGGGCGACCTGCTGCTGGATTTCGCGGCCGACGAGCCGGCCCAGGCCGAAGCCTTGCTGCCGATGATCGAGCAGGCCTGGCAGCGCTGCCTGGCACTCGGCGAGCGGCCGCAGCACAGCGGCGCCGTGGCGGGCCGCGGCAGCCATCTGGCCGCACACAATCTCGCGCTCTTGTTCGATGCCATCGGGCGCGATGCGCAGGCGCAGCAGCTGCGCCATGCGCATGCGCTGCGGCCCAGGGCAGGCGGCATGAGCGGCAGCGCCGATCTGCGCCTGCCTCGCTATATGCAGCGCTTTCGCTGCATCGGCGGCGACTGTCCAGAGACCTGTTGCGGCGGCTGGAGCGTGGCAATTGATCGTGCCAGCTATCAGCGTTATGTGCAGATTCGCAAGGAGCCGCTGGCCAGCTTGATGCGCCAGTATCTGCGCCATGACCCGAAGGGCAGTGCCAGCCGGCAGGCCACACTGGCCCTGCGTGAGGATCACAGCTGCCCCATGCTCGACGAGCAGCGCCTGTGCCGCATCCAGCGCGAGCAAGGTGAGGTGGCACTGTCGCAGACTTGCCGCGAGTACCCGCGCCTGCATGGCCAGGACGGGCTGCTGATGCAGCAGCATGCGTCCTTGAGCTGCCCCGAGGCCGCGCGCCTGGCCTTGACCGACGCCGATGCGCTGGACTGGGTGCAGACGCAGATGCCCGCCGCGCAGGCGCTGGCCTTGCCGCTGTTCCGGCGCCGACCCCCGGTGGCGCCTGGCGAGACCGATCTGGTGCGTGCCCATGCGGCCCTGATCACCGAAGTGGCGATGGCGCTGCTGCGCCTGCCTGATCTGAGCGCCAGCCAGAGCTTGGTGCTGATCGGCATGCTGCTGCGCCGCATTGCGGCCATCGAGGAGGGCGGCGAGGCGGGCATGCTGGCGCTGGCCGACGCGGTCGAGCAGACCCTGGCGCCCAACCGGCTGGCCGCTGCACCGCGCCTGCTGGCCGGCATGCAGATTCCGCGGCGCGCGCAGCTGAGCCTGCTTTGGGAAGCCACTGCACGTTATTTGAACCGGCATGGCGGTCGGCCCTCGTTCCGCCGCCTGGCCGAGGATGTCCTCCAGGGACTGGGCCTGTCGGAGGGCCTGGACGTGGGCACACAGCGGCTGGAGCAGGTGGCGCTGCCGCGGCTGGCCGCGTTGGAACAGGCGCAGCCGCATCTGCTGAAGAATCTGCTGCTCAATGAACTGGGCAAGTCGCTGTTCCCGCACGGCGACCGCGCCGGTCTGGAGCGCGAATTCATGGCCCTGGCCGTGCGCTACGCGCTGGTGCGGCTCTACGCGCTGGGTCTTGCCGCCTTGCGCGGCGAGGCCTTCGGTGCCGACGATCTGGTGCGTGCCACCTATGTGGTGTCGCGCAATATCGAGCACCACCGCGACTTCCTGCCCGAGCTGCTGGCCGATTTGGAGGCCGCCGACGCGCTGCGCCTCGAAGTGCTGGCCACGCTGGTGCTCTGAGCCCCCACCCACCCCCACTGACGCCCGGCGCCATGCTGCGCCGACGTGAAAAAGTGACACCCTTGTAGGAAGAAACCTGACAAGGGAGGTGTGTGCAAGGAGACAGAAGAGAGGGATTTGGGCTGATGTTTGGGTTTTGTTCCGGTCTTCACAATTCGTTTCACGTTGAGACGAGCGGTGAAGCCCGCGACACACCGAGTAAAGCAACAGGAGCCCGAGATGAACGCAGAC
>JACDQM010000130.1 GCA_015657635.1 Roseateles sp.
ACTTGGCTGCGCCGGCCGGGGTGGAGTTCATACGCTGGTCGAAGTGGCACAGATTGCTCGCCCAGAAGCGCCTGTTTCACGTGAACACTCAGCGCCGAGCTGGGCGCCAGCATGGCGAACGCCGTGATTGAACAGATCGAAACCAGCGTCAAGTACGCCGGCTACATCGACAAGCAGGTCGAAGACGTGGCCCGAGCTGCGAGTTTCGAGAACCTCAAACTGCCGGCCGAGTTGGACTATGCGCAAGTCAGCGCCCTCTCGTTCGAGGTGCGCCAGAAGCTGGCCAAGCACAAGCCCGAAACCCTGGGCCAGGCGTCCCGCATCTCAGGCGTGACACCAGCAGCCATCTCACTGCTGCTTGTGCACCTGAAGAAGGGTCGCTTCAAAGGCTTTGGCGGCGACAACGCCGCTGCCGCCCAAACTGAACCCAGCGCCGCCGCATGACGACCACCGACACCGCCACGATGCGCCCAGCCCTTGCCGCCGCCGCCCAGCAACTGGGCCTGCAGCTCAGCGACACCCAGTTCGACCAATTGCTTGCCTACCTGGGCCTGATCCAGAAGTGGAACAAGGTATACAACCTCACCGCGGTGCGCGACCCTCAGGCTATGCTGACCCAGCATCTGGTGGACAGCCTCAGCCTGCTGCCCGCCTTGCGCCGGCACGCTGCAGGCCGCCCGCTGCGGCTGATGGACGTGGGCAGCGGCGGCGGTCTGCCCGGCGTGGTCGTGGCGATCTGCGAGCCTGGCATTGATGTGACTTGCGTCGACGCGGTGGCCAAGAAGGCCAGCTTCATCAAGCAGGTGGCGGCTGAGCTGGGCCTGAAGAATCTGCATGGCGAGCATGCGCGAGTCGAAGAGCTGCGCGCCGCGCCCTTCGATCTGATCACCTCGCGGGCCTTTGCCTCGCTGCTGGACTTCACCACACTGACCCGCCAGCACCTGAAACCAGACGCGATCTGGCTGGCCATGAAGGGCCAGCATCCTGCCGAGGAACTGGCTGCCCTGCCCGCCGAGCTGGATGTGTTTCACGTGGAACCACTGCAGGTGCCCGGGCTGGACGCACAGCGCTGTCTCGTCTGGATCAAACCACGGACCTGAAGCGGCCGCAGCCCGATCCTTACCGGCTACCATCACAGCTCGCTGAAAACTAGAAAACCATGGCCAAGATCTTCTGCGTTGCCAATCAAAAGGGAGGGGTCGGCAAGACCACCACCACCGTCAACCTGGCGGCCGGCCTGGCCAAGGTGGGCCAGCGCGTGCTGGTGATTGACCTGGACCCGCAAGGCAATGCCACCATGGGCTCGGGCATCGACAAGCGGGCGCTGGAGCTGACCGTCTATGACGTGTTGCTCGAATCCGCCAGCATCGCTGAGGCCAAGCAACGCAATGACAAAGTCGGCTACGACGTGCTGGGCGCCAACCGTGAGCTGGCCGGCGCCGAAGTCGAACTGGTGGAGCTGGAGCGCCGCGAGCGCCGGCTGAAGACCGCCATCGCCGCCGCCAATGCGGACTACGACTTCGTGCTGATCGACTGCCCGCCCTCGCTGTCCATGCTGACGCTCAACGGCCTGTGCTCCGCCCACGGCGTGGTCGTGCCCATGCAGTGTGAGTACTTTGCGCTGGAAGGTCTGTCGGACCTGGTCAACACCATCAAGCAGGTGCATGCCAATCTGAACCCGGACCTGCAGATCATCGGCCTGCTGCGCGTGATGTTCGACCCGCGCATCACCTTGCAGCAGCAGGTCAGCGAGCAGCTCAAGGCCCACTTCGGCGACAAGGTGTTCGACACCGTGATCCCGCGCAATGTGCGCCTGGCCGAGGCACCCAGCTACGGTCTTCCCGGCGTGGTGTTCGACCCCTCGTCCAAGGGCGCGCAGGCCTTTGTCGATTTCGCGCGCGAGATGGTGAAGCGCGTGGGGACCATGTAAGCCCGTGGCGGCCGTTCCCCGGGAGCTCGCCCGCCGCGCCGAAGAGGCCGGCCTGAATGCCAGCGCGCCGCCGCAGCAGGCCGACATCGCCGGCTGGCTGATCCGACTGTCCCCCGGCAAGGCCAAGCGCTCGCGCTGCGTCAACGCGCTTGCCGAAGGCACGCTGCCACTGGAGCAGATGCTGGCACGCTGCGAGCGCGCCTTCGCTGCAGCCGCGCTGCCGCTGATCGTGCGCATCACCCCCTTCAGCCAGCCTAGTGATCTGGATGCGCGTCTCGCCGCACTGGGCTGGCCGGCTTTCGACGCCGCCGACGTGATGGTGCTCGATCGCCTGGATGCACTGGCCGATGCGGCACTGCCAGCTGGCATCCGCTTCGAGCCCCAGAGCGCCGAGCGCTATGCGCAGACCGTCGGCCAGCTGCGCGGCTCCTCGGCACGCGAGATCGCCGCGCATGCCGAGCGCCTGCAGCAGTCGCCTGTGCCCTATCAAGGCTTCGTGCTGCTGGACGCGGATAAGCAGCTGCTTGCCTGCGGGCAGTTTGCGCGCGAGGCCGGCATGGTTGGGATCTACGACATCTTCACGCCACCGGAGCAACGCGGCCAGGGGCGCGCGCGGCTGCTCTGCACCCAGCTGCTGCTGGCAGCACGCGCCGAGGGCGCAAAGCAGGCCTATCTGCAAGTGGGCTCGGACAACGAGGTTGCCCAACGTGTCTATGCGCGCCTGGGCTTCGAGTTCGCCTACCGCTACCACTACCGCAGCCCGACGCCCGAGCTGGCCTGAGGACAGCCAAGTCGCTCAAGAAGTGAGCGCAGGCTCAGCTCTCGCGCGGCTGCCAGACTTTGAGCAGGGTGTGGCGAGTCAGGCCGGGCAGGTAGTCGTGCAGATGGGCGATGCAGGCATAGCCCAGGTGTTCGAACAGGTCGGCAGCCTCATCGGACAAGGTCTCGGCCAGCGCATCCACACAGCCACGCCGCAGTGCCTGCGCCTCCAGCTGCCGCAGGCAGTCGCCCGCCAGACCCTGGCCGCGCAAGTCGGCACGCACCCACAGCTGCTCGATGAACAGCCGCTGGCCTTCGCTGCGGCCAGCGGCACCGGCCAGCAGCGCCTCGCCTTCGAAGAGTGCACAGGCAATGGGCTGGGCATCGCTGCCCTGGCTGAGCTGCTGTTCGGCGATGCGCACGCCGTCGGCGATCTGCGTCAGTGCCGCAGCCGGCAGCTGGGCATCAAACTGCCACAGACGGGCAGCCGCGCTCACGCTCAGAGCCCCAGGCCCTCGTCCAGGCCCAGGTGCACGTTCATGGCCTGCACGGCGGCGCCGCTGGCGCCCTTGCCCAGATTGTCCAGGCGCGCCATCACCAGAATCTGGCTGTCGCTGCCGAACACAAACAGGTCCACGCGATTCGTGTCATTGCAGGCCTGCACGTCGAAGAAGCCCTCTTCCAGCGTCGCGGCATCGCGCAGCGGCATCACGCGGATGAAGCGCTCACCCGCGTAATGCGCCTGCAGCGCCTGCTGCACCTGCTCGGGTGTCGTACCGGCACGCAGCTGGCTCAGGTGCAGCGGCACGGTCACCGCCAGGCCCTTGTAGAAGCTGCCGACGATGGGCATGAACACCGGCGCGTTCTGCAGGCCGGTGCACGCCATCATCTCGGGCAGGTGCTTGTGCTTGAGACCCAGCGCATAGGGGCGCGGCGAGCTGAGCTTGGCATCACCGCCCGCCTCGTACTGGGCAATCATGCTTTTGCCACCGCCCGAGTAGCCGGTGATCGAGGTCGCGCTGATCAGCGCCTGTGCGTCCAGCAGGCCGGCATCGACCAGCGGCCGCAGGGCCAGGATGAAGGCCGTGGCATGGCAGCCGGGGTTGGCAATGCGCTTGGCCTGGCGAATCGCATCGCGCTGGCCGGCGCGCAGCTCGGGCAGGCCATAGGTCCAGCCGGGCACCGTGCGGTGCGCGGTGCTGGCATCGATCAGGCAGGTGTTGGGGTTGGTGATCATGGCGGCCGCTTCGCGCGATGCCGCATCGGGCAGGCACAGGAAGGCCACGTCGGCCGCGTTCAGCAGGCGGGCCCGCTCGGCCGGGTCCTTGCGCTTGTCGGCGTCAATGCGCAGCACCTCGATGTCACGGCGCGCGGCCAGGTACTCATGAATGCGCAGGCCGGTCGTGCCTTCTTGGCCATCCACAAACACCGCGTACGTCATGACTTCTCCAGCACAATTGATCACAAAGGAAGCGAAGCATAAGGCATGAGGACGACCGAGACGACACGCGTGCTGCTGCTGCCAGGCTGGTTGAACTCCGACCCCGAGCATTGGCAAAGCTGCTGGGAGGCGCAGTACGGCGACGAGCGGGTGGAGCAGTCCGACTGGAACTGGCCACGCCGCGGCGACTGGATGGCTCGCCTGGACGAGGTCGTGCTGGCCGACCCGCGGCCGGCCGTGCTGGTGGCGCACTCGCTGGGCTGCCAGCTGGTGGCCAGCTGGGCCGAGCACTCGGCGCATACGGCTCGCGTCAAGGGCGCGCTGCTGGTGGCGCCGCCCGACACCGAAGCGCCGGACACACCGCCGCAGCTGCACAACTGGCGGCCGATCCGCCGCACGAGGCTGCCCTTCCCCGCCTTGGCCGTGATCAGCAGCGACGACCCCTACTGCAGCCCTGAGCGCGGCATCCAGATGGCGGCCGACTGGGGTGCCGAGTTGCTGATGGCCGGCCACGCGGGCATCTGAACAGCGCCTCGAATCTGGGCGCGTGGCCCGAGGGCCGGGCCCTGCTGGCCGACTGGATGGCATAAGGGACAATCCAGCCATGGTCACGAAAAAACCCAAGGGGCTCGGCATGGGCCTGGAAGCCCTGCTCGGCCCCAAAGTCAGCGATACGCCCACCACCGCCCGCGACGGCGAGCCCAGCAGCCTGCGCCTGGAGCAGATGCAGGCCGGCAAGTACCAGCCGCGCACGCGCATGGACGAAGGCTCACTGTACGAGCTGGCCGAGAGCATCAAGGGCCAGGGCATCATGCAGCCCATCCTCGTGCGACCCATCGCCGCAGAGCAGAGCAAGGACGGCACGGCGCGCTACGAAATCATCGCCGGCGAGCGGCGCTTCCGTGCCGCCAAGCTGGCCGGCCTGCGCGAGGTGCCGGTGCTGGTCAAGCCCGTGCCTGATGAGGCCGCGGCGGCGATGGCGCTGATCGAGAACATCCAGCGCGAGGACCTCAACCCGCTCGAAGAGGCGCAGGGCCTGAAGCGCCTGACCGAAGAGTTCGGCCTGACGCATGAGCAGGCGGCGCAGGCCGTGGGCCGCTCGCGCAGCGCTGCCAGCAATCTGCTGCGCTTGCTGCATCTGGCCGATCCCGTGCAGAACATGCTGATGGCCGGCGATATCGACATGGGCCATGCGCGTGCGTTGCTGCCCCTGGACGGTGCACACCAGATCACCTGCGCCACCGAGATCGCCGCCAAGAAGCTGAGCGTGCGCGACGCCGAGAAGCTGGTGCAGCGCCAAGGTGCCGGCCGCCAGACGCCGCTGTTGCGCGTCAAGAACAGCAAGAGCCGCGATGTGCTGCGGCTGGAAGAGGAGCTGTCGGATCTGCTGACGGCCGCGGTGGAAATCCGAGTGAAAAAGCGCACCAAGCGCGGTGAACAAGGTGAGTTGTCCATCCAGTTCGGCTCGCTTGACGAGCTCAATGGCTTGATCGAGAAATTGCGCAGGCCGCAATGATTCACTGATCCTGATCGGGCCCGCCGAGACCTGTGCCAAAGCCGTGAATCCCTCACGGCTTTTTTCATTCCCGCAACAAAGCCTGGCACGGCCCATGCAAGATGTCTTCACGTCAGACCTTGGCCAATGGGGTCAGGTCTTGCCAATCCCCGCAGTGGCGCGTTATCGAGACTGAATGCACAGCTCTCGTTGTGACGTGTCAACGTGGCGTGAGTTCTGGTTGTTAAGGGATCAACACCGCCTTATTCTTGTTTTAACGATCACGGTCTTTGAGCCACGCTGGAGCTCAGCACAAAACGCTGAACCTCGGAAAGCTCTGATGACGCCTCAGCCCTGTTTTGGGGGCGCCATCAGAACTTCCCAGACGACGCCGGATGCGAACGCACACGCACGGCAGCGTCTCTCCCGAACACAGGAGGTCAGCATGGACGTGATCAGCAGCTTCACCGCTCGCTACGAGCGCACCCGGGTCGAAGAGCTCTCGCTCGAGGACTATCTGGCGGAATGCAAACGCAATCCCCTCGCCTACGCCACCGCGCCCGAGCGCATGCTCCAGGCCATCGGCGAGCCGCAAACGGTCGACACCCGCAACGATCCGCGACTGTCGCGTCTGTTTGCGAACAAGACCATCAAGATCTATCCCGCCTTCGCCGAGTTCTACGGCATGGAGGACGCGATCGAGCAGGTGGTCTCCTACTTCCGCCACGCCGCGCAAGGGCTGGAAGAGAAGAAGCAGATCCTCTACCTGCTGGGCCCGGTGGGCGGCGGCAAGAGTTCGATCGCCGAGCGGCTCAAGAGCCTGATGGAGCAGGTGCCCTTCTACGCGCTCGCCGGCTCGCCGGTGAACGAGTCGCCGCTGGGCTTGTTCAACGCGGCCGAGGACGGCCCGCTGCTGGAAAAAGAATACGGCATCCCACGCCGCTACCTGAACCGCATCATGAGCCCCTGGGCCGTGAAGCGGCTTGAAGAGTTCGGTGGCGACATCCGCAAGTTCAAGGTCAT
Source organism: Roseateles sp. (assembly GCA_015657635.1). Lineage (GTDB taxonomy): Bacteria > Pseudomonadota > Gammaproteobacteria > Burkholderiales > Burkholderiaceae_C > JACDQM01. The sequence continues at coordinate 6,649 of JACDQM010000130.1, forward strand.
CAAGCGCTACCCCAGCGTGCTCAAGCAGGTGGGCGTGGCCAAGACCGAGCCGGGCGACGAGAACAACCAGGACATCTCCTCACTGGTCGGCAAGGTCGACATCCGCAAGCTGGAGACCTATGCGCAGGACGACCCCGATGCCTACAGCTACAGCGGCGGCCTGTGCCTGGCCAACCAGGGCCTGCTGGAGTTCGTCGAGATGTTCAAGGCGCCGATCAAGGTGCTGCACCCGCTGCTGACCGCCACGCAGGAAGGCAACTTCAAGGGCACTGAGGGCTTCGGCGCGATACCGTTTGATGGCATCGTGCTGGCGCACAGCAATGAAAGCGAGTGGAAGACCTTCCGCAACAACAAGAACAACGAGGCCTTCCTCGACCGCATCTACATCGTCAAGGTGCCCTACTGCCTGCGCGTCAGCGAAGAGGTGAAGATCTACGAGAAGCTGATCCGCGGCTCCTCGCTGGCCGAGGCCAAGTGCGCCCCCGGCACGTTGAAGATGATGAGCCAGTTCGCCATCCTGACGCGCCTGAAGGAGCCTGAGAACTCCTCGCTGTTCTCCAAGATGCAGGTCTACGACGGCGAGAACCTCAAGGACACCGACCCGCGCGCCAAGAGCTACCAGGAATACCGCGATTACGCTGGCGTCGACGAGGGCATGAGCGGCGTCAGCACGCGCTTCGCCTACAAGATCCTCTCCAAGGTCTTCAACTTCGATTCCACCGAGGTGGCCGCCAACCCGGTGCATCTGATGTATGTGCTGGAACAGCAGATCGAGCGCGAGCAGTTCCCGGCCGAGCTGGAGCAGAAGTACGTCAGCTTCATCAAGGAACAACTGGCACCGCGCTATGCCGAATTCATCGGCAAGGAAATCCAGACCGCGTACCTGGAGAGTTATTCCGAGTACGGCCAGAACATCTTCGACCGCTACGTGACCTATGCCGACTACTGGATCCAGGACCAGGAGTACCGCGACACCGACACCGGCGAGGTGTTCGACCGCGGAGCGCTGAACGCCGAGCTGGAGAAGATCGAGAAGCCCGCCGGCATCAGCAACCCCAAGGATTTCCGCAACGAGATCGTCAACTTCGTGCTGCGCGCGCGCGCCAACAACCAGGGCAAGAACCCGGCCTGGACCAGCTACGAGAAGCTGCGCACGGTGATCGAGAAGAAGATGTTCTCCAACACCGAGGAGCTGCTGCCCGTGATCAGCTTCAACGCCAAGGCCAGCGCCGACGAGGCCAAGAAGCACGAGAACTTCGTGCAGCGCATGGTCGACAAGGGCTACACCGCCAAGCAGGTACGGCTGCTGTGCGAGTGGTATCTGCGCGTTCGCAAGAGTTCTTGATCCGTCGCCCGATCAAGGAGCTTTCATGCTTCAACAGATCATTGATCGCCGCCTCTCGGGCAAGAACAAGTCCGTCGGCAACCGCGAGCGCTTCCTGCGCCGCCACAAGGAGCAGATCCGCGAGGCCGTGAAGCGCGCGGTCGACGGCCGTGGCATCCGCGACATGGAACGCGGCGAGGATGTGCACATCCCGAAGAAGGACTTGAGCGAGCCGGTCTTCGGCCATGGCGATGGCGGTGTGCGCGAGGTGGTGCGGCCCGGCAATACCGAGCACATGAAGGGCGACCGCGTGCCCAAGCCCAAGGGCGGCGGGCAAGGCCAGGGTGGCGGCCAAGCCAGCGATTCCGGCGAGGGCGAGGACGACTTCGTCTTCCACCTCAGCAAGGAAGAGTTCATGCAGGTCTTTTTCGACGACCTGGCCCTGCCCAATCTCGCGCGCACCACGCTGGCCGACACGCCCGAGTGGAAGAGCCACCGCGCCGGCTTTGTCAGCGACGGCACGCCGACCAATCTGCATGTGGTGCGCTCGATGCGCGGCGCTTTAGGCAGGCGCATCGCGCTGGGCATGGACAAGCGCCGTGAGCTGCACGAGCTGGAAGAGCGCCTGAACGTGCTCAAGCGCGAAGACAGCCACAAGCCCGAGGCTGAGGCGCTGATCAAGGAGACCGAGGCGCGCATCGCCGAGCTGAAGCGCCGCCTGGGCGCGATCCCCTTCCTCGACCCGATCGACCTGCGTTTTCGCAACCGCGTGCGCGTGCCGGTGCCGACCACGCGCGCGGTGATGTTCTGCCTGATGGATGTCAGCGGCTCGATGGACGAGGCGCGCAAGGACCTGGCCAAGCGCTTCTTCATCCTGCTCTACCTCTTCCTCACCCGCCACTACGAAAAGATCGAGGTGGTCTTCATCCGCCATCACACGCAGGCGCAGGAAGTGGACGAACAGAACTTCTTCCACGCCACCGAGACCGGCGGCACCGTGGTGTCCTCAGCCCTGGTGCTGATGGAGGAGATCATCCGCGAGCGCTACTCGCCGAGCGAGTGGAACATCTACGGTGCCCAGGCCAGCGACGGCGACAACTGGCACCACGACAGCGGCCGCTGCCGCGAGTTGCTGGCGGACAAGATCCTGCCGCTGTGCCGCTATTTCGCCTACGTGCAGGTGGCCGAGGCCGAGCAGAACCTGTGGGAGGAATACGCCAAGCTGGCCGACGAAGTGCCGCAGTTCGCGATGCGCAAGGCGGTCAGGCCTCGCAGATCTACCCCGTGTTCCGCGAGCTGTTCAAGAAGGAAGGGGCCAAGGCATGACAGACACCCTGCTCAGTCAGATGATCATCAGCGCCGACAACCGCCGCGACCTGGGCATTGCCGCCGACCGGCGCGAGTACGGCGGCCGCCGCCACAAGGAGCCGCTGCAGCAGATGCGGCCGCTCAAGGAGCGCCCCGCCCAGCCCCTGCCCGCACCCAGCGACTGGACCTTCGAGCTGATCCACGACTACCACGCGGTGATACGCGCTACAGCTGAGCGTTATGGGCTGGACACCTATCCCAACCAGCTGGAGGTGATCACTGCCGAGCAGATGATGGATGCCTATGCATCGGTCGGCATGCCAGTGAACTACCGGCACTGGAGCTATGGCAAGGAGTTCATCGCCACCGAGCGCAACTACAAGCGTGGTCAGATGGGCCTGGCCTACGAGATCGTCATCAACTCCGACCCCTGCATCGCCTACCTGATGGAGGAGAACACCATGGCCATGCAGGCCCTGGTAATCGCCCATGCCTGCTACGGCCACAACAGCTTCTTCAAGGGCAACTATCTGTTCCGCATGTGGACCGATGCCTCGTCCATCATCGACTACCTGGTCTATGCGAAGAACTATGTGGCCGAATGCGAGGAGCGCCACGGCCTGGACGCGGTGGAGCAGCTGCTGGACTCCTGCCACGCGCTGATGAACCACGGCGTGGACCGCTATCGCCGCCCCACCAAGCTCTCGCTGGCCGAGGAACGCGCGCGTCAGCACGAGCGCGAGGCCTATGCCCAGCAACAGATCAACGACCTCTGGCGCACCCTGCCGCGCGCAAGGACAAGGCCGAGGACGAGAAGACGGCGCGCCGTTTCCCCGACGAACCGCAGGAGAACATCCTGTACTTCATTGAGAAGAACGCGCCGCTCTTGGAGCCCTGGCAGAGAGAAGTCGTGCGCATCGTGCGCAAGGTGGCGCAGTACTTCTATCCACAGCGCCAGACCCAGGTGATGAACGAAGGCTGGGCCACCTTCTGGCACCACCGCCTGCTCAACCAGATGTACGACGACGGTTATCTGTCGGACGGCATGATGATCGAGTGGCTGAAGTCGCACACCAATGTGGTGGCGCAGCCGCCGATGGCGCAGCTCAACCCGTATGCACTGGGCTTCGCGATGTACACCGACATCAAGCGCATCTGCGAGGCCCCGACTGATGAGGACCGCCGCTGGTTCCCGGACATCGCCGGCGCCCCCTGGCTGCCCACGCTGGATCACGCGATGCGCAACTTCAAGGACGAGAGCTTCATCGGCCAGTACCTGAGCCCGCGGCTGATGCGCGAGTTCCGCCTGTTCTCCATCATCGACGACGAGGCGCAGAACGAATACGAGATCTCGGCCATCCATGACGAAGGCGGCTACCAGCATGTGCGCGAAGCGCTCTCCAAGCAGTACGACCTGAGCACGCGCGAGCCCAATATCCAGGTCTGGAACGTCAATCTGCGCGGTGATCGTTCATTGACCCTGCGCCACACCCAGCACATGAACCGTCCGCTGCATGAGAGCTCGCAAGAGGTGCTCAAGCATGTGGCGCGGCTGTGGGGCTTCGACGTGCATCTGGAAAGCGTCAATGCGCGCGGCGACGTTGCGCAACGCTGGAGCACACGGGGGCCGCAGGCGCAGTGAGCCTTCGAGGCGCCCAGACCATCCCGCTGCAAGGCCCCCGCATCCACGGGGGCCTTGAGCTTTCTGCGCGTCGTTTGCGGCGTAGGCAGGCAGGACCCACTCACTTCATGCGAGGACTACTGCCATGCCGCCCTGCTTGCCCGAGCCAAAACACACTGCCAGAACGGCGCACAAGATCCGACGCCTGCTGCTCGCCTTGGGCAGCGCTGCGGCCCTGCACAGCCTGCCCGCCGCCGCCGCACCGATGACACTGCACATCGAAGGCTTGTTCACCGCCACCAACAGCCAGGCCACCCGCAACAGCGCCAGCGCCAACGCACTGGCCCATGTAGTCAATGGCACGTCAAGCTGGAACGACCTGGCCAATATCGCGCTGAGCCTGGAGCTGGACTACGACGGCGTTCTCAGCAGTCGCGCGCCCGCCGTCAACACCTGGGTCTGGAGCTACGCGCAGATCAGCGGGCTGCGCATCCAGCTCGGCAACGCGCAGTTTTCGACAAGGGCTGCGGCCGGAAGCTCGCTCGGCGAAGTCATCGTCGGCACCACCTCGACGGCCACGGCGCCCGAGCTGAGCAGCGGCTTGCTGCTGAACCTGGGCCAACCCTGGTCGCGCAGCGGCTCGCCGCCTGCCTACAGCTTTGCCGGCGCCACACCGCAAACTTCGGGCAACGGCCTCTACGAGCACTACTTCCGCACCCTTTACGATTTCTCTGCCGGCAATCGCGTGCTGGACCTCTGGAGCGTCCTGGCTGCGACCGACGCGCTCAGCGGCGGTCTGCCCACGGGTCGCTGGGGCTTGAACAGCTTCAGCGTCGAACCCATGCAGGACGATACGCCACCCAACCCAGGCCCGCTTACACCGCCGGGTGGCAGCGTTCCCGAACCTGGATCCCTGGCGCTGGCCGGCCTGGCCCTCTTCGGCCTGCTGGCGGCACGCCAGCGCCGGGCTCAGGCCTGAAAGATCTTGCCCGGGTTCATGATGTTCTTCGGGTCCAGCGCGGCTTTCAGCTGACGCATCAGCTGCACCGCGCCGGCACCGGCCTCGTCGACCAGGAAGCCCTGCTTGTGCAGGCCGATGCCATGCTCGCCGGTGCAGGTGCCTTCCAGGCGCAGCGCGCGCTGCACCATCTGCGCCGACAGGCGCTCAGCCGTATCGCGCTCGGCGGGCACATTCGGGTCGATCAGATAGCCGAGGTGGAAGTTGCCGTCGCCCACATGGCCGACGATGAAGTAGGGCAGGCCCGCCTCCTCAACCTCGCGCACCGATTCGTTGATGCTTTCGGCCAGGCGAGAGATCGGCACACAGGTGTCGGTGGTCACGCAGCGGCAGCCGGGCTTGGTCTGCAGCGCCGACAGATAGGCGTGGTGGCGCGCGGTCCAAAGCTTGGTGCGCGCCTCGGGTGTGGTGGCCCACTCGAAATCCTCGCCACCGAATTCGCGCGCAATCTCCTGCACGGTTTCAGCCTGCTCGGCCACGCTGGCGTCGGAGCCGTGGAACTCCATCAGCAGCATCGGTGCCTCGCGCAAGCCCAGCTTGTCGTGCAGATTCACCGCACGGATCGCATGCGCGTCCAGCAGTTCGCAGCGCGCGATCGGCACCCCCATCTGGATGATCTGGATGGTGGTCTGCACCGCCGCATCGATGCTGGGGAAGAAGCAGACTGCGCCGACACGGCTTCGGGCAAGGGATAGATGCGCAGCGTCACCTCGGTGATCACGCCCAGCGTGCCTTCGCTGCCGATGAACAGGCGCGTCAGGTCGTAGCCGGCGCTGCTCTTGCGCGCCCGCGATCCGGTGTGCACCAACTCGCCCGTCGCGGTGACCACGCTCAGGCCCAGCACCGCCTCGCGCATGGTGCCGTAGCGCACCGCGTTCGTGCCGCTGGCGCGCGTGGCGGCCATGCCACCGAGCGAGGCGTCGGCGCCCGGATCGATGGGAAAGAACAGGCCCGCGTGGCGGATCTCGGCGTTGAGCTGGTTGCGTGTCACGCCGGCCTGCACCGTCACCGTCAGGTCCTCGGCGTTGACGCGCAGGATCTTGTTCATGCGCGACACATCCAGGCTAACGCCCCCCTGCACCGCCAGCAGATGGCCTTCCAGCGAGGAGCCGGCGCCATAGGGGATCACCGGCACGCTGTGCTCGTGCGCCAAGGTCAGCACCGCAGCCACGTCTTCGTTGCTCTCGGCGTAGACCACGCAGTCCGGCGGGTCCACATCAAAGGGCGACTCGTCGCGGCCATGCTGCTGGCGCACCGCCAGCGCGGTGCTCAGGCGCGCGCCGAAACGTTCGCGCAGCGCGTCCAGCATGGCCTCGGGCACAGGGCGCCTGCGGGCCTTCAGCAAGGCATCGAGATCGTGGGGGGCATTCATCGCGGGGCTCCTCGCCGCCAAGGCTGGCGGACCCGCTGATTCTAGAAAGACTGCAGCCAGCGCTGTGCGAGCAGCGTTGCCGGTGTGGCGATGCTTCACTCAAAAGAAAGGGCTCGTTGCGCGTTGGATCGTGACCGATCTGAATTCAGGTCCGGCTTGTGCATAGTCCGCAGGAGAGCAGGCAGGCCTGCTGCTCCGTGTCCCCCGGACGCTACGCGTCCTCCTCCTTTTACCTGCGTATCAGGCCCGCCCACCCTCCTGCTTGTAGCGCTTGCCGCGTGCCGCGAACCCTACGACCTCTGCTGAGCCGGGGTGCGGCGGCGTGCGCTTGCGTAGGTAAAAGGAGGAGGGCCGCTTGCGGCCCGGGGGACACGGAGCAAGCGCACGCCGCCGCATCCCGGCGCCGCCCGAACCTCGAACATGAAACCAAGTCGCCGCTGGAGGATCACGATCAGTCGCTCAAAGAACCAATGAAAAGGGCCGGCAATTGCCGGCCCCTGTTCAACCCTGCAAGCTGTGCATCACTCGCTGAGCATCATGCTGCGGTAGTTCGGGTCCGCCTTGATGTCGGCTTCGCTGAAAGGCAGCTTGGCCCACTTGGCGCCCTTCAGGAAGATGTCGGAGTAGAGCTTGGTCTGGTCCGAGAAGTTGGCGGACAGCAGGTGGCTGCTCTGCGAGTAGGTCAGGATGCCCTCGGCCACCGGGCCGTTGGCGTCGAAGGTGACGAACTGCATATAGCTGTTGCCATAGACCGGATCGCCATACAGGCCGGCGCTCAGGTTGCCGCGCACATTGTTGAAGGTGTAGCGGCGCCCGGGAAGGGCAGTGGCGCGCTGTCACGCACGACCACCTGCTTGCGGGCATTGACCTCCTCCAGCGCAAACTTGTTGGCGTTGAACCACTGCACCGCATCCGCCAGCAGCGTCACCGCCTTGGTATCGGCCGTGTTGTAGCCACGTGGCGTGTTGACCGGATCGGCCGGGTCGTAGACCACGCGCCACAGGCTGGCGTCCTTCATCTCGCCGGACAGTTCATAGAACTTGCGGAACAGCAGTGAGCCCGGATCGACCATGCCTTCGGTCTTCTTCCAGATCGACAGCACTCCGCAGGCCTTGCTGAGATCGGTGACCACACCCTTGCTGTCAATGCCCATCAGGATGCCGCCGCTGCAGCGCGCCGCCAGGAACTCGTCCAGCCACAGCTCGGCCTTGAGGAAGCGGCTCTTGGCATAGACCTGCTGCAGATTGGCCAGCGTGAAGCCGGTGCCGGGCAGGCCATCGGTGCCCTTCATGCGGTCCAGCACCTGGACGATGCCGGTGCGGGTGCGCTCGCCCTGCTCGCGCCCTTCGGCCACCGGGCCGGTGGCGATGATCTTCGGATAGCCGGCCAGGCGCACCTTGTCGTTGGGCAGCCAGTGGCTGTCGTTGGCGTTGACGATGTAGTCGTCGCGCAGCACGAAGGGGCGCTGGCTGCTGGGGATGGCGCCGTTCCAGTTGCAGCTGGCCTTGCTGCCGTCCATCAGCACCAGGCCGCGCGTGGCCAGCAGGAACTGGCCGGTCGGGCTGTTGACGCAGCTGGCCAGCTGGGCATCGCTGACATTGGCCGCCACCGAATAGTTGGCATAGAGCGCCTTGCCGCTCTTGTCGGCCGCCATGGTGTTGACCCAGGGCATCGCGTTATGCGTGGCCAGCGACTCGCGCAGGCTCTCTGCGCTGGTGGACTTGCCGTTCAGCAAGGCCTGGTCGAGCAGCTTGTAGTTCGTGTAGTTGGCATCGCGGATGGCAAAGGCTGCACCGGCCGTCCAGCCGAAGGTGGCGCCGTCGCTCAGCAGCGGGCCGAAGTCGGTGCCGTACAGGGTGCGCTGGTGCGTCTTCACGCTGCCGTCGGGCTGCAGAGCGTCGACGCTGAGCGCCGTCTTCGTCATCGCCTTGAACGCGCCGTCGACCTGGTAGCGCGTCGGGTCAGCCGGGTCCAGCTTGAGCTGGAACAGCGTGAAGCGGTTGTCGGTCGAGAAGGTGTGCGTCCAGGCCACATCCTTGTTGAAACCGATCAGCGGCACCAGCGTGCCCAGCAGCGTGGAGCCGAACACGTCGTACTTGCCGGGAATGGTGATGTGCAGCTTGTGCAGACGCAGCGCGCCCCACCACGGGAAGTGCGGGTTGCCCAGCACGATGCCGGCGCCGCTCTGCGTCACGCCCTTGCCCAGGCCGTAGCCGTTAGAGCCGATCGCATGCTCAAACAGCGCATTGGTACCCTGCACCAGCGGGCTGTTCAGCACTGCCAGCTGGGTGCTCGGGCGCTTGAGCGCCTTGGCGCTCAGCGCGGCCACATTCGTCGCACCCGCAGGCTTCGGGCCAGGTGGTTGGGCCACGCCGATCGAGTTGATGAACTGCAGCGAGCTGCCCGCCATCGCCGCCTGGCTGAAGCGCCAATAGGCCTCGTCCTCAGTCATCGGCGTGACCCAGGCCGCACCCTTGCACTCGGTGGGCAGACCGTTGACGCCCTTGTCGCGCAGATAGCGGTTGTAGCCCGCGACGAAGCCGCTGACCATGTCGCGCACATCGGGGCCGGTGGCAGCCTTCATCGATTGCGCCAGTGCCGGCGTCATCAGCAGCTTGTAGAAGAAGTCGGACGACAGATTGGGCGTGAAGTCGCCGAACTGGCCCAGATAGGTGATGGGCACGCCCTTGGCATCCACATCACCGAAGAAGCGCGAGCGCTGGCCGCGCAGCGTCACCAGCTCCTGCGCGAACAGGCAGACATGGTCGTTGGCAAAGGCGTAACCGTAGCCGTAGCCGGCGCCCTTGAAGTCATCAGCCTTGACGTGTGGCACGCCGTAGCTGGTGTAGCGGATCTCGGCCGAGTAGGTGGGCGGCGCCGGCGTGGCGGGTGTGCCCGTCGCGGAATCGCCGCCGCCGCAGGCGCTCAGCATCAGGCTGCCCGCCAGCAGCGCGGCAACAGGGGTCATGGAATGGGGAATGCGCAGCGGCATCGTTGTCTCCTTCATTGATTCTTGTGTTTTTCGCAGCACAGCACGTGGGTTAGCACGACTAAGCTAGCGATGACTAGCAGGCTATCATCAAACGCTCAGGTCACGACTGCTGACCTACCCTCGAACATCCGGAGATAAGCCCTTGAAGAGCCCTGTCGTTAACCCCTTGCTGCTCGCCCTGCTGGGTGTCCTGTGTGCCCCGCTGGCTCAAGCCTCGGGCTACCACTTCGGCTCCCAGTCCGCCTCTGCCCAAGGCACGGCCAATGCTAACGCCGCCGAGGCGTCGGACGCGTCGGTGCTGTTCTACAACCCGGCCGGCCTGAGCCGTCTGGAAGGCACACAGGCCAGCGGCGTGCTGAACCTGGTGCTGCCCAAGGGTCGCTTCACCGATGGCGGCAGCTTCACCCAGTTCCGCCTGCCCACGCGCGGCGGTGCCGCCGGTGATTTCGTCGAGCCGGCTGCCGTGCCGCACGCCTACCTGAGCCACCGCTACAACGAGCGCCTCACGGCCGGCGTGGGCATCTTCGTGCCCTTCGGCTCCAAGAGCGAATACGACAGCAACTGGACCGGCCGCTACAACGGCATCAGCACCGAGCTGAAGACCCTGACGATCAATCCCTCGCTGGCCTACAAGCTGAGCAACACCCTCAGCCTGGGCGCCGGTGTGAGCGCGCAGCACATCGAGGGCAAGCTGGCCAAGGGGGCCGACTTCGGCTCCGGCGCCATGGCCTCGATCATCGAAGCCCAGGTGCGTGCCAACGCCATCCCCGGCGTGCCCGCCGAGATCATCCGCAATGCGGTGATCAACCAGCTGGGCGGGCTGATCAAGACCGTCTCCGGCAACCCGAGCTACTCCGGCCGCGTCGATGTCGAAGGCAAGGACTGGGGCGTGGGCTTCAACCTGGGCCTGATGTACAGCCCGGATGACAGCACCCGCTTCAGCATCGCCTACCGCTCGGCCGTAAAGCACACGCTGACCGGCGACGCCCAGTGGCAGGTGCAGACCGCTGCCGCCAACCTGGCCGGCCTGCTCAATGCGGCACTGCCTGGCGCCGGCAGCCAGGTGCAAGCCCAGCTGCTGGGCGCCTACACCAACAGCGCGGCCAAGCTCAGCGTCAAGACGCCGGAGTCGCTGTCCTTCTCCTTCTACAAGAAGCACGACGCCCGTACCGCCGTGATGGGCGATGTGACGCTGACCCGCCACTCGCGCTTCAAGGAGCTGCGCGTGGACTTCGCCAACAACCTGCCCGACTCGGTGACGCCTCAGGGCTGGACCGACACGGTGCGCGCCTCGCTGGGCGTCTCGCACCAGTGGACCGATGCGTTGCAGCTGCGCGGCGGCGTGGCCTATGACCAGTCGCCGGTGACCCAGGCCACGCGCACCTCGTCAATCCCTGACGGCGACCGCAGCTGGCTGTCGGCCGGCCTGAACTGGAAGCTGGACAACAAGCGCTCGCTCGACTTCGCGCTGAGCTACATCCATGTGGCCGCAGGCGAGATCAACGCTTTCGACAACGGTGGCCAGACCAATGCAGTCGGCTCCGCCGTCTGCAACCCGGCCGGCAACACCTCCAGCTGCGCCACCGTGGTCGGCCGCTACAAGCTGAACTCGGCGCTGCTCGGCGTGCAGTACAACCACCGCTTCTGAGCCAGGACCGAGACCCGTGCCTGCGCGCGGGTCGACGCCTGGTGAAGGCCCTTGCGCCTGCAAGCGCAAGGGCTGAAGCGGGCCCGCGACTCGCCTGCGTCTCCTGTCTTTGATCCGGCTCCTTGCCCCCCGTCGCCGACGGTGAGAGCATGGAGCCGGTTTCACATCAACGACGGGGAGCGTTCACCATGCCATTTGCCTGGGACACCAGCACCATCCTGATCGCCATCGCGCTGGCGCTGGCCATCGTCGGCGCGCTGCGCTTCGATCTGTTCGGCCTGATCTGGCGCGAGTGGCTCAAGCTCGGCAGCCGCAAGCCCGAGCTGCCGCCCGGCCCGCCGCCCTCGCATGGGCCCTATCACGGCAAGAGCGGGGCACACGGCCATGCCGACCCCGGCAAACCCAACAAGCCCACCGATATTCACCGCAGCGGCCGCCGGGACTGAGAAGGAAAGAAGGGCCTGGGCCCGAAGGGTCAGGCTCCTTGAGGCAAGATGCGGGTCCCCTTGCAACGACAGCCCTGCTCCTTCCCATGGCCAACCGACTCTCACAAATCGCAACCCGCACCGGCGACGACGGCACCACCGGCCTGGGCGACGGCAGCCGCGTGCCCAAGGATCATCTGCGCATCCAGGCCATGGGCGATGTGGATGAGCTCAACTCGCAGATCGGTGTGCTGCTGGCCGAGCCGCTGCCGGGCGATGTGCGTGAGTTGCTGGTCACGATCCAGCATGAGTTGTTCAACCTCGGCGGCGAGCTCTGCATGCCCGGCTACACATTGATCAAGGACGAGGCCGTGCTGCGCCTGGATGAAGCGCTGGCCCACTACAACGAGACCCTGCCGCGCCTGAAGGAGTTCATCCTGCCGGCCGGCACCCGTAGCGCCGCCCTGGCCCATGTCTGCCGCACCGTGGCGCGGCGGGCCGAGCGGGCTGTCGTGACCCTCGCCGCTCAGGACACGATCAATGCGGCTCCGCGCCAGTATCTGAACCGCCTGTCCGATCTGCTGTTCGTGCTGGCCCGCGTGCTCAACCGCGCCAACCTCGATGGACTGGGCGGCGACGATGTCTACTGGCACAGCGAGCGCCTGAAGCGCCAGGGCGAAGACGCCTAAGCCAGTGCCGCGGCCGCTTCGCGCAAGCGCTTGGCATAAGCCGTGCGCAAAGCCGCGGGCGCCCTGACTTCCACCTGCCCGGCATGGCGCAGCAGGTCCATCAGCAGCTCGGTGGCATCCACATAGGGCACGCTGAGTTGCCAGCGGCCGTCCTCCAGCCACTGGCTGTGCTGGGCCGGATGCCACTCTTCGCGTGACACCCATTGCGCGGCCTCGGCGCTGAACACCAGCTCGGCCTGCTGGGCCTGGCCGCCGGCGAAGATGCCGTAGCCCTGATCCAGCTCGGCTTCCAGCGCCTTCAAAGCCACCGGCTTGGCTTTCTCGTCAAGCAAGACGGCCGCTTCCATCGCATCCAGCGCAAAGCGCCTCAGGCCCTCGCTCTGATGGCACCAGGCGTCCAAATACCAGGTGTTGCGGTAATGGACCAGGCGCTGCGGTGACACGATGCGCTCCGACAGCGTCGCCCCACCCCGCCCGCGCTTGCGGTAGCGCAGCTTCAGCCGCTGGCGCTGCACCACCGCGCTACCCACCGTCTCGAAGAACTCGCTGGCCACGCGCCGGCGCGCGGTGCTGATCAGCTTGACGCGCCGCGTCAGCTCCTTGGCCTCGTCCTCGTCCTTGCCCAGCATGCCGCTGAGCTTGTCGAACATGGGCTGCAGATGGCGGCTCAGAATGCCGTTTTCGTCCAGGCTGGACAGCAGCTGGTGCATGGTCAGCAGCGCGTGCAGTTCGCGTTCGTTGAACCAGACGCCGGGCAGCTCATGCTGGGTGCCGCGCCACTGCTGGCCGAAGCGGTAGCCGTTGGCCGCGGCGTCGTACTCGATCGGCGCGTCCATGCGCTCGCGCAGGTATTGCAGATCGCGCTTGAGCGTGGCCGGCGACACCTCCAGCGCCTCCAGCAACGCGGCAAAGCTGACGCATTCGCGCGAGCGGATCAGCAACTCGATCTTGTAGAAGCGCTCGGTCCGGTCCATGGTGTCCAGTTCTCGGTGATTTCCCTGACTTTCAAGGTGGCTCACGCCATGAGCCAGCTGTCGCCCAGACTGTGCCACATGGTTGCTGAAACATCGACAGGCAACCGCAACCGGAGCACACCATGGCACATCCCGCAGCAGCAGCTCAAGCACATCAGTCCCTGGCCTCGACAACCCAGCTGGAACTCGGCATTGCCGCCGTGCCCGCAACGGCCAGTCCCCACCAGACGCTGGGCTTCGAGCTCGGCTGGGATCATGCCCATCACGGCATCACGCCACCGACTGCGCATCTGTTCGCCGCATCGCCGCTGCGCCAGGGCTGGCTGGCTGGTCGTGCCACCTTCGGCCGCCGCACGCTCAAGGCCAGCCGCCATACCCGCCTGTGGCTGCAACTGCGCAGCCATGCCTGGGCGCGTGGCCGCAGCTTCGAAACCCTGGAGCTGACGCCCAACTATCTGCAGCAGATCGGCGTCGAGCACTGCCCCATCACCCGCTGCGCGCTCGACGAGGCCACGCTCTCGATCGACCGCGTGCGCGATGATGCCGGCTATGCCGCCGGCAATCTGGCCACCATGAGCCGCGGTGCCAACGCGGCCAAAGCCAGGCATGACTGGGCCAGCGCCAATGAACTGGCAGCCAGCCTGGCGCAAGGTCCTTTCAAACAGGTGGCGGGGCTGGATGCAGCCGAGTGGCAGCGTGTGGCTGTTCTCTGCAGCTTTGTCACTGAGTTGCCCCATGCGCAAGCGGCGCTGCTGCCCATGCATGTGCTGCCGCCGAACCGGCTGCGCCTGTTCAACCCGATCCAGGCGCTGCAGGCCCTGGTGACCCGCCAGCTGGCCAAGCCCGGCTGGAGCCAACGCCTGGCGCGCATCGAAGCGCTGCTGCCGGACGAGGCCATCAAGGGCGACTTCAACCGCTTCGTGATGGCCCTGGTGCCGCGCGTGCTGAGTGCCGGCAGCCTGGTGCTGGCGCACGAAATCCGCTGGGCGCTGGAAGATGCCTGGAGCGATGCGCTGGTGCAAAAGCGCTGGGCCCGCTTTGCACTGCAACTGACGGCAGCTCAGGCCGAGGCGCTGGTACAACGCGCTGCCGCCAAGCGATTGAGCACGGTGCATGTGCAGCAGCACGCGTTGCCGCGCGCCACTGAAGGCTGGGCGCTGGAGCGGCGTGGCTTCCGCGCAGCCGCCTGAGGGCTGGAGCGATCAGCCCGGCAGGCCCTGGTACTGCTTCTCGACGGTACCCGCCTGATCTTGGAGCGCCACGCAGTAGCCCTGGGACGTGAACCAGTACGCCCACTGCTCGGCCATCTTCTTGCTGGGCAGCCAGGGGCCCGTCTTGTCGACATGGATGCGACAGCCGCGCCGCTCGTGGAACACCACGCGCCACATGCCGGCCGACATCGAATGCTTGAAGTTGCTCATCGCGGCGGGATTCTGCATCCTTCAGACGCTGACCGAATCCGTTTGCAGCGTGGGGAGCGCCAACAAGTTCTCAAAGCGTCAGGACAACTCGCTCAGGGCTGAGACTTGCTTGCTGGATGGGAGGCAAGACCTGACCCTGGCGGGCGCGGCGTCGGTCCTGCTGAGCCTTTCGGCTAGTCCCTGTGCGCGGGCTCAGCCATTCGGCTGGTATCGCCGAATGGCCTTCGCCAGCCACAGGACCCTTCCGGGTCCCGTGCGCGGGCTCAGCCCGGCTGCTTGCAGGCTGCCGGGCCTGCGTCAGGCGTCGGGCAAGCCACTAGGCTTGCCCTCGGTACTGACTTAGACCAATGACCGTTGGAGGCGGAGTTCTTCGAGGCGCAGGCCGCCGACTTCGGTGGTCTTGGCACTGCCGAGCTCGCGCTTGAAGCCGGCCATCTCGAAGAAGCGCAGCGCACGTTCGTTGCGCAGCCAGGTCCACAGCGTGACCTTGGTGCAGCCCTCTTCCTGCAGCCCATCACGGGCGGCGTCCCACAGCGCCAGGCCGACGCCCTTGTCCCAATGCACCGGCTTGGCATACATGGCCCAGATCTCGCCCGTGCTGGACGGCGTGCCCTTGTCGCGCGAGCGGTCGAAGCCGACAAAGCCCATCAGCTCGTTATCGATATGCGCCACCATCACCTGCGGCTCGCACAGATCGATGGCTTCGCGCCAGAAGGCCTGGCGCTTCTGCACCGACAGTGCGTCCAGATGGCTGTCTGGCAGCAAACCTTTGTATGCACCCTGCCAAGCTGCAACGTGGATTTCTGCGATGGCTTTGGCATCACGCAGCGTGGCCGGACGAACCTGAATACTCGACATACTGGGAAAGAAAGGGAGAGAGAAAAAAGACTCTGGCAACAGCGCACGAAAGGGCGGAATTGTCCCTGCCAATCGAGCCCGTCGGGCCGCTTGACAGTTCGATTTTTTAGAGCCTCAGTCTGGAGCGGTGCTCAGCGCCGGCTGTCTCTTTCCAACCCAATCACTCACGCTGCGCGCCAATGCCGACTTGGCGCTGCGCTGCAGCCGGGCCAGCAGCGCATGCTCGACCGCCAGCGGCCCCAGTTCGCCGGCATAGCGGCGGGCCAGGTCCTGCTGCATGCGCAGCAGCAGGTGCGCGGTGGTCTGGGCGTCAGCCAGCGCACGGTGGGCCCGGCCGGTATCGGGCAAGGCAAAGAAGCGTGCCAAGGTGCCAAGCTTGCAGTTGGGCGCATCCGGATAGAGCCGGCGCGCCAGCAGCACCGTGCAGGCGAACTCATGCGCCGGGTCGGGCTCGGTGCCGGCCTGCGCCAGTTCGTAATGCCAGAAGCCTCGGTCAAAGGCCGCGTTGTGTGCCACCAGCGGGCAGCCCCGGGTGAACTCGGCCACCTCGCGCATCACCTGCGTCGAGTCGGGCGCATCGGCCAGCATCGCATTGCTGATGCCGGTCAGCTGCTCGATGAAGGGCGGCACCCAGGCACCGCTGTTCATCAGGCTCTGGTACTGGTCAACGATACGGCCGTCCTGCACCAGCACGGCGGCGATCTCGGTGGCGCGCCCACCGCTGTTCGGACTGATGCCCGTGGTCTCGAAGTCGATGACGGCGATCGTCTGCATGGCTGGGTGTTCAGGGGGCTGGGTATTTGCGTGCATTCATCGCCAGCTTGCGCTCGAGCGCCTGCTCGATGTCGACGCCGCTGTGGTCCGCGATCTGCAGCAGGTAAAGCATCACGTCGGCAATTTCTTCGCCCAGATGCTGGTGGCGCGCCGGGTCTTGCGCGATGGCCTGGGACTCCTCGGGCGTCAGCCACTGGAAGATCTCCACCAGCTCGGCGGCCTCCACCACCATGGCCATCGCCAGGTTCTTGGGTGTCTGATAAGGCTCCCAGTTGCGCAGGGCGGCAAAGTCGCGCAAACGGCGCTGCAGGTCGGCAATGTCCATGAGTGCAGTGTGGCATGGCTGCCCGTCTCGCCCGAGCGACGCCCAGGGGTTTGCACTCCTTGGCTGCCAGGGGCCAAACAGTAGAGTAGCCATCGCTATGCAAGAAACAGCCCGCGCCCTTGATGCGGGACCAAGACATGGAGACAGCAATGAAGACGATGCAAAAACGGCTGCTGGCGCTCGCTGCCGGCCTGGTGCTGACCGCCTGCGGTGGCGGTGGCTCGGATGTGGCGCCCAAGGATCCCGGCATCACCTCGCTCAAGGTGTTTGGCGACAGCCTGGCCGACGTGGGAACCTTCGGCATCAAGTTCACGGTG
Organism: Roseateles sp.; assembly: GCA_015657635.1. GTDB lineage: Bacteria > Pseudomonadota > Gammaproteobacteria > Burkholderiales > Burkholderiaceae_C > JACDQM01. The sequence goes on from JACDQM010000130.1 coordinate 23,715, forward strand.
CAGGGCAGCGAATCGCTGATCTACCCGGAGCGCATCGCCCAGGCCTATGGCCTGAGCCAATGCAACTTCTATGTCTTCACCGGCACGACCTTCGCCGCCAATCCCAAGGCAGGCTGCACCAACTTCGCCATTGGCGGCGCGGTGATCAATCACGCCAACCCGATGGACCCACGCGGCGTGCCGCTGCAGCTGGCCACGGCCGGTGGTTTCAAGAGCAGTGATCTGCTGCTGATCGTCGGTGGCGGCAATGATGCGGCCGACTTGGTGGGCGCCTATCTGCGCGCACCGCGCGACGGCGCTGCGGCCTACGCCGGGCTGCTTGGCACCTTGCTGAGCCCCACCCAGATCGGCACCGCGCTGTCCGGCGGCGCTGCCGGCCTGGCCACCGTGGGCGGCGCCTATATGCAAGCTCTCGCAGCCAAGTTCCACGCCTCGATCAAGACCAGCGCGCTCGACAAGGGTGCCACCCGCGTGGCCTTGCTGAACATGCCGGGCATCACCAACACACCGCGCTTCCAGACCGTGCTCGACAGCATCTCGGCAGCCAGCGGCGGCGGTGCCGCCGGTGCTGCGGCGCGCGCGCAGGCCGAAGCCTTGTTCAAGAGCTGGGTCGAGGCCTACAACGCCGAGCTGGTCAAACGCTTTGCCGACGAGCCGCGCGTGGCCATCGTCGACTTTTACAGCAGCTTCAATGAGCAGCTTAGCAACCCGAAGCAGTTCGGTCTCGGCAATGTGAAGACCCCCGCCTGCCCGATCACTGGCGTGGGCAGCGATGGCCTGCCCAGCTACACCTTCGCCACCTGCACCGCCACCGCCCTGTCCGCCGCGCCTCCGGCTGGCCAGAGCGGCGCCGACTGGTGGAAGAACTATGCCTTCTCCGACGGTTTCCACCCGACGCCCTACGGCCATCAGCTGCTGAGCCAGCTGATTTCCAAGACGCTGGCCAACAAGGGCTGGCTGTAAGCCCGGCCTCATGACGGAGAACCCCATGAAGACGAACAAGCACTTCAACAAGATGTTTGGTCTGCTGCTGCTGGGCGGCCTGATGGCGGCTGGCAGTGCACAGGCACAGCTCAAGCTCGATGGTCGCGTCAGCGCCCGCATCGGCCTGACCACCATCATGCCCGCCGTCAAGAGCGGCGATCTCAGCACGCCCAGCCTGGTCGGCACCAAGATCGATGTCGGTGATGCCACCCAGGTGACCGGCGGCATCAGCTATGCGCTGAGCGACAACATCATCATCGACCTGCCGCTGGGCCTGCCCTTCGAACACAAGATCGTCGGCGCTGGTGCGATTGACGGTGTGGGACGCCTGGGCACGGTGCAGGCCTTGCCGATGACCTTGCTGGCCCAGTACCGCTTTGGCGACAGCAGCGCCAAGCTGCGGCCCTATGTCGGTGCCGGTGCCACCTACGCACGCTTCTTCCGTGCGCGCAGCACCGCGGCGCTGTCGGGGCTGACCGGTGGGCTGCCCAGCAAACCCACCACCTTGTCGATGAAGAGCACCTCCGGCCCCACCGTGCAGCTGGGCGCGCTCTACAAATGGGACAAGCGCTGGGGCGTGGATGTGGCCGCCACCTATGTGCGCCTGAAGACCACCGGCACGCTGTCAACCGGCCAGACCATCGAGACCCGCCTGGACCCGACCGCCATCAGCGTGGCGCTGGACTACAGCTTCTGAACGAGGCCTCGCATCGGCGTGCGGACGGCGGACTCAAACCTGCCGTCCGCGCCCAAGCTTCTTCAAGACATCTTGTGTCTTATAGAACTTTGTAGTCGTAGTAGAGGCTGGCTTGGGCTGTGGACAGGCAGCTGAAGGCCAAGCCTGACAAGCACTTGGCGACAGCACAAGCCTGTGTGCGGCGCCCCTGTTGCCGCAGCTCGAATAGAGAACAACTCTTGTGCCGGCCCTTGCGCTGTGGACAAGTCCTTACTTGTTCAAGAACTGTCCACAGCCTTGCCCACAGGCCGGCTGCATTGCCGATTCAGTCGATGCCGATCACCTTGTGCATCTGCACCGACAGCCGCCACTGCGGATGGGCCATGCAATAGGCCACCGCCTCGCGGGTGTGCTGGGTCTTCAGCACTGAATCAAGCGGCTGCAGGAAGAAGTGCTCGAAGGCCAGGCCCTCGAAACGCTCCGGCCGCGCCAGCGGCTGCGGATAGATCAGCTTGAGTTCATGCCCTGAGGTCAGTACCAGCTCGGCATCGGCCTTGGGGCTGACGCAGATCCAGTCCAGCCCCGGTGGCGCCGGCTGCGTGCCATTGGTCTCGACGGCAATCTCGAAGCCGCGCGCATGCAGCGCCTCGATCAAGGGCACATCCAGCTGCAGCAGCGGCTCTCCGCCCGTGCACACCACATAGGGCTTGCCGAGTCGCACGCCTTGCGCGTCCCTGGGCCAGCGCGCGTCGATGGCATCCGCCAGCGCGTCCGGCGTCGCGAACTTGCCGCCGCCCTGCCCGTCGGTGCCCACGAAGTCGGTGTCACAGAAATTACAGACCGCCGTGCTGCGGTCCTGCTCACGCCCGCTCCACAGATTGCAGCCGGCGAAACGGCAGAACACCGAAGCGCGGCCGGCCTGGGCACCCTCGCCTTGCAAGGTGTAGAAAATTTCTTTCACCGCATAAGTCATGCTTGTTCTCTCCCGCGGTGATTCTTCAGACCGGAATCAGCTCGTCGCCGCCTTCCAGGCTGACGATGGAGCCGGAGCCGCGCGTCTCGTACATGTCGACCCGGTCCAGCTGCGGCAGTGCGGCGCGGCCCTTGTCCAGCACCCAGGCGGCCAGGCTGGCGGTATCGCCATCGGCCAGATCGGCAATCTCGTACAGAGGGCTGTGGTCGATGGCTTTGAAGATCGGGGCGAACAAGGTCTTCACATCGCCGTAGTCGACCGTCCAGCCCATCAGCGCATCCAGCTCGGCACTCAGGTGCAGGCGCAGCGTGTAGGTATGGCCATGGATGCCCGACAAAGGGTTGTGCGCCGGCGCGTGCTTCAGGCGGATCGCGCTGTCCAGCGTCAGTTCCTTCCAGATGCGGTAGCGCTGGCCGTCATAGTTGGCGCCGCTGGAGCCGGTCTCGTAGACCGTCACCCAGGACAGCTCCGGCAGCTGCGGCTTCAGGCGCTCCCACAGCCAGGAGGAGATCACCTCGCTGGTCGGGTTGGCCAGGCCTTCAATCTCATTGAGGCAGTGGTAGTTCAGCTGGATCTGGAACGGCGCCCAGATCTCATCGAGATGGTCATAGTCGATCGCCAGATCGCGCTCACCCAGGTCCTGGTTGGCATGGATGATCACCTCGAAGCCGTGGCCATGCATGCGGCCGCATTTGTGGCCGGCCGGCACATTGGGCAGCTTGTGTGCGGCCTGGAAGCGATAGCGGCGCCAGACATGGGCGTGGCCATTCACATCCAGATCAACACCGGTCTGCGCCGTGCTCTGTATGCCGACCTGCAGGATGCCCGGCACGCTGAATTCATTTTCAAGACGGCGGCGTATCCAGCGCGCGATGTTCTCGTCGGTCGGCTGTTCGATATGGCGGTTCAGCAGCGCATGGTCGAGTGGTGCCACACAGGCTTCCAGGCGCCGTCGCAGCTCTTCCACCTCGGCACCGGCAAACGGAGCCCAGCCCTCGGGCAGCTGCGCGCGCACGGTGGCGAAGTAGCTGTGGCCGTGCAGGCCATGGCTGCGGTGCGACAGCGGCAAGGCTGGAATCTGGCAGGCGGATTCAAAGCCGCTGGAGGCTGAGTAGGTGGTTTGCTTCATGGAACGGGAGAGATCGCCTGGAACGGCTGACGTGCGACGGGTGCCAGTGTGACACGAGCCGGTTTTGGTGGTTCAAGCGCAGGCACCGTGCTGATGGCAAAAGAAAAGCTCGTCCACACTCAATGATTGAAGGGGTGGATCTCAAAGTAGTAGTCGTAGTAGTGCTCGGCCAGCGCTGTGGACAAGTCCAAAAAACCTTGCTGGAGCGCGCACTTGGCCACAGCGCAAGCATGTGGGCCGAGGGCTCTTTGTCGGGAGCGCCAACAGATAACAAGTTCTGGAACAGCGCCTGGCCTGTGGATAAGCCCCCAGTTGCGCAAGACTTGTCCCCAGCCTTGTGCCTTGACAGGGGCTGAGGGCCTGATTCAGGCGTGAATCCAATAGGCGCTCTCAGCAAATTCGTCGCCCAGCCACCAGCGCGGGCGGCCATGGCCGTAGCGGAAGTTGCTGGCGCCGGCCTGGCTCTGCAAGGGAGATGTCACTTCACCGCTGCTATCGCGGCGGGCGCGCCAGTCCTCGGTCTCCGGCACGACGGCCACGATGTGGCCGGATCGACCGTCTTCCTTGCGCCGTGCCACGATCAAGGCCACCGCGCCCTGATTGGCCGCTTGCTGCAGCTTGCCCAGGGTGCCGGTGCGCCGCCAGCCGAAGCGTGGGCCGTGGTCGCGCAGCCAGCGGAACAGATCGTTGGCGCGCACTTCGTTGAGGGTGTCGCCGATCAGCGGGCTGACAGCCAGGCCCCGATCTAGCGCCAGCAAGGCTGGCGCGGACCACCAGACGCGCGGCAGGTAGGCGCCGGCCAGATGGCAGTAGTCGTGCGCGTAGATATTGCAAAAGGTCAGCCCGGCGCGTGGCTGATAGCGCAGATGATCCGGTGTGTCGACCGCGAGCCAGTCGACGATGTCGGCCAGTTCCTGCCGCAGCTCGGCGGCACTGCCGCCCCGCCTGCCAGCTGGCCGGCCTCATTGAGTGAATGGGGCCCGGCCGCTTCGCTGCGGCGCGTGATGCGACCCGCCTTGCGTGGCATGTAGGCCGCGACGATGCCCTCGGTGGGCAGGCTTGGCGCTGGCAACAAGGGCTCAAGGCTGTCGGGCTCGGCACTTGGGTCTGGCACCAGCAGCTTGGCCGATGCATAGCCGCGCAGCAGCGCGCCTTGCAGGCTGGTTTCGATCTCCAGAAAGCCGTTGATCGCCTTGCCGCCCACCGTGCGTACCGGGTGGCCGTCCGGCATGTGGGCAATCACGTTGGCGGTGGCCGGGCTGCTGATCTCGGGCGCACTGCGCAGCCGCAGCAGGCTGTCCTGCGTCTTGACCTTCATGCGGCGGCCGGTGGCTGAAAGCGGTGTTGGTGGCGGCACGATGGCTTCGCCGGGTGGAGGCAGCACCAGGCTGGGTTCTTCGCTGGGCAGGGCCACCGTGTGCGCCAGGCGCAGATAGTCGAACAAGGCCTCGCCGTAGTACTGGCTGCCGTTGAAGTGGCCCTGCTTCAGCCCCTTGGACGGCCGATAGCCGCCGGTGTTGTAGACGATGCCGACGGCGGCCAGTTCGAGGTCGCTCAGCGTGGCACGGTCTTGCAGGCCCAGCTTGCGCAGGCCGCGCTTCAGTTCTGCGATGCACAGGGCCAGCGTGTCTTCAAAGCGCTCGTAGCGGCGCTGCAGGAAATAGTCCGGGTCGTCCAGGAAGAACTGCAGGTCGCGCTGGAACAGGCCAAAGCCATGGCAGAACTTGTTCGGCCGCGCCGCCACGCCCGCATAACCCGGAACATACGCAGCCATGTCGACCAGGGCCTGGTGGGCAATCTCGAACATCTGCGCGCCGTCGGCTCGCGCCAGCAGATCGCTCTTGTTGCGCGGAAAGGCAGCGCGGCCCTTGTCTGCATCCAGCGTGTCGCCAACGCACAGCGCCAGGATGCGTGCCGTCGACAAGGGCTTCCGGCGCAGCTGGGGCCAGATGTGGCCGGTTTCCTGGCAAGCGATGGCGGCGATCATGTCCACCGTCAGCGGGCTGGCTGCCAGCGCCGGGGCGATGCGGTTCTGGAACTGGCGCTTGAACCACAGGATGTCGGCTGCGTCGGGCATGGTGCGGGCTCCGTCCTCAAGGCATCAGGCACCTTAGGGCAGGACATGGCCCCTGCCAAGGCAGGCCATGCTTCAAGCTGTGGAGACGACGAACTGCGCCGACCGCGCGTTTGCCCGCTCGCTTGTATCGCGCCCGGGCCTCTAGCAGCCTAGCCGCGTCTTCCGGCCCGGCCGCGTGATTGCCACAAAGGTCGCTTGCCCTTGAGCTGGCGCTCGATGCCTTCGTTGAGCCGGCTGCGCAGATCGATCACCTCTTCCACATGGCCGTAGACGCCGGGGAAGCGCAGGTCCAGCCACAGCCATAGCGTGCAGGAGCGCAAGGCCTGTTCCATCTGGTCGAGCCGGCTGTGTCCATCGACCGAATCCAGGAACCAGGGCGGGCCTGCCTTGCCCTGGCGTGCGTGGTGGCTGGCCCAGTCCAGGTATTCCTGCAGCAAGGCCGGCAGGCGCGTGTCCACCGGCGCCTGCGCATAGATGAAGCGCTGCTTGAGCGGCAGCGTGCCGGCCACCTGGTCCAGTGATTCGGCCAGATCCAGCATCTGCTCAAGCTCGGCGACGGCGAAGTGCGCATCGTCCAGCCGCAGCTGATCGACGAAGACGCCCAGCACGGCGCGCAGCTTCGAGAGGCCCAGCCGGCTGGCAATCGTCTGCACGTGCCACCAGTTGGGCGCCACCGCGGCCTTGAAGTCCCGCGGCGCGCGCGGGTTCTTGGGCAGCAGTTCGCGCAGCAGGCGCGCGGCGGAAACTTCGGCTTCCCGCAGCACGCCGACAAAGCCCTCGTCGTGCATGCCGAAACGGCCGGCCCGCCCGGCGATCTGGTGAACCTCGGAAACACTCAGCGGCCGGTCGGTCGTGCCGTCGAACTTGGTCAGGGTGCTGAACAGCACGCGCCGGATCGGCAGGTTCAGGCCCATGCCGATCGCGTCGGTGGCCACCAGGATGGTGGCGTCGCCGCTGGCAAAACGCTCGGCCTCGCGCCGGCGCACCTCAGGCGGCAGGGCACCATAGATCACGGCCACCGCATGGCCGGCAGCGGCCACCTGGTCGCGCAGCATCAGCACATCGCGGCGGCTGAATGCCACCACCGCATCGCCCTTCTTCAGCGCTGCAATCGGCAGCGGCGCGGGCAGCAGCTGCACCTCCTGCTTGCGCTCGAAGTGGCGCACGGTGCAGCGCTCGCCCGCCAGCCCCAGCAGGTTCTCGATCGCGGGCACGGCATAGGCCGAGCAGATGATGATCAGCTCGTCCGCCGGCACGCCGACGATGGCCTGTGTCCAGGCCCAGCCGCGATAGCCGTCGAACAGCATCTGCGCCTCGTCGATCACCGCCACGTCGATGGGCTTGCCGGTATCCACCATCTCGATGGTGCTGGAGACGACGCGGGCGTCTTCGGCCGGCACGTTCTCCTCGCCGGTCAGCAGCGAGCAGGCCACGCCGCGCCCGACCAGCCGGTCGCGCCCTTCCAGCGCCAGGAGGCGCAGCGGTGCCAGATAGGCGCCGGCATGCGCCTGCGCCAGGCGATCAAAGGCGGCGTGCGTCTTGCCGCTGTTGGGCGGGCCGACGTACAGCGTGACCGAGCGCTGCATATGGCGCGCGGTCTCGAAGCTGTCAGGGTAGCCCTGGAAAGCCAGTTCGGTGTTCAGGCGCTCCAGCGTGTCGAGCTCGGCCACCTGGTGCTCCCAGCGGTCCTGCGCGCGGGTGCAGGCCGCCAGCAGGGCCGGCAGCGGCTGTGGGGTGGCGCATTCGGCCTGCAGGCGCGGCAGCAGCGAATCGAGGTGTTGTTCATGGCCGCTCACACTGCGCGCCAGCAAGGCTTCCAGATGGGACTGCAGCGCTGCGGCATGCGCGCAGGCAGGCGCCGGGCCCAAGGCTTGCTCCAGCGCGGCGAGATCGCCATCGCGGTAGAAAGTCCAGATGGGCGAGGCATCCGGCAGCTCGACCTGGAAGGCCAGCGCAATCTGCCAGCCGGGCTGGGGCAGCTGCAGGCTTTGGTGGCAGAGCCGATGCCAGCTCACGCCGTCCCGGCTGAGGCCGAGACTGTCGAGCAGGCTGCTGCGGCGCTGCATCAGCGCCCGCACCGTCGGGGCGGTGCCACCGCATCCAGGTGCGCCAGCGCCACGTCAATCAGCACGGGGGCGATCCAGCGGCTGGGTCGCGAGCCCGCCACCGCTTTCTGGATCTGGATCAGGCCCAGCTTCTCCAGCTGCAGCGCCGCGCTGGCCGGGTCGCCCAGGTCGTTCGGACTCAGCACCTGGGGCAGCTGGTAGGCGGCCTGCCGGATGCGCGACCATTGCTCAGCGGTGAGCGTGGCTGGCAAGCGTTTTAGATGCTGAGGATTCGGCAGCGAGAAGGCCGAAGCGGCAGGTTTTGCGGGTGTGGGCTCGGGCTGCTGCACTGCTGCGAGCGTTGCCGGGGTCGTGTCGGTCATCAATCCTCAGGGGGTCCAGTGCAGTGTCGCGGCAGCTGTTTCAGCGCGCGGCCGTGCTGCTCGATGATTCAGCCAGCAGGCGCTGCATCAAGGCGAAGAAACGGTCGTAGAACTCGCCGGCCGGAATGGTTTCCGACGCCACTTTGACCAGCGACTCCTGGGTGGACGACAACGGCACCGAGATCGATCCGATGGCACTGACGCCGATGCTGGTGGCATTGGTGCTCTTCTTCACCGCATAACGGTCCTGCTGTGCTGAGACGAATGCAGTGGACAAGGCCCCTGCCCGACCCTCGGGCACACAAACCACGTTGAAGGCAATCTCCACGTGCACCTCGCCCTCGGGCTGAAAGCGCTTGGCGCCGTTCACCACGCCGGACTCAGCCCGTGTGATCACATAGCCCTGGCTCAGCAGCGCGCGCCGGGCAGCCTCGCAAGTGGCGTCCACATTGCCATCGAACAGGCGCGAGAACGTTTCGTCAGCCTGGAATCGCTCGTTCTGATAGACCTGGGGCGGCGGGGCGGTGGTCTTGTGCAGCGGTGCAGGGATGAGGCTGCTGCAAGCGCCCAGACCCAGACAACAGGCCAGGGCAAAAGCAGCCCCCCGCAAGACACGAGCGCCTGCGCTGAGTTCAGAAACACCACAGGGGCGCTCAGCCAGCGGCAAGGGCGTTGTCGGATTCGGTCGGAGAGCGGCCATGGCGCGGGATTATGCGCAGGCTTTGCGGCTGCCGCCGCCGCATCAAGGCAAGAGCTGTGACAACTCGGCTCTCGAACCCCGGGCGCGCGACCAGGCGATGCCTGCAGCGCTGCAGGCCCCGTCGATCAAGATTTCATCGCCCGACTGGACGCTGCCGAAAGACTTCAGCACGATCTTGATGTTGGCCTCGGTCGCCGATGCCCCTTTGGCTTCGATGCTGCTGACCACTTTGGAAGTCTGGAAACCAGTGGCAGCCGGCAGCGAAAGCTTGGCGTTGTCAGCTCCGTCAAGAAAGTTGCCGGCACAGGCCTCTCCCAAGGCCATCTGCGCAGGTACGGCCATGCCGAGCGCTTCGCTGAGGCGGGCTTTGGCGGTGTAGGAGGTATAGCTGGGGATGGCGACAGCCAGCAGAACTGCCAGGACAACGCAGGCAATCAGCAACTCGATCAGCGTAAAGCCGCGGTGCAGGGGGCTCATGGTGTCTCAGTCAAAAAGTTCGATAGCTTCAAACAAGCGGCCTAGGCGCTCAAAATTGGGTGTGAGCTGATCAACCATCAATATCTCCGCTGAGCGGACTCGCGCAGTCACTGGCCAACTGGAGAGCAAGCCGGTACGGCCTGATCCCATGCTGCTACATAGTCACGCAACCCTGCCATAGAACTGCGCGGCACTTGCTTGCCGAGATCACGCTCCCAAGTCGACACGGCATCTTGCTCGCCACGAGCCTTTGCCGCCAGCATACCCAGCAGCAAATATTGCTCACGCAGTTGCTGGGAAGCGTTACCACCCTCGGGGCTAAGCAAATGCCGGGCTTTTGCAGTGGCCGTGGCCCATTGAGCAGAGGCCATCGCCGAATACAGCTCGATTTGCGCCACATGATTGCTCGTCAATCCAGGAACGGCGCGCTGCCAATCGGCAACATTCCAAAGGGTCCTTTGTGACGCGGCGTCAAGAATTCCCAGAGTCGAGCTCGCCAACACCCCCATCTGTTCACGAAACGCCACGGCATCAAGCGGCAGCACACCGCGACGGAATGTCAGTAGCATCGTTACCGTTTCAGCCAAGCTTGGTTCCGGCGATAGAGCTCAGCCGGGGTTTGCCGACCCAGAATAGCGTTTGCGGCCTCGACTGAGTCAGCATGCACTCGTGCCATTTGGCCGAATGGGTCAGGTGTTACTGAGGCGCTAGCCTGCAGGGGCTTTCGGCACTCCAGCACATTGAGCACGGGCATACCCCTGGCCACAAGGTGCGGCAGGAGCAGTGCATTGCGGCGCTCGAAGCGCTTTTCCGGCGCTGCTAGAGCCACTGTTGGGTGAAAGTCGGTATGGGGTTGGACGGCGTGGGCACGCACAAAGGTATGCAGTGCCGCAGGGCCACCGATGCGACGGACTTTCAGGTCGTCCATGCTGCTTAGCCCGACTCGACGCAATTCACTGGCGAGCTGGGCATGGCGCCACGGCGCATCGCTAATCTCACCCAACTTGCCTTTGGCACCGACCACGATCAGGTCGGCATAGTTCGTCAAGTAAACCTCGCTGTTGGGAAACTCGACGAGAAGTGCGGCCACCATTTCTGCAAGCAACGCATCGGACATTTCGTACAGATGTATCCATTGAATCAGCAGGCCGTCTTCCTTCAGATGGCGCTTGGCGATTGAATAGAACTCTTTGGTAAAGAGGCTGGCCACGCCACTAACCCAAGGATTTGATGGCTCTGAAATCAGCACGTCATAGGGCTGTACGCCAGCACCCAGAAAACGGCGGGCATCCTCAAAATGAACTTTCGATCGGGGATCTTCGTACGCCCGCCAATTGCGAGCCTTGAATAGCTTTGCCCCCTCCCACATCGCGTGTTCAATCTCAATCGTGTCCACCTGCTTGGGAACAGGGGAACCGAGCACTGTGTGTGTACTCAGGCCCGACCCCCAGCCAACCAAGGCGATGCGCTCAGGGTTTGGATGCAGCGCCAAAGGCAAGGCGCCTAGCATCAGCATCGTGACCTCGTCCGAACTGGGCGCGTCAGCATGCGTGGTGAGTCCGGCATCCGGCTTCCCATTGGTGGCGATGACGGAGGTATCACCAACACGGGTTACAGCAATTGATGCGGTTGCACCGTCCTTGTAGAACAGCAGCTCTTTTGACGACGACGGCAGCATTCCATGGCGGAACACGCCTGAAGCCTGCAGTGCGGCGGCAGGCAGACCGAGCCTTACCACCATGACCAAGAGCAGCGCCGCAGCAACGGAGGCCAAGATGACTTTTGGCGCCCAGCGTCTTGGGCTGACGCCTCGCAACAGTGCGATGCCGATCAACACGTCGACTGTTGCGGCGACAACAATCGTCAAGCTCACGCCCAGCATCGGCATCAACAGATGAACAGAGGCCAGGACGCCAACGATGGCGCCCAGGGTGTTTGCTGCGTAGATCTGGCCGATCGCCTTTTCACCGGCGCCCTTTCGTAGCAAGGCCGTCGTGAAGAGAGGCAGCGTCATGCCGGCAAAGAAGGCCGCGGGCACCATCACGATGATGGCGATGGTTGCCGTGGCCAGGCTATAGAGCAGATAGCCTTGGGCGGTCGGCCCGAGAGCCGCCATGATCCAGGCGACCCAGCTGAAGCTGCTGGCCAGCACTGGCACCGAAAGCAAGGCGCACGCGCCCATCGCAATCTGCACGTAACCGGCGTAACGCGCAACGTCGGCCACAGCTGATGCTCGGCGGCGCACCCAAAGACCGCCCAGGGCGAGACCTGCGATGAATGCGGCGAGCATGAGTTCGAAGCCATGCAATGTGGTGCCCAGCGCCTGGTTCAGCAGGCGCACCCAACCGATCTCATAGGCAAAAGACGCAGCACTTGACATGAACGTCGCTGTCAGCAGCAACGCGGCCAGCCGCCGAAGCTCGTGCTTATTGGCCTCACCAGGTGCCGCCCCCTGTGATGGGGTCAGCGCTTGCCAGCTGGCTTCGCCACTGTGTCGACTCAACCAAGCGGTGCTCAGCGCAAGCAAGGCGTTGATGGAGGCGGCCACCAGCATCGCGCCTTGCATGCCCCAGAGTGGCAGCAGAAAAAAAGTTGCACAGAGCACACCGACGGCCGCACCGATGCCGTTGGTGAAGTAGAGGGTGCCGAGAACCTCACCATCGCGCTCGATACCAAAGCGCAAGATGCCTGAAGCAATGAGCGGAAACGTGGCACCAAGCAGCACTGTCTGCGGGGCAATCAGCGCTGCAGCGCTGCCCCATTGCCAAGCCGTCGCCCAGCCGGTGTCGGCGAGCGCGGGCAGCATGACCGCTTGGTTGAACGCGGAGTACTGAACAAACAGGGGATGAAATCCAACCCCAGCAATTGCGATCAGCGCTTCAACCAGCGCATAGATGCCGATCAACTTCGAGAAGCGCAGGCTGAAATGGCTGACCAGCCATGAACCCAGCGCCATGCCCCCCATGAACATCATCAGCACCAGCGTTTGTGCATAAGCGGCGTGGCCCAGTATCAAGCCCAGATACTGGGACCAGATCGACTGATAGATCAGGGCCGAGAAGCCGGACAAGACGAAGAGCGCATTGAGCAGCGGAACGACAGAGCGCTGCTGCTTGGGACTAGCTGTTGTGCGGGCTGCTGAAAGTGCGTTCGAAGTGCTCATGTTTCGACCTGATTGGACAGAAAAAAAGGGCGGCCACAGGCCGCCCCTTCATGACTGGTCGAACAGACCTTTAGGTCTTGGGCAGGAACTTGGCTTCTGCTGTACCGGTAACTGCCGAGGTGCAAGAAGCGCCGGCAACACAAGTCACCGTGTAAATCACTGTCTTGCCATCAACGTTCGCGTTGCCAGTACCTTGCATTTCCATCGTGATGGTCGCCTTGGTTGCATCAACAGACGCAACCGTCACCGACTTGACGTACTTGCCCTTGATATCGGTTGCTGCAGCCATGCCGAACGTGCCATTGTCCTTGGCTTCGGTGTGCAGAGTGCCTGCATTGAAAGCCAGTTGCACGTTGCGGATGGCGGTTGCGGCCAGGGACGAGGCCTCAGAAACCTTGGACTTGGTCGTGTAGTCCTGATACGCCGGCAGAGCCACGGCAGCCAGAATGCCGATGATCGCCACGACGATCATCAGTTCGATCAGGGTGAAACCTTGTTGTGCGCGCTTCTTGATGCTCATGTCAGTACTCCGGAAGAGGGGTTGGGGGTGAAGACATCCCCCCTGAATGCAGGGGTCGTGCCAGGCTGCTTTGGCGACGGATTCGTGATGGAGCACACGAATTTCAGCGTGCTGGCTTGTTCGGGGTGACCAGATTCGTCACATCGACTGCCGCGATTTGTGAGGCCTTGTTCGAAGTGACCATTTTTGTCAGTTCCATGCTGTCACGGTTCGACATACGGACTGCCGAACAAGGGGGCTCAGAACTGCATCGCTTGTCCCGCCTGCAAGGCGTGGACGCGGTGCGGCAAACCCAGGGCAGCGATCTCGCCCATCACGGCGGTTTCCTCACCCGGCTTGATGTGGGTGATGTGGACATCCAGCGCCGGCTGGGTGGGCTTCAGCTGCGCCAGTTCGCGCGCCAGGCTGGCCGGGCACAGATGCCGGCTGATGCTGGCCAGTTGCTGCTCTTCGTCGCCGAAAGCGGTTTCGATGATCAGGTGCGCCAGCTTGATCTCGGCCAGGCGGCGCCACAGCGCTGGATTGGGGCCGGTATCGCCGGTGAAGACCCAATGCCCGGTGTCCGGGCGCCGTCGACCGCAAAACCCACGGCCGGCACGGTGTGTTCGGCGCTCAGCACCTCGATCTGGCGGCCGCCAGCGTGAGTCGCTCACCGATGGCAAAAGGCTGCAAGGCGATCACGGGCCGCTCGGCACTGGGCAGGCGGGTGAAGTCCGGCCAGATCACCCCATTGAAGAGATGGGTGCGCAAGGCGGCCAGGGTTTCGGGCAGACCATGGATCTGAATGGGCGGGCGCCCAGCCTTCTCGCGCATGCGCAGCACCGAATCGGCCAGCAAGGGAATGGCCAGCACATGGTCCAGATGGGCGTGGCTGACCAGGATGTGGTCGATCCGCGCCAGCTCGTCCAGGCTGAGGTCGCCCACGCCGGTGCCGGCATCGATCAGGATGTCGTCATCGAGCAGGAAGGCCGTGGTCTTGTAGCCGGCGGCAATGGCGCCGGAGCAGCCCAGAACGCGTATGTTCATGTGATCGAGGTCTCAGGAACCGTGAGTGTCCTGGGGAGGGCGCCGCCGCAGCGGCATGAGGTGGAGTGCCTCAATTTACGCGCCCTGCACGGGGGCGCAAGCGGCCAAGTTCTCGAAACAGATGAAATCGCGTCGCTGAGCAGCGCTCAGCGGGCAGCAGCGTGAATTAGTTGCTGACCGCTGCGGGGCTGAGGTTGGTGCAAAGCAGCGTCTTCAAGCCCCGGCCTGGATGAACTGCATCTGCGTGCCTGCAAGTTCAATCACATCGCCGCTACGCAGGGCCACCGATTCGGCGGTCAGCGGTGCGCCATTGACGGTCGGCCGAGCCGCGCCCTCGACATGGGCAAAGACGTAACCGCTGGGCCGCTTGGTGATCGAGGCCACCTGCACGCCGGGCTTGCCCACCGTGGTCACCACCTTGGTCAGGCTGACTTCGCGGCCGGCCGCAGCGCCTGTCAGCACCTTGATG
>JACDQM010000131.1 GCA_015657635.1 Roseateles sp.
CGATAGTTGAGGCGGTCATCGTGTATTCCTTGTGGATTCGGGTTGTTGGGTCGCACCTCAACCTTATCCGGACTCACGATGGCCACCCTCTACGGGCCGCCGACCTCAAAGACTTACACCACCTATTGGGGCATCACCGACATCGGTGCCGCCCAGACGATTCGTCCAGCCCTGATGAAGTAGTGCGATCGGCACGCTGTCAGACGCGGTCTGCGCGTCGATCGAAGCCGAATGCGGCCGCCGGCCCGAGCTGTCGACCACCGGTGGCACCTCGGACGGCCGCTTCATCGCCAAGATCTGCCCGCAGGTGCTGGAGCTCGGCCCGATCAACGCCAGCATCCACAAGGTCGACGGGTACGTGCCGTCGAGAGTCTTGAGCCCCTGAAGAACATCTACCTGCGCACGCTGAAGAGCCTGCTGCCGTGAGCTGATCCGCCCTGCCCTGTCACCCGAACTGGCATGTGAGGGGCAACACCGTCGCGCCCACATAATCGGCCATGTCCGCGCCGCCGCCCCTCCTTTCGCCTTCGCCACCGGCCACACGCAGCGTGCGCATCGTCGGACTCGGGGCCTCGGCGGGCGGACTCGTGCCGCTGGAACAGTTCCTGGCCGCGGTGCCGGCGGCCAGCGGACTGGCCTATGTCGTCGTGCAGCATCTCGACCCGACCCACAAGGCCATGCTCGCCGAGCTGCTGCAGCGCAGCACCGCGATGCCCGTGCGAGAAGTCAACAAGGCTGAGCACGTGGAGTCGGATGTGGTCTACGTCATCCCGCCCAACGCGGAGCTCAGGCTGAACGGCGACCATCTCCTCCCGGCAGCGCCGTCGCAACCGCATGGCCAACGCCTGCCCATTGATGTGCTGTTCAGTTCGCTCGCGCGCGAACTGGGGGAGCTGGCCATTGGCGTGGTGCTGTCCGGCATGGGCGCGGATGGTACGCTGGGCCTGCAGGCCATCAGGGCACAAGGCGGCCTGACACTGGCACAGCGCCCCGAATCGGCCCAGTTCGACGCCATGCCGCGCAGCGCCATTGCGGCCAACTGCGTGGACATCATCGACGAACCGGCTGAGATGCCGGCGCGCATCCTCGCGATGACGCGCCAGCCAGCAGAGCCGGCGGCCGATGCGGCCTCGGCCCTGCCACCGCTGGACGCCATCCTGCGCTTGGTGCACCAACAGACGCGGCATGACCTGTCGCTGTACAAGCCCAACACCTTGCTGCGGCGCATTGCACGGCGGATGGCGGTCCACAACCTGAGCAGCATGGAAGCCTACGAGAGCTTCCTGCGCCAGAACCCGCAAGAGATCGAACTGCTGTTCAAGGAAGTGCTGATCGGCGTGACCGCTTTCTTCCGCGACCCTGAGGTCTGGGTGGAGCTGAAGGACGCCGTGCTGCCGCAACTGCTGGCGCAACATGCGGCCGAGGGGCGCAAGCTGCGCGCCTGGGTCGCCGCTTGCTCCACTGGCGAAGAGGCCTTTTCGCTGGCCATGCTCTTCACCGAGCTGATTGAGGTCCTGCCCCAGTACCGTGACTTCGAGCTGCAGATCTTTGCCACCGATCTGAGCGCCGACGCGATTGCGCGGGCCCGCAACGGCCACTACCCGGCGGCCAGCGTGCAGGACCTGTCACCGCAGCGCCTGGCGCGCTTTTTCACCGAGCAAGCCGGTGGCTACCGGATCGACCAGCGGCTGCGCGAGATGGTGCTGTTCGCCCAGCACGATGTGATCCTCGACCCGCCCTTCACGCGGCTGGACCTGCTGCTGTGCCGCAACTTGATGATCTACTTCGACGTGTCTCTGCAGAAGCGGCTTTTGGCGCTGTTCCATTACAGCCTGCGGCCCGGCGGCGTGCTGCTGCTGGGCGGCTCGGAAACCGTCGGGCGCTCGCAGTCGATGTTCAGACCGCTGCACCAGAAATCGCGGCTGTACTGGCGCAATCACAATGGTGGACCGATCAGCGCATTGACCTTCCCCACCCACCGGCGCCTCAAGTCCACGACGAACACCCAGGAGTCCAAGCTGATTCATCCTCAAGCCACCCCCACCAATCTGCAGACGCTGGCTGATCAGGTCGTGCTGCAGGCCTTCGCGCCCGCCGCCGTGCTGGTCAATGAGGCTGGCGACATCGTCTACATCAACGGGCGCACCGGCCGCTATCTCGAACCCGCCGCCGGCAAGGCGAACTGGAACATCCATGTGATGGCCCGGCCCGGCCTGCGCGCCCAGTTGGCGGTGGCGCTGCGCAGCGCGATGCAGTCCGCCAGCGCAGTCGAGCTGCGGGGGCTGCGCATCGACGACGACGCCTCCGCGATGGTCGACATCACGGTGCAACCGGTGCTGCAGCCCAAGGCGCTGCAAGGGATGGTGATGATCGCCTTCCGCGATGCGCAGCCGCCGCCGCACCAGCGCAGCCGCCGCACCAAGGCTGCCGGCACGCCAGACGCCGCGCTGACGGCCGAGCTGATGCGCTCGCAGGAAGAGATCCGCGCGCTGCGTCAGGAGATGCATGCCTCGCAGGAAGAGCTGCAGGCCGCCAATGAGGAGCTGCAGTCCACCAACGAGGAACTGCAGTCCGCCAACGAGGAGCTGACCACCTCCAAGGAAGAGGCACAGTCGATGAACGAGGAGCTGCAGACCATCAACGGCGAACTGCAGGCCAAGCTCGACGACCTGGCGCTGGCGCAGAGCGATATGCAGAACCTGCTCAACAGCACCGACATCGCCACGCTGTTCCTGGACAATGGCCTGAACGTGCGGCGCTTCACCGAGCAGATCACCCGCGTGATCCATCTGCGCGAGGGCGACATCGGCCGCCCTCTCAGTGAACTGGCCAGCACCCTGATTTACCCGGAGCTGAATGCCGACGTCAAGGAAACCCTGCGTACGCTGGCCTTCACCGAAAAGCAGATCGCGACCACCGATGGCCACTGGTTTTCGGTGCGCATCATGCCCTACCGCACCCTGTCCAACGTGATCCAGGGCGCGGTGATCACCTTCGTGGACATCACGCGCGCAAAAGAACTCGAAGCGCAGCTGCGCAAGGCGTAGAGTCGACACAGCCCTCCACTTCTGCGCACCCGCCTGCGTGAGCATCATGACCCCTGTTGCAGGATCACCGAGCGAGTTGCAACTCAAGGCAGCACAGCGGCTCCAGTCCGCCCGCAGCCCCCAGCAGGTGTCGCCCATCGCGGTCGATGCGCTGGCCGCCTTGCACGCGCTGGCATCGACGCCGGCCCAGGCAGAGGACGCACTGGCGCTGCTGCATGAACTTCAGGTCCATCAGGTCGAGCTTGAATTGCAGGCAGAAGCGCTGCGTGAGTCGCGGCTGGAGCTGGAGTCCGCGCTGCTGCTCTCGAGCGAGCGTTTCGACGGCCTGCCGGTCGCCTGCTTCACGCTGGACGAACTGCTGGTGATTCACGAACTCAACCGCCGGGCAGCCGATGCGCTGGGCATGGACCAGGAGCTGGCTCAAGGCCTGCTGCTGGACGGATTCCTGACGGCGCAGCAGGCGCAGGCCCTGCGCGCGCTGATCGTCCGGCTGCAGCCGGAGGAGCCGGCACGCGAGCTGCCGCTGCAACTGCTGGGCCGCGACCAGTCGGTTCGCCAGGGCAGCCTGCGGCTGAGCCGCCCTGCCAACGACCCGCTGGTGCTGGCCTGTTTTTGGGAAACGGCTTAGGGCCGGTTGACGCCAAGGCAACAGACCCTGGCAAACGGCGTTCAGCCGCCCTTGCCGCGCCCCGCCAGCAGCAGCGCGATGCCCAGCGCGATTGCGCCCACGCCGGCCCAGACCGGGATGTTGACCGTTTCCTTCTCCTTCACGGAGAGTTCGATCGGGCCGATCTTGGTTTCATGCGTCTCGCGCGTGTAGCTGAAGCTGCCGTAGGCCAGCCCCAGCACGCCCGCAACGATCAGCACCAGGGCGGCGATTCTGAAGTTGTTCATATCGATGCTGCCTTGCTGCGGCGGGGGGCTAGACGCGCCGGCCCTGGATCACACGCACCAGGATCACGACAACGGCGATCACCAGCAACAGATGGATAAGACCGCCCATGGTGTAGGAGGTCACGAGCCCCAGCAGCCAGAGCACGACCAGGATGACGACCAGTGTTTCAAGCATGGCAACTCCATTTCAATTCGGGAACCGGCCCGCCGAAGCGGACCGCGCCTGCATTCAGCGCAGCAAGCCTTCAGGGGCGCACGGCAATCTCGTTGCGCACGGCCTTCACGCCGTTGACATTGCGCGCAATGCTCTCGGCGGTGCTGCGCTCATTGCTGCTCTTGGCAAAGCCGGACAGCAGCACCGTGCCCTTGAGCGTCTCGATGTGGATGCTGGCCGCGTCAACCGACTTGCTCTCGACAAAGCGGCTCTTGATCTGCGTCGTGATGGTGGCGTCGTCGATATAGGCACCGACGCTTTCCTGGCCGCGCGTGACGGCACAGCCGCTGGTGACGAGCAGTGCCGCAGCGGCGACGAGGGTGGCAGCCAGCAGATGGCGAGTGATCATGGTGAACTCCTTATAAGGGTCGGGCGGAATCGCAATTGCAGGATGGCAGCGGGCTGAGGCCGGGTCTGTGCGCTATCGAACATTCGCGCGCTCTGTTCGCCAGCGCACCGAGCGGCATCCGCCAAGGGACTAGTGTCCTGTCCCACAAGTTCCTGCACATGAAGCCGCGTCTTCCGCGCCAGCCCGGCGTTGTGAATCCTCGCGATACCACTGGGTATCGCTGCGGTTCACGCCTTGGTCTGACACGGAATCCATCGCCTTCACTTTATGCAGCTACTTGCGGGACAGGACACTGGCCTCTTCCGTTTACCGAGGTGCCCATGCAGTTGCACGACTATCTGTGGATGAGCCTGGCGCTGCTGGCGGGCGCTGTGGCGCTGTCAGGCTGCGCTGCGGTGCCAAGCCAGGAGCCTGATCTGGCGCGACAGCCCGCTGCCCCGGTGCCGCTGCAGGACGCGCAGGGGCCGCTGTCGGCCAGGCGCAGTGCGGCCATGCTGGACCGGATGGAAGACAGCGTCAGCGAGACCGGCATCTTCGACGAGCATCTGGCACGCGAGGAAGCCATCGCCAGCGGCCCCTTGACCACCGGCAACCGGGTGCAACTGCTGCAGGATGGCCCCGCCACCTACCAGGCCATGCTGACGGCCATTCTGAGCGCGCGCGATCACATCAATCTGGAAACCTACATCCTGGATGACGACGATGTCGGCCAACGCTTCGCACAGGCCTTGATCGAGAAACGGCGCCAGGGTGTGGTGGTCAATCTGATCCGTGACAGCGTCGGCACACTGGGCACGCCAGCCGCCTTCTTCGATCAACTGGTCGAGAGCGGCATCCGCGTGCTGGAGTTCAACCCGGTCAATCCGCTCGACGCGCGCGCCGACTGGAGCCTGAACCAGCGCGACCACCGCAAGCTGCTGATCGTCGACGGCCGCACCGCCTTCCTGGGCGGCATCAACATCAGCAGCGTCTATTCCGGTGGCTCCTTCAGCAAGGGCTGGAAAGCCAGGCCCCGCGGCACACCGGCCTGGCGCGACACCGATCTGCAGCTGCAAGGCCCGGTGGTGGCCGAGCTGCAGCAGATGTTCCTGGCCAGCTGGCAGGCGCAGCAAGGCGCACCGCTGCAGCCTGCCGACTATCTGCCGCGCAGCGAGGCGCCGGCCAGGAGATGGTGCGTGCCATCGCCAGCGCACCGGGCGAAGCGGTCAGCCAGATCTACGCCACGCTGCTGTCGGCCATAGCCAGCGCGCGCCGCAGCGTGCAGATCACGCAGGCCTATTTCGTGCCCGACCCCTTGCTGCTGCAGGCGCTGGAAGCCGCCGCGGCGCGCGGGGTCGATGTGCGCCTGATCCTGCCCGCCCGCAGCGACAGCGGGCTGGTCTTCCATGCCGGCCGCAGCCATTACCAGCGCCTGCTGGACGCCGGCGTGAAGATCCATGAGCGGCGCGGCGTGATCCTGCATGCCAAGACCGCGCTGATCGACGGGGTCTGGTCCACGGTGGGCTCGACCAATCTGGACTGGCGCAGCTTCGTGCACAACCACGAGCTCAATGCCGTGGTGCTGGGCGCTGGCTTCGGCCGCCAGATGGCGGCCATGTTCGCCGTCGACCTGGCGGCGTCGGACGAGATCACGCCGGCACAGTGGCGGCAGCGCCCGCTGCTGCTGCGGCTCAAGGAGGGCTTCGCGCGCCTGTGGGCCTACTGGCTCTGAGCCGGCAACTTGTCAATCGGCTGCTGCGGCGCTGAAGAAGGCGTAGCGGCTGTGCTCGCGCTTGGCGCGGTACATCGCGGCATCGGCATGGCGGATCAGCTCGGCCACGCTGGCGCCATCGGCCGGGCACAGCGCAATGCCGATGCTGAGGCGAACCGACAGCTGCAAGGGGCCGATCTTCATCGGCGAGGCCACCGCATCGAACAACTTGCTTGCCAGCTCTTCCAGCTGCCTGCGCGTCGAGCCGCTGGCGCGCAGGCAGGCGAACTCGTCGCCGCCCAGGCGGCTGATCATGTCTTCGCTGCGCACCACGCGGTTCAGCCGGGTGGCCACGATGCGCAGCAGCTCGTCACCGACATGGTGGCCGTGCTCGTCATTGATGGGCTTGAACTGATCCAGGTCCATGTACAGCAGGGCCAGCGGCGCCTGCCCGGCCTCGCGATGCGCCAGCGCATGGCCCAGACGTTCGAGAAAGTAGCGGCGGTTGGGCAGCTGGGTTAGCCCGTCGTGCAGGGCCAGATGGCGCGCCTGACGCTCGCCGTCCTGCGTGCCGCGCAACTCGGCACGGGCCTGGGCCAGTGCCACCTCGGTGTCGAACACCTGCAACTCCATCGCATGCAGCCGCGCCTGCCCCTGCAGCAAGCCGTCGCGCAACTGCTCCAGCAGCTGCGCGCAGCTTTGCAACTCGCGCTGTGCGCTTTGCCAAGCCATCGAGTGCTGCGGCAGCGTCAGCCGCTTCAGCCGCTCCACCACATGGCCGAGCGGGATGTCCCAGTCGCCGCCGGTGCCGGTCGCAGCGCGCGCGGCAGTCTGCGCCGCATCCACCTGACTGTCCGGCGGGGTGTTGCCCTTGGCGCCTGGCGACTGCGCGCGTGCCGACGCCGGCTCGCCAGCGTCGCGCGCCGCGCCTGCAGGACCTGAGGCGGGGTTGAATCCCATCGCTTTCAAGCCGGCAAGCTCAGGCCGATGGCAGCCGTGCACACGATCTCAACGCTTCTTGGCCCGTGGGGCCGGCGTGCTGGCCGTCACCGCAATGCCGGGCACGATCACCGGCGCCAGCGGCGGCGGCTGCTTGGGCTTCTTGGCTTCCTTGTTGCCACGCTGATGCTTGCTCATGGAGGCCACCTTACTGCTGCTGTGCAGGGCAGCCCCGGGAGCCCCGAGGCAATGCCCTGTCAATGCACGCAGTATGTCCAGGGGCATTGGCGCAATCTGTGCGCTGCCGCACTCAGTGCGTGGCCGCAAGAGGTCATCAACCCAGCAGGCGCCGGTAGACCTGCTGATCGGCGGCATAGCAGCTGCAGGCATTCAGCTCCAGGGCGCTGCGATTGCACACCCTCAGGATGCCGCGGTGGTATTCGATCATGCCGGCCCGCTGCAAGGCCCCCGCGGCGGTGGTGATGCCGACCCGGCGCACGCCCAGCATCTGCGCCAACAGCTCATGGGTGATATGAAAGCTGTCGGCATGTGCGCGGTCCTGCCCCATCAGCAGCCAGCGCGCCAGCCGCGGGCCGATGCGGTGAAAGCGCAGGCAGGCCGCCGCGATGGCCAGCTGGGCCAGCTGCGTGCACAGATAGCGATCCACGCAGTGCCGCAGCGCAGCGCTATCGGCCAGCAGCGCTGTGAAGTCCGGCCCGCTGATGCGCCAGGCCCGCCCGCCCCCCTGCACCAGCACACGCTGCGCCGGCGGCGCGCGGCCCAGCGCCAGCTCATGGCCGAGCATGCCTTCGCGCCCCACCATCGCGGTTTCCAGCCCCGGATGCCGGTCCACCAGGGTCAGCAAGGAGACAAAGCCGTCGATCGGAAAGTAAACCTGCGGCGCCGGCTGACTGCTCGCACCGAAGGTGTTCGACAGCGCCAGCTCAACCGGTTCGCACAGCGCCAGCAAGGCCTGGCGCGCGGCGCGCGGCAGCAACTCGATCAGATGGTTCTCGTTGGCGGCCACGTGGCGCTCCGGTGCAGCTGAACAGGCACCGAGTCTGCACACTTCGCCCGCGCTTCACTGTGGGCCAGCCCACACAGCGTTGCCAACGCCAGCCGCTCCCGCCGGGCTGCCCGTCAGGTTCAGCAAGGGCAGCAGGCGGTCATATTCCTTCTTGACCACTGCATAGCACTCGCAGCTGCGTGCCTCCAGGCCGGGGCGATCGAGCACCGTGATGTGGCCACGCGCATAACGGATCAGGCCGGCCGCCTGCAGCTTCAGCGCGCTTTCGGTCACGCCCTCGCGCCGCACGCCCAGCATATTGGCGATCAGTTCCTGCGTCATCACCAGCTCGCTGCCTTGCAGCCGGTCCAGGCTCAGCAGCAACCAGCGGCACAGCTGCTGGTCCAGCGAGTGGTGGCGATTGCAGACCGCGGTCTGCGACATCTGCGTGATCAGGGCCTGCGTGTAGCGCAGCAGCAGATGCATCAGCGGCCCGGCGCGGTTGAACTCGTCCTTCAGCAGCTGGGCCGGCAGCCTGAAGCCGATGCCTGCGCTCTGCACCACCGCCCGGTTGGGGGTGGAGTTTCCGCCCATGAACAAGGAGATCCCCACCATGCCGTCATGGCCCACCACGCGATCTCGGCCGAGGCGCCGTTTTCGGTCACATACAGGATGGAGACGATGGACGTGACGGGGAAGAACACGTGGCTGAGCGTGCGGCCCGATTCGTAGAGCACCATGCCCAGCGGCATATCGACCTGCTCCAGATGGGGCAGCCAGTGCGCTTGTTCGCTGCTGGTCAAGGCGCGCAAGAGATGGTTCTGCCTGTAATCGGCGATGACAGCCATGGCTTGGTTCCTCCTGTTCTTGCGATGTCACGGACGGGGCCGGCAGACCGGGCCCGGACTCGAAAAGCTTTTTTTTGACCACTATACGCGCCGCCTGTGTTCGACAGCGCACAGAGCCCCGAGCGCAGAGTGCCTAGTCTGCAGACATGCGCGGCATGCCTGCCGTCGCCTTGCCTTGCCTTGTCAACCATTTTCCGTACGGTCGCGAGGCCGCACGGGCGGAGCCCATCATGAACAGCAAAGCCGCACCCGGCTCGCACTGGAGCACGTCCTCCTTCGGCGACAGCGTCGACACCTCGCCGCAGGAACTGCATGCGCTCGGCGAACACCTGCACTCGTGCCGCAGCAAGAACGCGCGTCTGTTCACTCTGCGCTGCAAGGCCGAGACGGTGCACCGCTTCCTGCTGGCGCGCATCGTCACCACCGCGCTGGTGCTGGCCCTGCTGCTGGGTGCCGTGATCCTGGCTCTTTGAGGCATGCGCGCCTCCCCGCTGCTGCGCCTCTTGCCCGATGCGCCGCGAGCGCTGGCCGAACTGCTGGACGGCGCGGCCGGCGCGCTGCAGGCGCCGATACGCTCGGAGATCTTCGGCCCGCAGCGTTTTGCGCAGCATGGCCGCAGCCTCGGCCAGACCCACGGCGCCGGTGCAGCCAGCTGGCGCCAGGCCGGCTTCTATCCGCGCCTGCGCAGCAATATCGAGACCTTGCGCCGGACCCAGCGCTATATCGGTGCCTACGCAGCCGCCGGCCATGACATCAGCCCGGCGGCCGAATGGCTGCTCGACAACACCCACCTGATCGAAGCCCAGCTCAAGGAAGTGCATGACGGGCTGACGCGGCGCTACTTCCGCAGCCTGCCTGTGCTGCTGGAAGAGCCGCTGGCCGGCCTGCCGCGCGTCTATGGCGTGGCCTGGGCCTTTGTCGCACACACCGACGGCGCCTTCGACGAAGAACTGCTGGTGCGCTTCCTGGCCGCCTACCAGGAGACACGCGAACTCAGCCTCAGCGAGATCTGGGCGCTGCCGACCACCTTGCGCGTGGTGCTGGTCGAAAACCTGCGGCGCCTGGCCGAGCGCGTGGCCACGCACAAGGCCGCGCTCGAGCTGGCCAATCTGTGCTGCGACCGCAAGCAGGCCTGCAGCACCTCGACGCTGGACGCCCTGCTGGCGCTGTTGAACCAGCGCGGCGCGAGCCGCCCCTTCCTGGCCCAGCTGGGCCTGCGCATGCAGGACCAGCGCGGCGCACGCCATGCCGCGCTGCAGACCTGGTTGCAGGGGCTAATGCCTGATCTGGCCAGTGCCCAGGCCCAGCTGAACGCCGACCAGACGGCCGACAACCTCAGCGTCAGCAATGCCGTGGGCTCGCTGCGCATCATCGGCGAGGCCGACTGGCCGGAGATCGTGGCCGCCAGCAGCGCGCTGATGCAGCTGATGCTGGACTCGCCGCTGTTCGAGGCCGAGCACATCCAGACCTGCGACCAGGCCCTGCACGCCATCGAGCGCCTGGCGCGCCGCAGCGGCCGCAGCGAACTGGCCGTGGGCCGGGTGCTGCAGTCGCTGATGGCCCAGGCCCCCGACCCGCTGGGCGCGCCGGCCGCGTCGAGCTACTGGCTGCTGGGCCAGGGCCGGCCCACGCTGCTGCGCAGCCTGGGCCTGCATGACAGCCCTTTCATGCTGTGGCGCGCGCTGCGCCGCCACCTCAGCCTGCCGCTGTATCTCGGCGCGCTGCTGATGGGCACCCTGGCGCTGACGGCCTGGCTGCTTCTCAAGGAAAGCCTGGGGCTGGCGCAAGCGCCCTGGTGGATGGGTCTGGCGGGCGCCCTGCTCTTGCTGCTGCCAGCCTCGGAGGCGGTGGTGGCCTTGGTCAACCGCTTGATCAGCGAATCGGTGCAGCCGCGCCACCTGCCGCGCCTGGCTCTGGCCACGGGCATACCGCCCGAGCAGCGTGTGATGGTGGTGATCCCCGCCATGCTCAGCAACCCGGCCGCCATCGACGCGCTGGCGCGCCGCCTGCTGCTGCACTACCTGGCCAACCCCGAGCCACAGGCCCAGTTCGCACTGGCCACCGACTGGAGCGATGCCGACAGCGCGCACACGCCCGCTGACGCCGCCTTGCTGAAGCAGGCGCTGCGGGCAGTGCACGAATTGAACCGCCTGCATGGCCACGGCACGGCGCAAGCGGCGCCGCGCTTCATCCTGCTGCAGCGCGAGCGGCGCTTCTGTGCCACCGAGCAGCGCTGGATGGGCTGGGAGCGCAAGCGCGGCAAGCTGGAACAGCTGATCGAAGCGCTGGCCACCGGCAAGGCCAGCGCCTTCACCGATCTGGGCGAGGCCTCGCGCATCGCCGCCGACACCCGCTACCTGCTGACGCTGGACAGTGACACCGAACTGCCGCCGGGCCGGCTGCGCGATCTGGTCGGCGTGGCCGCTCATCCGCACAACCAGCCGCGCCTGGACGCCAGCGGCCGGCGTGTCGTCAGCGGCTATGCGATCCTGCAGCCGCGCGTGGTCACGCCGCTGCCGGCGGCCGGCCAGCTGACACGCTTCCACTGGCTGTTCGCTGGCCAGTGCGGCGTCGACCCTTACAGCGCGGCCAGCTCCGAGGTCTACCAGGACCTGTTCGGCGAAGGCAGCTTCAGCGGCAAGGGCCTGCTGCATGTGCAGACGCTGCAGCGCGTGCTGGCCGGCCGGCTGCCGGAGAACGCCATCCTCAGCCACGACCTGCTGGAAGGTGCGCTGGTGCGCTGCGCCGCCGTCACGGACCTGATGCTGATCGAGGATGCCCCCTTCCATGCCGACGTGGCCGCCGCGCGCGTGCACCGCTGGACCCGAGGCGACTGGCAGCTGCTGCCGCTGCTGCTGCAGCCGCGCCAGTTTCCGCTCAACGCGATCAACCGCTGGAAGCTGTTCGACAACCTGCGCCGCTCGCTGGTGGCGCCGGCCGGGCTGGGCCTGCTGCTGATGGCGCTGGCCGGC
>JACDQM010000132.1 GCA_015657635.1 Roseateles sp.
ATGAATTCAGGCAGCGACATGCCGTGCTGGAACTGGACAGTGTTGAAGGCCATGGCTTGGGCTCCCAGAGTGGATGCCGCCCAGGCTACAGGTCAGGTCGCTCACAGGATGAGCCATCTGAGGCAACTTACTAATCAGGTTGATCTATGCCAAGCAAGATTGCTTGCAGCCAGATAGGCTATTGACATGGATTCCGCCAGACGCATCGCCAGACAGTGGGGCCGCTGGATCAGCAGCGGGCTCGTCGCGGCCTTGCTGTTCATGCAGCTGGCGGTGGCGGCCTATGCGTGTCCGAAACTCGATGCACCGGCGCACGCCATGCAGATGGCCGGCATGGTCATGGACGAAGCCATCGACATGACGGCCATGCCCGACTGTCACGCCATGCCGGGCAGCATGGATGAAGAGGCGCCGCAGCTGTGCCGGGCCCATTGCGGCACGGACACCCAGCCTGCGCCCTCGGTACATGCCCCGGATTTCCATGCCACAGCGGCGCAGGCCCTCTGGCTGGCCTATGTGCTGCCAACAATTCTCGAAGGCTCAAGGACTCCGCTGGCAGAACTGCGCCGCCGATCCGTAGCCGGAGTCTGCGAGAGACAAGCTTACGAACCTGTAATGTGGTTGTCGGCCGTGCGTCGGATGCGGTTCCCTAGAGTGCAGGGCATGCCAAGTGGCATGACGTTGAGGGAGCGACTCCCTCGCTGCATCACGAAAGGTTCGATCATGAACGCGACTCTGTTCACCCTGACCATCGCGCTGGCGGCCGCCACGGCGACCGCGCCGGCTTTTGCGCGCGATGCTCTGCCGCAGGCCACGCAGCAGGCGCTGGCGCTGAAGGACGGTTCCACGCTGTACGTCTTCAAGGACGGGAAGATGGCGAAGGAGGATCGCTACGGCCGTGCGGCCTACCTCAAGCAAGGCGAGGTTCTCGAGTTGGCCGACGGACGCAAGATCCCGGCGGTCGGTAACGAGATCGCGCGGCTGGACGGGCTCCTCAACGACGGGCATCGGAACTGAATCCCGTCGAAACCGGCCACCCACAAAGCTCCATCGAGAAGCACCCATGAACAAACTTGGCAAGGCCGGCTTCGTGTCGGCGCTCGTGCTCGCCGCATCCGCAGCGATGGCCGGCCCCGGCCACGGCAGCAATCCTGTTGGCGAACCCGGCAAGGCCGCGCAGGCCACCCGCACCGTCAACGTCGACATGACCGACAACATGCGCTTCACACCCAGCGAGATCTCGGTCAAGCAGGGGGAGACGGTGCGCTTCGTCGTGAAGAACTCCGGCGCCGTGAAGCACGAACTGGTGCTCGGCACGCCCGAGGAGCTGAAGGAGCACTACGCGATGATGCTGAAGATGCCGGGCATGGAGCATGCCGACGACAACATGGTCAGCGTGGCGCCAGGCAAGACCGGCGAGGTCGTCTGGCGCTTCACCCAGGCCGGCAAGGTGGACTTCGCTTGCCTGCAGCCCGGCCACTACGACGCCGGCATGAAAGGCCTCGTCAATGTTGCGCAGGAGGCTGGCGCTTCCAAGAACGACGGCCATGGCGGCCACAAGCACTGAGTGACGTTCGTCACGGCATCTCCGTGGCGCTTGGCACTGGCCCGTGCCCGGTGCCTCCCCCACAAGCCTGCTCACACCCTCACGGAGCATTCGAAATGAAGACCTTCAATCCCTTCCTCATCGCTCTGGCCTTTGCGGCCACGGCGCCCTTTGCGATCAGCGCCCACGCCCAGGCGATGGATCACAGCAAGATGGGCGGCATGAACATGCCCGGCATGAAGATGGACGGCATGCCCGCTTCGATGACCGAAGGCGAAGTGCGCAAGATCGACAAGGAAGCCAAGAAGATCACCCTCAAGCACGGCGAGATCAAGAACCTGGACATGCCCGGCATGACCATGGTCTTCCTGGTCAAGGATGCGGCGCTGCTGGACAAGGTCAAGGCCGGCGACAAGGTAACGTTCACCGCCGAGAAGGCCGATGGCGCGATCGTCGTCACGGCCATCGAAGCTGCGAAGTAACCCCGGCGATGAGGTTGTCCCCGATGGATGCGTCCAAGCGCCGAACTCTGCAGACCCTGGCCGGATTGGGCGCGCTGGCGGCACTGCCGCGCGCCTGGGCACAGGTGAGGGCGGTCGACCTGCGCGACACGCCGGTGTCGCGCGCCTATGACCTGACCGTGGCCGAGACCCCACTCAACGTCACCGGCAAGCCCGCGCAGGGCATCACCATCACCGGCACGATGCCAGGCCCGGTGCTGCGCTTCCGGGAGTGGGCCAAGATGCGCATGGATCCCACCGACTACAGCGACGGCGGCGACGAGTGGTCCTTCCTGCTGCAAGGCAAGCGCCCCGACGAGAACTGGACCGGGGTCTTCAAGCCGGGCGAGCGTGTGCGGCTGCGCTTCATCAACGCCTCGCCGATGAACCTGTACGACGTTCGCATCCCCGGCCTGCCGATGACGGTGGTCCAGGCCGACGGTCAGAACGTCAATCCGGTCGAGGTGGACGAGTTCCGCATCGGCAACGGTGAAACCTACGACGTGATCGTGCAGCCCAAGGAAGCCAAGGCGTACACGATCTTCGTGCCGACCATTGCACGGATCGGGTATGCGCGCGGCACGCTCGCCCCCGAACTCGGCATGAGCGCGCCGGTGCCCGAGCTGGGCCCCAAGCCCGTGCGCACGATGGCCGACATGGGCATGGCCGGCATGGACATGGGCAGCGGCATGGCTGACATGCCGGGCATGGACATGGGCAAGCCCGCAGCCGCCGCACCGGCCGCCCCCGCACATGCGGGCATGGCGATGCCGGCGCCGGCCAAGCCCGCCGATGCAATGGGCAGCATGCCCGGCATGGCGAACAAGCCGGCCGACCCGCATGCCGGCATGGCGGGCATGGGTGGGATGGCCGACATGCCCCGCTATAGGGGTCACGCGCAAGCAGCCGGCCTGCCTGGCCGCGCTGCCCGCGTGCATCTCGCGTTCTTTCGCAGACCGTCTTCAACGGCGGTGCCTCGAAAGACTGACCGTATCGCCGCCGTGATCGGAACCCCGGATCGCCCATGTATCCGGCTCCTCCGAGCGGCGCCCAAGGAGAAGACGAAATGACGACCGTACAGGGTCAGGCCAATCGCGCTTGGCCAGGCGTGCCGCGCTGGGCGGGCTTGCTGGTGGTAGGGCTGATCCTCGGTGCTGCCGGGCCCGTTGCCGCAGTCGCCCAGGAGGCGCCGTTGGGGCGCGACCTCCCGGGGTTGCTGGCCTACGCCCGTGCCCAGAGCCCGGAGATCCGGGCCATGCGCGAGGAGGCCGAAGCCGCCGCGCAACGTGTGGGGCCGGCGGGGGCGCTCCCCGACCCGGTGCTGCGCGTGGAGCTCATGAACATCAACAACTACGGCAGCGACGCTTCGCCCAGCCTGCTGCCGTGGAAGGTCGGTGAAACCAAGTACACCTTGATGCAGGCATTTCCCCTGTGGGGCAAGCGCGAGCTCAAGCGGGACGCCGCCGCCGCGGATGTGCGGCAGGCCGAGGCCCGCTCGAATGCGACCTGGGCCGAGTTGGCAGCTCGGATCAAGGCAGCCTACGCGGAGTACTACCGCGCTGCTGGCAATGAGCGGCTGACCACGGAAGTGCTTGGACTGATGACCCGGCTCGAGCAGGTCGCGCAGGCGCGCTACGCGGGTGGACTGACCGCCCAAGCGGACGCGATCCGCGCGCAGCTGGAACAGACGGCGATGCGCTCGGAGCTGATCATGCTCGACAGCGAGAAGCGCCAGATTCGCGCGCGGCTGAATGCGCTGCTGGCGCGCGAAAGCGGCGCACCGCTGGCCGACCCCCTGGAGCTGCGTGCGATACCGACGCTGAACACCGCCGATGCGTCGTCGCTGGCGGAGCGGGCGCGGTCGGGCAATCCGCAGATCCAGGCCGAGCTGGCGCGCGTGGCTCTCGCACAGAAGAGTCGCGACCTCACACGGCGCAATCGTTACCCCGACCTCACCGTCGGCCTGTCCCCATCGCAGATGGGCTCGCGCATCACCACCTGGGGCGTGATGCTGGAGATGAACATCCCGCTGCAGCAGGAAGCTCGCCGCGGCCAAGAACGTGAAGCCGAGGCCATGGTCGCCGCGTCGCGGTCGAGAGCCGAGGCGCTGCAGCAGCAACTGGTGGGTGACCTGGCCGTCAATCTGGCCGGGCTCGAGGCCGCGCGGCGCAACGAGACGCTGCTGAAGACCCAGCTATTGCCGCAGTCGGAACTCGGCCTTCATTCGGCACTGGCCGCCTACGAGAACGGCAAGGCGGAGTTCGCGATGTTGCTCGAGGCGCAGCGCCAGATTCGCAAGGCCCGCCTGGAAATCCTGAAGACACAGGTCGAGGCGCAGATGCGTCTGGCCGAGATCGAACGCATTGTGGGAGAAGACCTGTGAAGACCGCCACGACAGTACTCATGATCGCCGCGATCGGTGCCGTCGGCGCCGGCAGCTACTGGCTGGGCACGCAGACGCGCAGCGCCGCACTTTCGTCCGCCGAGGCCAGCCAGGGCTCGCCCTCCGCTGCGGTGCCGAAGCAGCGCAAGCTGCTGTACTACCGCAATCCCATGGGGCTGGCCGACACCTCACCGGTGCCGAAGAAGGACCCGATGGGCATGGACTACATCCCGGTCTACGAAGGCGAAGACGAGGCCTCGCCTGGCGCTGGCGCCGGAGGGGCAGGCCAGGTGCGCATCAGCACCGAGAAGATTCAGAAATTGGGCGTGCGCACCGAGCCGGCGGGCATGCGCCTTCTCGGCAAGACGATCCGGGCGGCAGGCCGCATCGAGCCGGACGAGCGCCGGACCTTTGCAGTGACCGCGAAATTCGAAGGCTACGTCGAACGGCTGCACGTCAGTGCGACCGGCCAGCCGGTGGCCAAGGGTCAGCCTTTGTTCGAGGCCTACAGCCCTGAACTGGTTTCGGCGCAGCGCGAGTACACGATCGCCATGCAAGGGCTCGAGGCGATGAAGGAGGCCGGCACGGAGGCGCAGGCCGGCATGCGTCAGCTGGCCGACTCGAGCCTCGCGCGACTGCGCAACTGGGACCTGTCGGCGCCGCAGGTGGCGGCCCTGATGAGGTCAGGCCTGCCGCAGCGGACGATCTCGTTCCCGTCGCCGGTGACGGGCATAGTTTCCGAGAAGAAGGCGCTGCAGGGCATGCGCTTCATGCCGGGCGAGTTGCTGTACCAGATCACCGATCTGTCGGCGGTCTGGGTGATCGCCGACGTGCCCGAACAGGACATCGCGCTGGTCAAGACCGGTGCGAAGGCTCGCGTGACGACCACGGCGTATCCGACCGAAGGCTTCGAAGGACGCGTCACGTACGTCTACCCCACCTTGAAGGCCGAAACACGCAGCATCCCGGTGCGTGTCGAGCTGGGCAACCCCGGCCAGCGTCTCAAGCCGGCGATGTTTGCCCAGGTGGAACTCGGTGTCGGTGGCAAGTCGCCGGTGCTGGCGGTGCCGGACTCCGCCGTGATCGATTCCGGCACGCGGCGGATCGTTCTGGTCCAGGTGGGGGAGGGGCGCTTCGAGCCACGCGAGGTCGAACTCGGCGCGCGAGCAGACAACTACGTCGAGGTGTTGAAGGGCGTGCGTGACGGCGAACCGGTCGTCGTGGCCGCGAACTTCCTGATCGATGCAGAGAGCAACCTCAAGGCCGCAGTGGGAGGCCTCGGCGGGCACGCAGGACACGGCAGCCCGGCGACCGGCGGCTCCGCGCCGGCAGCACCGGCGCAGCCGGACAAGCCAGTGCCGGCGGCAGCGATCGGCCACAAGGCCGAAGGCACGATCGACAGCGTTGACACCAAGAAAGGCACGCTGAGCCTCAACCACGGACCGGTCGTCACGCTGAAGTGGCCGGCGATGACGATGGAGTTCAAGGCCGCCAACGCGTCGCTGCTCAGCGGACTCAAGCCCGGCCAGGCCGTGCGCTTCGAATTCGTCGAACGCCAACCGGGTGACTTCGTCGTGACGTCGATCGCCTCGACCGGAACCGTGCCCAACGTGGCGCCGCAGGCCAAGCCGGCCACACCGGCGGCCAGCGCGGGCCAGTCCACCCACTCCGGCCACTGAGCAGAGGGCGCCATGCTGTCCAAGATCATCCAGTGGTCCGGAAGGAATCCCTTCCTGGTCCTGCTCGCAACAGTGTTCATCGTCATCGGTGGCGTTCTGGCCTTGCTGAAGACGCCGCTGGACGCCTTGCCCGACCTGTCCGACGTGCAGGTCATCGTCTACACCGAGTACCCCGGCCAGGCGCCGCAGGTGGTCGAGGACCAGGTGACCTACCCGCTGACCACCGCCATGCTGGCGGTGCCGAAGTCGAAGGTGGTGCGCGGCTTCTCGTTCTTCGGGGCCTCGTTCGTCTACGTCATCTTCGAGGACGGGACCGACATCTACTGGGCGCGCAGCCGCGTGCTGGAGTACCTGAACTTCGCGTCCGGACGGCTGCCCAAGGGGGTGTCGCCTTCGCTCGGACCCGATGCCACCGGTGTCGGCTGGGTGTACCAGTACGCGCTGCTGGCCAAGGACCGCACGCTCGCCGAGCTGCGGACCATCCAGGACTGGTATGTGCGCTACCAGCTCACCAAGGCGCCCGGCGTCGCCGAGGTGGCGTCGCTCGGCGGCTTCGTGCAGACCTACCAGGTCACGGTCGATCCGCTCAAGCTGCGCAGCTACGGCATACCGCTGATGAAGGTGTCGCAGGTCATCCGCGACTCCAACCGCGACGTCGGCGGCCGCGTGGTCGAGATGGCCGAGACCGAGTTCATGGTGCGCGGCAAGGGCTACCTGCGCGGCCGCAACGACATCGAGACGCTGGTGCTGAAGAGCGAGGGCGGCACGCCGGTGCTGATCCGCGACGTGGCTCGCGTCGAGATGGCGCCCGACGAGCGGCGTGGCCTGTCGGAGCTGAACGGCGAAGGCGAGGTCGTCTCCGGCATCGCGATGTCGCGCTTCGGGCAGAACGCGCTGGAGGTGATCCACAACCTGAAGACGAAGGTGTCCGAGATCTCCGCGGGGCTGCCGGAAGGCGTGTCGATCCAGGCCGTCTACGACCGCTCGGACCTGATCCACCGGGCGATCGACACCCTCAAGCGCACGCTGATCGAGGAGAGCCTGATCGTCGCCGTGGTCTGCGTCGTGTTCCTGATGCACGTGCGCTCGGCGCTGGTAGCCATCCTGATGCTGCCGGTGGGCGTGCTGATCTCGTTCATCGCCATGAAGCTGCTGGGCATGAACTCCAACTTGATGAGCCTGGGCGGCATCGCCATCGCCATCGGCGCGATGGTCGACGCGGCCATCGTGATGATCGAGAACGCGCACAAGCACCTCGAGCGGCTGCCGGCCGTCCACACCGTCAAGCAGCGTGCCGACGCGATGCTCGACGCCTGCAAGGAGGTCGGACCGGCGTTGTTCTTCTCGCTGCTGATCATCACCGTGTCGTTCCTGCCGGTCTTCACGCTCGAGTCCCAGGAAGGGCGGCTGTTTGCGCCGCTGGCCTACACGAAGACGTTCTCCATGGCCGGTGCGGCCTTGTTGTCGGTGACGCTGGTGCCCGTGCTGATGATGCTGTTCATCCGCGGCAAGATCATGCCGGAGGCGAAGAATCCGCTGAACCGCTTCATGATCTGGGTCTACCGGCCGATCATCGCCGGTGTCATGCGCTGGAAGAAGCTGACGATTGCGCTGGCCGTCATCACCATGGCATTGACGTACTTCCCTGCCTCCAAGCTCGGCAGCGAGTTCATGCCGACGCTCAACGAGGGAACGCTGCTGTACATGCCGGCCTCGCTGCCGGGCATGTCGATCACCAAGGCGGCCGAGGTGTTGCAGACCCAGGACAAGCTCATCAAGAGCTTCCCGGAGGTGGCGTCTGTCTACGGCAAGGCTGGACGTGCGAACACCGCGACGGACCCCGCGCCCATCGAGATGTTCGAGACGGTGATCAATTTGAAGCCGCAGGACCAGTGGCGCCCGGGCATGACCACCGACAAGCTGATCGCCGAGATGGACAAGGCGCTGCAGTTCCCGGGCGTGTCGAATGCCTGGACGATGCCGATCAAGGCGCGCATCGACATGCTCTCCACCGGCATTCGCACGCCGATCGGCATCAAGGTCTTCGGCAAGGATCTCGGCGAGATGGAGAAGCTGGCCAAGGAGATCGAGGCGGTGGTCAAGGCTGTGCCTGGCACGACCTCGGCTTTCGCGGAGCGGCTGACGGGCGGAAGCTACCTGAACATCGAGCCCAACCGCGAGGCTCTTGCACGCTATGGCCTGTCGGTCGGTGAACTGCAGGACATCATCGGCAGCGCGCTCGGCGGCGAGATGGTCACGACCACGGTCGAGGGGCGTGAGCGCTTCGGCGTGACGGTGCGCTACCCGCGCGAGCTGCGCACCCACCCGGAGCAGATCGAGCGCGAGGTGCTGGTGCCCACGATGGGCGGCGCGATGGTGCCGCTGGGGCAGGTCGCCAGAGTGAGCGTGGCGCGTGGCACCCCGGGGATCCGCACAGAGAACGCGTTGCTGTCCGCGTACATCTTCGTCGACATCCGCGACCGCGACATCGGTTCGTACGTCGCTGACGCCCGCAAGGCGGTGGCCGATCAGGTGAAGTTCCCGCCGGGCTACTACATCACCTGGAGCGGCCAGTTCGAGTACATGGAGCGTGCCGTCGAGAAGATGAAGATCGTCATACCGGTAACCTTGCTGACCATCTTCCTGCTGCTCTACCTGAACTTCAAGCGGCTGACGGAGACGTTGATCGTGATGCTGTCGGTGCCCTTCGCCTTGGTCGGTGGCGTGTGGCTGATGTGGTGGCTGGGCTACAACCTGTCGGTGGCTGTTGCCGTCGGCTTCATCGCACTGGCCGGGGTCGCGGCGGAAACCGGCGTGGTGATGTTGATCTATCTCGACCATGCCTGGGCCGAAGTGCGGGAGCGCTGCCGCGGCGAAGGGCGGCTGCCAGGCCCGGCAGACCTGTACAGCGCGGTGATGGAGGGGGCGGTCGAGCGCGTGCGTCCGAAGATGATGACGGTGGTGGCCATCATGGCCGGCCTGCTGCCGATCATGTGGGGTACCGGCACCGGTTCGGAGGTCATGAGCCGCATCGCCGCGCCGATGGTCGGCGGCATGATCTCGTCGACCGTACTGACGCTCGGGGTGATCCCGGCGCTCTATGCGCTGGTCAAGCAATGGCAGCTCAGGAGGGAAGCGCGTTCTGCCCCGGTTCCTCCCACACAGGAAGCCTTGGGCTCTTCAGCGGCCGCGTGAGGATGGTGTCATGAGACGCAGAGAACTTCTGGAGAGCTTGGTAGCGATCGGCGTGTCGCTGCCAGGCTTGGCGCTGGCGGCGACCCCGAAGCCCGAGGTACAGGTGTTCAAGAGCCGCACCTGCAGTTGTTGCGCGGTCTGGGTCGGGCACCTTCGCGAGGCCGGATTCAAGGTGGCCGTGCTGGACGTGCACAACGCGTCGGTCGAACGCCGGCGCCTGGGCATGCCCGACCGTTTTGGCAGCTGCCATACGGCCCTCGTCGACGACTATGTGATCGAAGGGCATGTGCCAGCCGCAGAGATCGAACGACTGCTGGCCACGCGGCCGAAGGCCTTGGGGCTGTCGGTACCTGGCATGCCGGTGTCGGCGCCAGGCATGGCGGTGCCGGGCCGGTCCCAGCCCTATCACGTGCTATTGATCGATCTCGCGGGGCAGGCTGCTACGTTTGCCAGCTATGGTGGCTGACGATCTGCTGGAGGCCCCAGGTGGTGCGGATTTCAGCGATCCCGGACAGCCATTTCAGCGTGATGGCGGACAGCGTTTCAAACTGATCGCGGACAGTTTGGGCGCGCGCAAGTGCGTGGGTTGATCGTAGCTCAGGTGTCCGCGATCAGCCTGAACTGGGCCGGCCTGGGCGGCCTTGCGTTGGTCGATTTGATCCTCATGTCGAGTCCTGTTTCTTGCG
This sequence comes from Roseateles sp., assembly GCA_015657635.1. Taxonomy (GTDB): domain Bacteria; phylum Pseudomonadota; class Gammaproteobacteria; order Burkholderiales; family Burkholderiaceae_C; genus JACDQM01. Next base: position 9,990 of record JACDQM010000132.1, read on the forward strand.
TAGCGACTCGCCCTTGAGCGCGATCTTGTGGGCCGAGTGAACGATGCGGTCCAGGATCGCATCGGCCAGCGTCGGATCGTCCAACCACTCGTGCCACGCCGACACCGGCAACTGGCTGGTGATGAGGGTCGAGCGGCTGCCGACCCGGTCGTCGAGTAACTGCAGCAAGTCGTTGCGGTCGGCGGCTGTGATGGGCGCAATCGCAAAGTCATCAATGACCAACAAATCGATGCGCGCCAATTGCGCCAGGCGCCGGCTGAAGGAGCCGTCACCGTGCGCCACCCGCAGTTCCTCCAGCAAGCGCGGCGCCCGCGTGTACAGCACCGCGAATCCCTGACGTGCCGCCTGCTGGGCCAGTGCGCACGCGAGCCAGGTCTTGCCGCAACCCGTGGCCCCGGTGAGCAGCACGTTGTGGCCGTGGCGCAGCCAGTCGCAGCCCGCCAGTTGGGTGATGAGGCTGCGATCCAGGCCGCGCGAGCCGCGCCAGTTGATGTCCTCGATGCAGGCGCTGCTGACCTTGAGCCTGGCGGCCTTGAGCAGCCGGGCCAGGCGTTTGCCGTCGCGCCAGTCGACCTCGCGCTGGACCAGCATGGCCAGCCGCTCCTCGAAGGACAACTCGGCCGCCGCCGTGCGCATGCCTTCATCGGCCAGGGCGTGCACCATGCCGTCCAGGCGCAGGCTGCGCAGTTGATCCAGGGTGTATTCGTTGAGCAAGAGCTTCTCCTTCTTCAGTGGTAGTAATCGGGGCCGCGCACGTTGTCGTGCAGCGGCAAGGTGGCTTGCGTGGCTTGGGCCGGCGCGGCTTGCCGGTCCAGCCCGGTGGTGAGGATCGACTTGATGCTCTGATAGGTCGGCGAGCGGATCGCCATGGCGCGAACGCAGGCCGCTTCCAGCCGCTCATGGCCGAACTGGCGCGCCAGGCTCTGCAGGCCGAGGCAGGATCGGTAGCCCTGCTCGGGGTGCGGCCGGTGCTCCATCTGCCAGCGCACCACGGCGGCGGTGGCCACGCCGATGCGCTCTCCCCAGGCAATGAGCTTGGCCGGCGTCCATTCCCGGTGGGCGCGGTGCGAGGCCGGCATGTGCTCGGGTGTCGTCGTGTGGGCGCCGTGCCGGTCGCTGTAGGCGTGCACGGCCACGCGCTGCTGGCGGCTGAGGATCTCCACCGTGGTCGAGGTGATGCGCAACTCGACCTGCTCGCGCACCAGCCGGTGCGGCACGCTGTAGTAATGGCCGTCGAGCTCGACGTGATAGTCGATGTTGACCCGGGTGCGCTTGAAGCGGGCGATGGGCATGCGGGCCGCCGGCAGCGGCTTCAGAACAGGCCGGTCCAAGGCTGCGAAAGCGCTGGCCCGGCAGCCGGGAAGCTTCTTGAACGGGCGCTGGTTCAGATCGGCCAGCAAGGCCCGGATCGCGGTGTTGAGCTCGGCCAGGGTGAAGAAGCGCCGATGCCGCAGCCGCGCTAGGATCCAGCGCTCGACGATCTGCACGCCGACCTCCACCTTGGGCTTGTCGCGGGGGTGAGCCGGCCGAGCCGGCAGCATCGCCACGTCGTAGTGGTCGCAGAACTCCTCGACCAGGCGGCCGGGCGTGGCCTCGTAGCGGTCTGGCCGGGCGATCAGGGCGCGAGCCTGGTCCGGCACGATCAGCCGGGGCACGCCACCCATGAACTCCAGCGCGTCCATGATGGCGCCGACCCAGTCGGCGGCAGTCTGCGTCAGGGTGGCACAGGCAAAGGTGTAGTTCGAGGCGCCGAGCACGGCCACGAAGATCTGGGCGGCACGGATCTCGCCGGTGGCGGCGTCGATCAGCGGCACGGTCTGGCCGGCGTAGTCGATGAACAGACGCTCGCCGGCCGGATGGACCTGGCGCATCGAGCGCTTGAGGCCGGTCACCCAGGTACGGTACTTCACGCAGAAGCTGGTGTACTTGTAAGCCTGCGAGCCGGCATCGGCCAGGCTGCGCTGGTACTCCTCCCAGAGCAGCTGCAGGGTGACGCCGGGGCGTTTGAGTTCCTGGTGGACGAGGGCGAAGTCGGGGTCGAGCTGGGTGCTCGCGCGCGGCACGGGCGGGCCGTACAGGCGGGCTTCCAGGGCAGCATCGTCCAAGGTCTGAGCGGTGGCCCAATCCACGCCGGCGGCGCGGGCCTTCATGACGATGCTGTTGACGGTCGTCTTGGCGATGCCCAGAACGCGCGAGCACTCGCGCATGCTCAGGCCCGATTCCAGGTGCAGTCGAAGGGTTTGACGTAGTTGGCGCATGTGAATCCTGGGGGTGGGCATGAGGACCGAAAAATCGGTCAGCATGCCCACGGCTCAGGTCACTTGCGCGCGCTCGGGGTGTCCGATGCCTTTCGCTGCAAAGCCGACATCGGCTAGCTCAAAGCCATGCTTTTCCACGAGTGGAGATAGACGGCGCTCGGCTGATCTCGGGCTGGCTGCTGGTTGGCTTCTCGTTGTTTACGACTTTGGCTCGGCGGGGAAGTTGATTACCTCCTCGCAAAGCCGCGCCGAGGCGAGGTATGTGTTTACGACTTTAATTGCCAGGAACACCAACTGTGACTCGAACAAATAAAGTCCGTCGGGAAGATGCCGCATCGTGAACTCGCTGAGTTGATTGCAAGCAGTTGGCGGGCAACCGCGCTGGTCTGCTTTGCTGTGTGGCGGTGCTGCCGTTGAGACGACTGCGGGCGGCTTCGTGGCGCACAATTCTGCAAGATCAGCCCTCTGAAGCCCGTCCCGCGACGCGCCCGGGGAGCGAGAGGTAGGTCTGCTTGGCGACGTGCATCCTCCTATCCAAGCACGGCGGCTTGGCCGTCGTCTCTGACAATACGCACTTCATGGGCGCTGGGTACACGCTTCGGCGCGTGCCAATTCTCTGGCGAACTGCGCGCCTTGACGGGCGATGTTGTCATTCGCCGCTACGTGCCAAAGCGTTGGCATCGCATCGGACGCACCGGACATGTCTGCCCTCGATCTTGATCATTGCGGCTGACGGCTTCTTGAAGACGTGCTGATTCCAACACTCGCTGGTTTCGTTGCTCACCTGCACGTCGCGCAAAAGCATGATGAAGCCCGACACGCCCGATAGCAATGACGAGAAAGCGAATGGCACATCGACCGCCTTCTTTGCGTCCTCCAAGGGAACCTTGCCAGTCGCGCACAGCACAGGAATCACAGAGCGCAGCGGCTCGCCAACGATTCGCTCAACCGGCACACCCTTCGCCTGAGAGACCTTTTGAGCTTCCGCCTCAGTTAGGCCACGAGCGGAGTCCAGCAGTTCTCGAACGACATCTGGGTACAAGCCCGTTTGTTTGTAGAACATGGTGACCTCGTCGAGCTGCGCCTCGATTGGTTCGGGATAGGCGCAGACAAGGCAACCGCGCCCGTCTCCAGGCACATACTGACCAGCTCCGATGTAGTACCCACTCGTCCACATGTTGATGGCACGTATGGGGTCCTTCAGGCCAGCATGGCGCCTGGACTCCTCCGAGTCCAACCCCGCGATGATGCGAAAGAACGGCCGGTCGTACCCCCGGTCTGCGCAGTAGTCGTTCAAGCCCCTGTCATGTGGCGCTGCGTCTAGCAGTGGATGGGAAGCAATCAGGCGCCTCGCGACTGCATTCACTTTGGACGTCCCGATATTGGAGGCGTTCATGAACGCGTAGCGCTGGCCGTTTCCGTCGCCGTAGGTATCGCTGTCCGCCAGGTGGAGTTCGCCCGAGATCGGCTCCGGCCAGTTCTCGATCATCCATGCCATAGCGTGGGTGACTGCCCCAACGCCGAAGACGTGTGTGTCCTGGAGATGGAAGCCGCGCAGCTCCAGCTGCGGAGCCTTAAAGAGGTCCCTCACATCTACGCTCCAGTCGCCCAGCGGACGCAGACCAGACCCGTCAAGCGCGGATGCGAAGCAGTGGGAGAAGACCTGCGCCGCAGCGAGACCAGCGGCAAATGCCGGGCCGACCGGGTTCATGCTGCTGCCGCAGATGGCCCCTTCGCCGAACTGCACATGCCATCCGTCGGCGCCAATCTGGAGATAGGGTGACGTCGTGTCCGGCGGCGGCCCGCCGACGCTCAGCACCATGTCGTACGGCGGCGCCCAGCCCAGCTTCATGCCGTCGACGGGCGCTGCACCTGCCTTTGCGGCGTCGTGGCCTACAACAAGCAGGCTATCCGCGATCTCTCCAACGAAGTCGATGTTCGGCCAGAGGCGCGCCAACGCGTCGACCAGCACCCTGGCCAGCAAGGCGGCGCTAGTGGGGGTGTGGGCCGACGGGGCCGCCACGGCGATGCGAGTGCTGGACAGCTTCGAAACTAGCGCGTCATCACCGAAGAGCGCTAGCAGAGCTTGACGGTTCTTTTCAGCAGCACTCATGCGACCACCAGCCTTTCGCGCGCCTCAGATGGCGCCCACAGCCGCCAGTCGTCCTCCTCGCGTTCGTAGATGTTGGCGTTAGTGTCGAGCTGCAAGCCGAAGCGGCAGTAGTGCGGCACGATGATGCTCAGAGCTCCGACATGGCGGACAACCTCCCATGCACGGTCCAGCTTCGACATCCGCACGTCCGCACCCGGGTGCGTGTGCAACTGGATCATGCTGCGGCGCCCGGTCTTGAAGTTGTCAAGCTGGATGCGCTGAAGCTCACGTCCTTCAATGTGAACCCAAACGCCTTCAGCGGTCACACCCGGCGTCTGGGCGGGCACGATGCAGCTGTCCACGACCAGCTCGCCGACGACGTCAGCCTTGACGTGCTCAGCGGACCAGATCACAAAAACCTCATGTTCGCCCGCGCGGAATGCTGCCTCGGTCCGGACGAGCACGTCGCGTTTGACTTTCCACTGTTTGATCTTCATGCCAGTGTTACCCCAGTCTTGTTCAGCTCGCGCTGGAGCTGAAGAATCAGTTGCAGGACGGAGTACCTGGGCACATTTCGGATAGATGCCCACGGTACTTCTTGATGGCTCTGGTGGTCGTGATACTCGCGCCAGCCCATAAAGCAGAACCAGGGTGCTACCGTGGTGCCGTCTTGCCTTTGCAAATGAAATCCATTGCCTGCCGGCAGCAGTGCTTGGCCGGGCAACAGACGCGCGCCCAAAGAGTCGATCCACCACCCTCCCACCGGACGGTACGGATAGTCCGTGCCATCGACGCGGAGCCGAATGGTCCGCCCGTGGGCATACCAATCCAGGTCCACATCAAGGAACGGGAACGAATACGCGACGAGGCGAGCCCCGAACTGCCCGTATCGTTCCCGCCCGGTGAGCAACGGCTGGATCGCCTTGCCGAAGCTGGCTGCGGCCAGCTTCGGGTTGACGATGGCCGCCGCGCTCACCCGCCGCCGCCGTTCTTCTTGGTGATGGACAGGACGTGACCGTCACGCACGCCCGCGGCTTTCAACGTCAGATTCACATCGAGCGACGACGTGCCAAGGTTGCCGTCGACCATTTCGAAGTCGGAGGCGTTAGGGCGGTCGCGGGGCGGAAGGCTGCGGCGGATGGCCTGGAGGACCGTCATGGCGGCGGGGAAGCGGCGGGCCTTGTCTTCGCCGTCGAGGATGACGATGACCTCATAGAGGCGATCTTCTTCCTCGCGCGGCACCGAGATGAAGTGGTCTGCGGGTTGGACCACGACACGGTCGGTCGGCAGCAGCAGCTCATCGGCCAGGCCATCGAGGTCTATCCAGATGTCTTGGCCGCCGCCGCCGGCCCAGTTCACCAGTTCGGCAACCGAGGCTTTGCCGTGGCGGCCGCCGCCGAAAGTGGCCAACGGTTGCTCGTTCAGCGTCGCCGCAATAGGCTTGCGCATGACCGGGTTGTCGGGCAATTGCGGGCTACCGTCGCCGACACTGAAGCGCTCGCCGCCGCGGACGACGATGACGTCGTTCGGGCTGATCGCGATGTCGACGTCGCCGTTGACCTCGAGCACTAGTTGGTCGGGCGCGACAACGTTGCCCAGGTTGATGAGATCCTGGCCACGCTTGGCGCCAGGGGTGGTTGCCAGCTTCGTGCCGGCGATGTCAATGTGGATAGAGCGCAAAACAATCTCCAAGAAAGGAATCCATACGGCCGGAATTCACTCCGGCCGGTCTACGGCCTTTGTTTGGACGGTTGACGCCTGAACGGCGCTCGATGACACTCTAGGTCGCCAAACCGGATGAGTTGTTGTCAACGAGTCCACTCAGGGGGTCTTGCCGTCCAGGTAAGACCCCTTGTTTTATTTCAACTGCTTCATCGCAACCTCCTATCTTCTTACTGGCGCACCAGTTGAGTTTTCAACAGGTCCGAGACCTTGCCAGCGGAACTGATCACGTTCGACAGAAGTCGCCAGTTCTCCGTTTCCTTGCGCACGCGTCCAGCAATGATCGCTGGGTGAATCTGAAGCTGTCGCGCCAAGCTCAGGGCGTCTTCAGTCGTCTGGCTGATCCTGACAGCGGCACTGACCCAGACGGATTCCGGAATGAGCGCCTCTCCCGCCTCCCGATCTGCCTCCAGCTCTTGATCGCTCGTCCGAGTCTTGTCGTCCAGGTTGTCAGCGATACAAGGCTCGGCTGCGGTGAGGTGTCTCTGGACGTGGATAAGTTCGTGCAGCAATGCAAACCAGAAGTTATCGACACGATCGTGGCGCAGGGTCAGCGCAACAACCGGAACTTCACCGTCCAGCATCGCAGCCCCGTCTAGGTAAGTCTTATCAAAGTGCCGTTCGAACACCAGGGCGATGCCGTGATTAGACAAATACTCTTGGGCCAGCAGGGGGCCGGAATCGAACGCTGACAGTCGTGTCAGATCGCGAAGCCACTCCGAGGTGATGGTGCTCTTCTGATAGGCACCCTTCAGGGTCAGCGTGCGGGCCTTCCTGAGAGCGCAGGCCTGCCACACCTTGAACGCGTACTCGTCCATCGTGCGTGCGCCAGTTTGGTGAAGCGTGGCGCGGAGCATGACGGGTTGACCGCCTAGACCCGTCATGCAGCGGAAGAAGCCAGTGACCAGTTCCTCAGCGTAGTCCTTCAGATACTGAACCGGCCGCTTGACTGAGCCGAACAGGCCGCGCTCTTGCATTTCGGCTAACGGGAACTTGGTGTAGTCCACCGTCGGGTCAGGGGTCAGCTCTTGGCTCTCACCGATCAGTACTTCGGCCGGAATGCCTAGCCCTGCGTGTAGCCGGCGGATCATCGCCAAGCTCAATGGACGCTTGCGGCTGAGCACCTCGGATACTTTCGACAGCGAGCCAATGTAAGGAACCAAGTCCTTCTGCGCGAGGCGTTGCTGATCCATGCGGAACAAGATGGCTTCGACCGGGTCCGGGGGCGACGGAGGGAACTTGCTCTGCTCGTAGGACTGAATAAGCAGAGCAAGCAGTTCAAGCTCTGCATCATCGGCGGAGCCCGCTGCAGGGTCCTTGTCCATCAGCTCAGACAGCCGAGCCACGGCGGCGGCGTGATCGCCGTCCGTCTTCAGTACTCGAATCTGTGTGCTCATGTTCTTCTCCTGGTCTCGAGGGTCATTGGGGCTCACTGGCCGAAGTTCTTCTTGTCGTACTCGGCGTGTGTGCCGCCCCACTCGATCAAGACGATGCCGTTTTGGAAGCGGACTTTGACGGCCAGCCGGTAGCTATTGCCCTTGATGTTGAAAATCACCCGGTTGCCACTCAGAAAACTTGCTGTGGCGTACCGGTCCTTGATGTCCTGCGGGGTGGACCAAGTGGCCTTCTCCACTTCAGCTCGCCAGGCATCCAGCGCCCCTCGTGCATCAGCGTGACTGGCCTTCAGCTCCTCGAGGATTGGTGTGTTGACTAGTTGCATAGGCCTTACTCTGGCCCCCCGGCTTGGTTAAATTGTGACTTCCCAATTGGGGAAGTGTCAAGTGTTCCCGCTTTCATGCTGTCATCTCCCTTCTTGTAGTTGTTGTTTTCATTTTTTATCGCGGCATCGACAATGCTGCTATAGAAAACCATAATGACATCCTAGCACGAGTCATGTAATATTCGCAACATGAGCAATGCCGCAATGAAAACGAGATTGGGGGACTTGGCACACATCCGCTCCGGCCACCCATTTCGTGGCGCGGTGGAGGTCGTCGCCTCAGGCTCCGTTGTGGTCGCGCAGATGAAGGACATCCTTCCATCCGGAAACATCGACTGGCCGTCTGCGGTCCGAACGGAATTGGCAGGACGGAAGGAGCCAGACTGGCTGAAGCCAGGCGATCTCCTGTTCGTCACGCGGGGTAGCCGCTACTACGCGGCGTATGTGGATCAGCCACCGGGCTCGGCCGTCTGTGGCCCCCATCTCTTCCACCTCACGCTCAGGAATCCAGATCAGGTCCTGCCGGAGTTCTTGGTTTGGCTGGTTGGGCAGGGTCCCGTCCAGCGGCAACTCCTGCAAGCTGCTTCCGGAACGCTCCAGCTCAGCGTGACCAGGCAAGCCCTGGAAGCGCTTGAGATCTCATTGCCGTCCATCAGGACCCAAAGGCTCATAGCCGACCTCGCCAGCATGGCCGCACGCGAGCGGGCTTTGCTGACAGCGCTGATCCACAACCGAGAACAAGAACTCGAAGCCCTGGCCTGTGCATTGGCCAGCGGACAACCCATGAATCTCTCCTGAGCCCAAAGATGACTGAAACAACGAACGTCAGCCAAGAGGACATTAATGCCGCCGTCTGGGCTGCCTGCGACACGTTCCGCGGCACGGTAGACCCCAGCATCTACAAGGACTACGTCCTGACCATGCTGTTCCTGAAGTACGTGTCCGATGTCTGGCAAGACCACTACGACGGCTACAAGCAGCAGTACGGCGACCATCCCGAGCTGATCGAGGAGATGCTCAAGAACGAGCGCTTCGTGCTGCCCGCCAGCGCCAGCTTCTACGCCCTGCATGCGCTGCGGCATACGCCAGGCAACGGCGAGCGCATCGACAAGGCGCTGCACGCCATCGAAGAGGCCAACCTCGGCAAGCTGCGCGATGTTTTCCAGGACATCAGCTTCAACAGCAACAAGCTGGGCGATGAGCAGCAGAAGAACGACATCCTGCGCCACCTGCTGGAAGACTTCTCGAAGCCCGAGCTGAACTTGCGCGAGAGCCGCGTTGGTGAGCTCGACGTGATCGGCAACGCCTACGAGTTCCTGATCAAGAACTTTGCATCCACCAGCGGCAAGAAGGCCGGTGAGTTCTACACGCCACCCGAGGTGTCCACGCTGATGGCCCGGCTGATGGACCCGCAGCCCGGCGACGAGATCTGTGACCCCACTTGCGGCTCAGGCTCGTTGCTTATGAAGTGCGGCCGTTTGATCCGCCAGCACAGCGGCGCACGGAAGTACGCGCTCTACGGGCAGGAGGCCATCGGCAGCACCTGGGCGCTGGCCAAGATGAACATGTTCCTGCACGGTGAAGACAACCACCGCATCGAGTGGGGTGACACCATCCGCAACCCCAAGCTGCTGGATGGCACGGCCAGCCTCAAGCACTTCGACATCGTCGTGGCCAACCCGCCCTTCAGCCTGGAGAAGTGGGGCTTCGAAGGCGCCGATGCCGACAAGTTCAGCCGCTTCCGCCGCGGGCTGCCGCCGCGTACGAAGGGCGACTACGCCTTCATCCTGCACATGGTTGAGACCATGAAGCCAGGCACCGGCCGCATGGCCGTGGTGGTGCCGCACGGCGTGTTGTTCCGTGGCGCAGCCGAAGGGCGCATCCGCCAGAAGCTGATCGAGGAGAACCTGCTCGACGTGGTGATCGGCCTGCCCGAGAAGCTGTTCTACGGCACCGGCATCCCCGCCGCGGTGCTGGTGTTCCGCAAGCATAAGGCCGACGACAAGGTGCTGTTCATCGACGCCAGCCGCGACTTTGAGGCCGGCAAGAACCAAAACCTGCTGCGCGAGGCCGACCTGCAGCGCATCCTGGACACCGCTGCTGCGCGCCAACCCGTGGCGCGCTATGCCCACCTGGCCACGCCGGCCGAGATCGCAGAGAACGACTTCAACCTCAACATTCCGCGCTACGTCGATACCTTCGAGGAAGAGGCCGGAATCGACCTGATGGCCGTACGCCGCGAGCGGCAGCAACTCAAGGAAGAGCTGGCTCGGCTGGAGGCCCAGATGGACGCCTACCTGAAGGAGCTGGGGTATGAGTGAGCCGCTGCCGATGCTGCAGGTCGACGGCGACGGCGACTTCTTTATTCGTGTAACCGGGGACGGCCCGGAGCTAGTGCGAAGGTCGTGCGAGGGAGAAGGCGATGCTGCCTGAGGGATGGGCACGGCGGCCGCTTGGCGAAGTTGCGGACGTGATGACTGGCTTTGCCTTCTCCAGCGAAGGCTACCAGTCTGAAGATCAGTTATCCGAGACGATCCGCCTTTTGCGTGGTGACAACGTCATGCAAGGCCGAATTGATTGGGAGGGTGCAAGGCGCTGGCCAGCAGAGGCGGCAAGCGTCCTAGAGCGCTTTCAGTTGCGAATGGGTGATGTCGTCTTGGCACTGGATCGTCCAGTGACAAAGGCAGGCCTGAAGTGCGCCGAAGTTCGGCAAGACGATCTGCCCTGCCTGCTGGTCCAACGCGTGGCACGGATTCGAGCTACTGTAGGACTTGACCAAGGCTACGTATCTCAAGTCATTTCCACAGAGCGATTTGCAAATCATCTTGTCGGCAGCAAGACCGAAACTGCAGTACCGCATGTGAGCCCCAGTGACGTTCGTGCTTTTGAGGTGCCTGTGCCGCCTATTGACGAGCAACGGCTCATCGCGCGAATCCTCTCATCCTGGGACGAGGCTATCGCGACAACGGAACAGCTGCTGGCCAACGGCCGCAAGCAAAAGCAGGCGCTGATGCACACCCTGTTGATGGGACGGGCTCGACGACCGGGATACGCAGTCAGCTCTCAGTATGCGACGACCAAGATCGGTCGAGTCCCGGAGGACTGGAAGCACGTTCGCATCGGCGAGCTAGCAAAGGAAATCAGCCAGAAGAACGGAGAAGACCACGCGCTGCCCGTTCTGTCCTGCACGAAGCACGAGGGCTTGGTCGACTCGCTGACCTACTTCAAGAAGCGTGTCTTCAGCGCAGACACGTCGACTTACAAGCTCGTTCCCAAGGGTTGCTTCGCGTACGCAACCAACCACATCGACGAGGGCTCGATCGGGTACCAGAGTTTGTACGACCGTGCGCTGATCAGCCCGATGTACACGGTGTTCTCGGTAGGCGAACAAGTGGATCATGGCTTTCTGTTCAAGCTGCTGAAGACAGATCACTACCGACAAGTGTTTGCGGCCAACACCAATGCTTCTGTGGACCGCCGAGGGGGGCTGCGATGGAGCGACTTCAAGAAAATCGAGATCCCGCTGCCGTCCATTCCGGAACAGCGAGCCATCTCCGAGGTGATCGACGCGGCCGAAGAGGAAGTGAGGGGGCGCGCGGCGCAAGTCGAAGCCCTTCAGAAGGAAAAGCGCTCTCTGATGGCCGACCTGCTCACCGGCAGGCGCCGCGTCCGCCTTCCCTCCGCCGAGAACACGCCATGACGGCCGCCACGCCCAACTCGAAGGAGCAGTACGCCGCCCACCTCCCGGCGCTGCACCTGCTGTGCAACCTGGGCTGGAACTTCCTGACGACGGCCCAGGCGCTGGCGCTACGGGGCAGCACGCGGGAGGTCATCCTGCGGTCTCGCCTGGTCGAGGTGCTGCAGACACGGCGCTACGAGTACAAGGGCCGGTGGTACCCGCTGTCCAGCAGCGGCATCGAGCAGGTGGTGCGCGAACTGTCGGCCGTCAGCCTGGCCGAGGGGCTGCTGCCGGCCAACGAGCGGCTGTACGACAAGCTGGCGCTGGGCATCACCGTCACCGAGTTCATGCCCGACGGCAAGAAGCACCAGCCCACCATTGCCGTCATCGACTGGTCCGATCCCGCGGCCAACCGCTGGGATGTGACCGAAGAGCTGGAGGTGCTGTCGGCCCAGGGTACGCACCACCGCACACCGGACGTGGTGTGCTTCGTCAACGGCCTGCCGCTGGTGGTGATCGAGGCCAAGCGGCCCGAGTCCACACATGCCGGCAAGTCGATGGTGGCCGAGGGCATCAGCCAGCACCTGCGCAACCAACGGCCCGATGAGATTCCACAGCTCTTCAGCTACGCGCAGCTGCTGATGGCCGTGAGCCAGACCGAGGGCCGCTACGGCACCACAGCCACGGCTGCCAAGTTCTGGGCGCGCTGGCGGGAGGAAGAGTTTGATGCGGCCCACCTGACGGCGGTAAAGAACGCACCGCTGCCGCCTGAGGTGTGCAGCCGGTTGTTCGAGGGCAAGCGGGCCAGCCTGGCGGCGTACTTCGAGTCGCTGTGGTCTCACCCCATGGAGCCCACCGACCAGGACCGTCTGCTGTGCAGCCTGCTGACGCCAGCCCGCCTGCTCGAGTTCCTGCGCAGCTACGTGCTGTTCGATCGCAAGGTCGGCAAGATCGTCGCGCGCTACCAGCAGTTCTTCGGCATCCGCGCCTTGCTGGCCCGCATCCGGCAGGTTCGGCCCGACGGCGGGCGTGAGGGCGGTGTGGTCTGGCACACCACGGGCTCAGGCAAGAGCTTCACGATGGTGTTCCTCACGAAGGCACTGCTGCTGGTTGATGCACTGGCCGAGTGCCGCGTGGTCGTGGTGACCGACCGCGTGGATCTGGAAGGGCAGTTGTCGCGCAACTTCATCTCGGGCGGCGCCTTCGGCTCGGCCATCGCGTCGCAGAAGGACGGCGAGAAGAGCCGGGCGATGACGGGGCGCGACCTGGCCAGGCGCATCGGCAGCGGCACGGAACGCATCACCTTCACGCTGGTGCACAAGTTCAACTCGGCGTCCAAGCTGCCGGAGTGTCGCAATGACTCGGCCAACCTGATCGTGCTGGTGGACGAAGGGCACCGCAGCCATGGCGGCGAGACGCACGAGCGTATGAAGAAGGCGCTGCCCCGTGCGGCCTACATCGCCTTCACCGGCACGCCGTTGTTGAAGGACGAGAAGACCTCGAACAAGTTCGGCCCCATCGTGCACGCGTACACCATGCAGCGCGCGGTGGAAGACGAGACGGTGGCGCCGTTGCTCTACGAAGAGCGCGTGCCCGAACTGACGATCAACGAAGAGGCTGTCAACCGCTGGTTCGACAAGATCACCGCAGGCCTGAGCGACGCGCAGCGCGCCGACCTGAAGCAGAAGTTCGCCAAGAAGGGCGCGATCTACGGCGCCGCGGGCCGCATCGAGCTGATTGCATGGGACATCGCCACCCACTTTAGCGAGAACATCAAGTCTCTCGGCCTTGGGCTGAAGGGCCAGGTGGCCACCGACAGCAAGCTCGACGCGATCCGCTACAAGAAGGCGCTGGACGAAACGGGCCTGGTCACCAGCGCCATCGTGATCTCACCGCCCGACACGCGCGAAGGCAACGCCGAGGTCGACGAAGACACGCTGCCCGAAGTGCAGAAGTGGTGGAAGCAGACCGTACTGGCGAGCGGCCTGGACGCCGAGACGTACGAGAAGCAGGTCGTCGGCGACTTCGGCACGGACGACGGGCCGGACCTTCTGATCGTGGTGGACAAGCTGCTCACTGGCTTCGATGAGCCGCGCAACACCGTGCTCTACATCGACAAACCGCTCAAGGGCCACAACCTGATCCAGGCGGTGGCGCGGGTCAACCGCCTGCACGACGACAAACGCTACGGCGTGCTGGTGGACTACCGCGGCATCTTGGAAGAGCTGGACACGGCGATCCGCGCCTACCAGGACCTGGAGACACGCACGCAGAGCGGCTTCGACGTGGCCGACATCGAGGGCCTTTACCGCAACATCGGCACCGAGTACAAGCGATTGCCAGCGTTGCACGACCGCCTGTGGTCGTTCTTCAAGGGTGTCGTCAACAAGCTCGACCGCGAGCAATTCCGCCAGGTACTGACGCCGAAGTTCGTGACGGCGGCAGACGGTGAGGATTACGACGAGCGTCAGAAGCTGCGCGATGACTTCTATGCGGCCTTGACCGAATTCGGCCTGTGCCTACAGACGGCGCTTTCCAGCCGCAGCTTCTTCGAGGACAAGAGCTTCTCCGAGGCGCTGATCGCGCGTTACAAGAGTGACCTGCGCTTCTTCACCGAGCTGCGCCAGACAGCCCGCCGCGACGCGATGGAAACGGTGGACTACAGCAGCTACGAAGAGCAGATCCGCCGGTTGGTCGACAAGCAGGTGATCGGCAAGGAGGTACGCGAGCCTGAAGGCGTGTACCTGGTGCATCAGCTCGGCCGGGCCGAGGACCCCGAGCAGTGGTCTGAAGAGAAGACGCGCAACGAGACCGACCTGATACGCACCCGGCTGCGCAAGACGATCGAGCAGGAGTTGGCCGAAGACCCCTATGCACAGAAGGTGTTCGGCGAGCTGCTGCGCCAGGCCATCGCCGAGGCAGAGGCGATGTTCGACCACCCGCTGAAGCAGTACGCCTTGTTCAAGTCCTTCGAGGAACAGGTTGAGTCGCGTGTGACGCCGGGCACGCCGGACGCGCTGGCAGCCAACCCGCACGCGAAGGCCTACTTCGGGGCCATCCGCTTGGTTCTCGGCGAAAAGAGCTTCGCTGCCTTTGATCCGACCGCAGTCGAGCGTTTGGTGCAGCAGTCTTTGGCAATCGATACCGTTGTGAAGGACGCGGTGGCCGAGAACTCACTCAACCCGCAGAACATCGAGGCCGCAATCCGCAAGGGCCTCCTGCCGCTGCTGTTTGGCAGCCTCGGCCTGGACAACGCGAAGCAGGTGGTGGAACAAGTCGTCCAAATCACCCGCGTCGGCCTGAGCAAGGCCTGAACATGAACGCAGATGCGCTCAATGGCCAGCACCGGGTGGCCTACGGGGACGAGCAGATCGTTTTCAACCTGCGCCGGCAGCCTTCTCGGGTTGTGACGCGCATTGCGATTCACGTTGAGCCAGATGGGCGTGTTGAGGTTGATGCACCAGCGTCTGCTGCGCTGGCAGACGTCGTCGCTGCAGTGCGAAAGCGCTCTCGCTGGATCAGCCAGCATGTCGGCGCGGCGAAGGCGCGACTGGCGCACGTGCTACCTCGAGAGTACGTCAGCGGGGAGTCGATCCACTACCTGGGAAGGCGGTATCGACTCAAGGTGATCGTGCAGGCTGATGCAAGGCCAGTGGCTAAGTTACGCGCCGCCTTCCTGGTCATCAGCGCACCCGAGCACGATCCCGGGACCATCAGATCGGCCCTTGACACTTGGTATCGGGACCGTGCCCGCGAAGTGTTCACGCAACGCCTCGCAGCAGTCGCAGTGCCTTTGCGATGGATTCGCCATCAGCCCCCGTTCCGGCTGCAGTTCATGACGCGCCAGTGGGGCAGTTGCTCTACTTCAGGTCGGCTGACGCTCAACCCCTGGTTGGTGGCTGCGCCGCGCGAGGCCATCGACTACGTGCTTCTGCACGAGCTGTGTCACCTGAAGCATCACAACCACAGTCGAAACTTCTACGCCACGCTCTCGCGGCACCTTCCTGGATGGGCGCAGGTCAAGGCACGGCTAGATGAACATGCGGAGCTGTTCCTCCGCCGTTGAGATGCAAACCGCGCCACCCCCATGCCCCGGCCGCACGATGTGACTCGGGGCATTTCTTTTGACCGAACAGGATAGAAAGGCGTCAACCGGTACGGACTTGTCCGACCACAGCGAGGATCGCCGCCCGCGTGAGCGGCATGCGGTCAAGCCTGAGGATCTTGGCCTTCAGTTCCGGGATCCGCTGATAGAGCTGAGACAACCTTATGCGGCGAATGGCCTGCGTCTCAAACATCTCCAGCGCGACCTTGCGGACCTGATCGGCAAGCTGCCGGTCCCGAGCGTCCCAGTCCACGCGGGGCGGCGGAACGCGCACCGCTCGGACCATATCGGCCGTCGTCTCGGTCAGCCAGTCGTGATCATTGCGATAGAGCCAGATGTACGCAGCTGGCTCGGCCATGCGGGCCGCCTTGATGCCGGACAGCGGATTCGCCGCGGTACGGCTGGTGTGTGCCGTGGCTTTTGTCGCTACCAAGCTGGAGGCTTTTGCCAGCCGCGGTGGCGGCGATTTCATGAGCAGCCACGATCTCGAAGACGTGCTGAACATCGTCGACGGGCGCGAAGAGCTGACTCAGGAAGTGGCCGCAGGAAGAACTCAACATAGCCGCGGCGTAGGCCGGCAAGGCCACACCCTCCCTGGCCTATTGCATGAGCGTCTTGAACGAGCTGCAACGCCAGCCGTTTGAAGACGCCAAGCTGGGGATTGGGCCGGTGACAGTGGTGTGAGCCGCCGCGGCCTTCAAGCCGCCCGCCGAGCCTCCCAATTTCCGTTCGGGCCTGTTGAAGCACCGCTGACAGTGTTCGGACAAGCCCTTCGACGGGCTCAGGATGATCGGCGCCCTTCGACAAGCTCAGGGCGAACGGGGTCAGATAGTTTCGTGCCACGCCAAATTGCCGTTCGGGCTGAGCCCATCGAAGCCCCGCTGCCAAACGCGGCCGCACTTCCACGTCAAGCGACTTCCGCCATCTGCTGCGCCAGCGCAAGAAAGCTGGCGACCAAAGGCATCACCTGGCGGTCTTTGCGGCAAATCAGGTGTGCGTGGGTGCTGAGCACCACGCCGCTCAAAGGCAACCGAACCAATCTGGGGTCCGGCACATAGGCGGTGTCGGCCACGATACCCAGGCCCATGCCCTGCGCCACGGCCTCGCGCACCGCTTCACGGCTGCCCATTTCCAGGCGGCAGCGCACCCGCAGGCCGCGGCTTCCAGCGCCTGCTCAAACACCCGACGGTGCCCGAACCCTCTTCGCGCAGCACGAACTCCTGCCCGTGCAGGTCTTCCAAACTGACGTTGCCCTGTGCGGCCAGGGGGTGCTCTCGCGCCGCAAACACCACCAGCGGTTGGCGGCGGTAGGGCAGGCAGCTCAATTCGGCGTGATCGACCGATTGCAGCACCAGGCCCACATCACCATCGTGGTCGAGGATGCGCGCAATGATCTGCCGCGAGTCGCCCACCCCCACCCGCACCTGCACCCCGGGGCGTTCGGCACGGAATCGCCTCAACAGCGGGGTCAGGTTGTATGGCCCGATCGCGTGCAGCTGCAGCCGGCCTTCGAACTGGCCCTTCACTGCCACCAACAGCGACTGGATGTCGTCTTCGGCGCGACACAGCCGTTGGGTGTGTTCGCGCAGCAGTTCCCCGAAAGGGGTCAGCACCAACTGGCGGCCGCGCCGGTAGAACAGCTCCACCCCGTGATCACGTTCTAGGCGGGTGATCTGTGCCGACAGGGTGGGTTGCTGCAGGCCCATGCGGCGGGCCGCGGCCGACATGCTGCCCGCGCGGGCGGTGGCGTCAAAGGCTCTCAGCGAGGCCAGCAGGCTCAGGGGTGACATGGCAAGCATCCATAGATGAAAGCGATAGCTTGTGCGGTCGCCGTGACAGCTTGATTAATGCGCGCGACATGTGGCCCAGCCAATATCGGCGCATCACAGCGGGCCCTTTGGCCTGCTCCAGAAACGGCCCATGAGCTCCTCCCCCACTCCCGAGTCACCTTTGATCAGCACCCACGGCCTGAGTGTGAGTTACGGCACCGGCTTGACCGCATTGCATGCGACCGATTTGCAGCTGCAGCGGGGTGAAATTTTGGTGCTGCTCGGGCGTTCGGGCGCGGGCAAGTCGACCCTGCTGAGGGCGCTCAACGGTCTGGTGCGTCCTAGCTCGGGCGAGGTGCGGGTGCATGACCTGGGTCTGAGCCTGAACACGCCCGCGGCCTTGCGGGCTCACCGCCAACGCACCGGCATGGTGTTTCAGCAGCATCACTTGATCGGGCGCCAGACTGTGCTGGCGAATGTCTTGATGGGCACTTTGGGGCGGCGCCGTCTTTGGGCCAGTCTGCTGCCTTGGTCGCTGCAGGACAAGCGGCTGGCACTTGATGCGCTCGATCGCGTGGGCCTGCTGGACAAGGCTTTGGCGCGCGCCGATACCCTGTCAGGCGGGCAGCAGCAACGTGTTGGCGTGGCCCGCGCCTTGGTGCAGCAGCCCCGCTTGCTGTTGGCCGATGAGCCGGTGGCCAGTCTTGACCCCCATACCGCCGAGCAGGTGCTGAGTTGGCTGCACGGTATATGCCGGCGTGATGGATTGGCCGCGGTGATCAGCTTGCACCAACTCGATTTGGCGCGGCGCTTTGCCGACCGCATCGTGGGCCTGCATCAAGGGGCCGTGGTGTTCGATGGCCCACCGCAGGCGCTGAATGCTGCCGCGGAGGCCCGGCTCTATGCCTCGCTGGCCGATCCTGAACACACCTCGCCTTCGATGGACCGCCCGATTCCTGATTCCGCCCCCCCTCTCACGCCACGGGCCCCGTTCGCCCAAGCTCAATCGGAGTTGCTCACATGACCGCTCGTCGCCGTTTCCTCCTCCCCCTGCTCAGCCTGGCCGCGGCCGCCTTGTTCGGCG